>CAIOUR010000178.1 GCA_903861575.1 uncultured beta proteobacterium | reverse complement strand
TGCCGATCCGGCCAAGCTGCGTGGCAAAGACATTGCCGCAGCGCTAGCCAGGGTGGCGCAAAGCAACGCACCCTTTGTTTCACGCGGCGACAAAAGCGGCACCCACGCCGCCGAACTGCGCTACTGGAAACTCACCCCCGCCGACAGCGCCAAGGGCAGCGGCTACCGCGAATGCGGTTGCGGCATGGGCCCGGCACTCAACATGGCGGCCAGCACCGGCGCCTATGTGCTGGCCGACCGCGCCACCTGGCTGAGCTTCAAAAACCGCGCCGATCTGGCGGTGTTGGTCGAGGGCGATACCCGCTTGTTCAACCAATATGGCGTTCTAGTGGTCAACCCCGCCAAACACCCACACACCAAAGTGGCCGAGGCGCAAAAGTTCGCCGATTGGGTGACTTCTTCTGCGGGGCAGGCGGCGATCGCCGCCTACAAAATCGAAGGCCAGCAGCTCTTCTTCCCTAACGCCGGCAAGTGAGCGCCGGCCGCGTCTAGGCAGCGCGAAAAGGTTGCAGCAAAACCACCAGCGCGCCCGCGCCACCCTGCATGGGCGGGGCCTGTACAAACGCCACCACCTCGGCTTTTTGTACCAGCCAGCGGTGCACCTTGTCTTTGAGCACCGGCGTCTTGCCCGGCGAGCCCAAGCCCTTGCCGTGGATCACGCGCACGCAGCGGATGCCTTGCTGGTGCGACTCGCGGATGAAGCTGCCCAGCGCCTCGCGCGCGGCGTCGCTGCGCAGGCCATGCAGATCAATCTGGCGCTGAATCGACCACTTGCCCTTGCGCAGTTTTTGCGTCACGTCCGCACCCACGCCGGGGCGGCGGAAACTCAATTGCGCATCGGTGTCGAGCAGCGAGCTGATGTCGAGCTCATCGCTCATCGACTCGCGCAATGCAGCCGCTTCGTCGCGCTGGTGCTGCAGCGGATGCGGCGGCGGGCGCTCAGGCGAGATATCAGCCACCCCCGGATCGGGCAGGCGTTGCACCTTGCCCACGGCGTTTTCAAACAGGTTTTTTTGCGCTGCCAGCCGTTTGGCCTCTGCCGCTGCACGCGCAGCTTCTGCAGCTCGTGCGGCCACCGCGTCCGCCAGTTGTTTTTTGATGCCGGCCAAATCGCTCAGCGCCACGGCCTTGCGTGCGGGGGCGGGCTTGCGCGCACTCATACCAGCCCCTGCTCGGCCATGGACAGCGACTGCCCTTGGCTGACGATGATGTGGTCCAACACCCGCACATCCACCAGGGCCAGCGCGGCCTTGAGCGTATGCGTCAGCGCTTCATCGGCCCGCGAGGGCTGTACCGTACCGCTGGGGTGGTTGTGCGCCAGCACCACCGCACTGGCCTGGTGGTGCAAGGCACGCAAGACGACCTCACGGGGGTAGACGCTGGTCTGGGTCAGCGTGCCACGGAACAACTCCTCCATGGCCACCATGCGGTGTTGCGCATCCAGAAACAGCACGGCAAAGACTTCGTGGCTGCGCGCAGCCAAATGCAATTGCCAGAACTCGCGCACCGCCTGGGGCGCATCCAGCACCGGGCGCTCCTGCAAACGCTGGGCTAAGGCGCGGCGCGCCAACTCCAGCACAGCGAGCAATTCCGCACGTTTGGCCGGGCCCAGGCCTTTGACGCGCTGCAGATCAGCGGCGGTAGCGTTGAGCAAGCCAGCCACACCGCCAAAACCGCTGGCAGAGGCCGAGGGCAAATCCAACAACTCCTGCGCCATTTGCAACACACCTTTGCCCGCCGTACCGGTGCGCAGCAGCAAGGCCAGCAATTCGGCGTCCGACAGCGCCGCTGCGCCGCGTGCTAGCAGCTTTTCCCGCGGGCGGGCGTCGGGGGGCAGGTCTTTCATCGACATCGCGGACGGCTTTCTACAATAGCGGCAGTTTATCGGGACATCTATGACCAACAGCCCCGCCCGCGTGCAAGCGGGCTCGTTTCTGACGCTGCATTACCGGCTCGGCGGCCCATCCGGCGACATCATCAATACCTTTGGTGGAAAACCAGCGACCTTGAGCCTGGGCAGCGGCGCTTTGTCGCCTGCCGTGGAGCAGTGTCTGATGGACATGGCCGAGGGGCAACGCGCGACCTTTGATCTGCCCCCGGGTGCCGCGTTTGGCGATCGCAACCCGGCCATGGAGCAATGGGTGGCCATCAAGCTGCTGCGTGAACTCGGTGACCCCCACGAGCGCTACGCACCGGGTGACGTCGTGCAGTTCCCCACGCCCGACGGCCAGGACAGCTATGCGGGTGCCGTGCTGCAGGTGCGCGACGCAGCCGACGGCGGGGCAGTGCTCTTCGATTTCAACCACCCGCTGGCCGGCCAACCGGTCAGCTTTGAAGTGCAACTGATCGGAGTTTTATGAGCCCCCCCATGCAATTGCAGGAAGTGTTGCTCGCCGAGCCGCGCGGTTTTTGCGCCGGCGTAGACCGCGCCATCGAAATTGTCGACCGCGCCCTCGACAAATTCGGCGCACCGATTTATGTCCGCCACGAAATCGTGCACAACACCCATGTAGTCAACGACTTGCGGTCGCGGGGCGCGATTTTTATTGAGGAACTGTCCGATGTCCCGCCCGGTGCCACGCTGATTTTTTCAGCCCACGGAGTCAGTAAGGCCGTGCAGGACGAGGCGCAGGCGCGCGGTTTTCAGGTTTTCGATGCGACCTGCCCCTTGGTCAGCAAAGTGCATGTGGAAGTCGCCAAGCTGCACAAAGAGGGCTATGAGTTTTTGATGATCGGCCACAAAGGTCACCCGGAAGTCGAAGGCACCATGGGGCAACTGGAGAGCGGCATCCATCTGGTGGAAGACGTGGCCGATGTGGCCCGTGTGCAGCCCGCCCAGACCGACAAGTTGGCCATGGTGACCCAAACCACGCTGAGCGTGGACGACGCCGCCGAGATTGCGGCGGCCATCCAGGCACGCTTTCCTAAAGTGCGCTTGCCCAAGCAACAGGACATTTGCTACGCCACGCAAAACCGCCAGGACGCAGTCAAGTTCATGAGCCCGCAGGTGGATGTGGTGATCGTGGTGGGCAGCCCCACCAGTTCCAACAGCAACCGCCTGGCTGAACTGGCGCGCAAGCTCGGCGTGGATGCGCACATGGTCGACCACGCCGACGAGCTGCAAGCCGCTTGGCTGGACGGCAAGGCACGCGTGGGCCTGACCGCCGGGGCTTCTGCGCCGGATGTGCTGGTGCAAGCCGTGATTACCCGGCTGCGCGCCATGGGCGCGGTGTCGCTGCGCACCCTGGACGGCGTGCAGGAACACACCAAATTCCCCCTCCCCAAAGGCCTGAAGGCCGATAACCTGGAATAAACCGGAACCACCATGCTCGATATCAACCTGCTGCGCAAAGACCTCGACGCCGTGATCACCGGCCTGAACGCCCGCAAATCACCCCAGACGTTTTTAGATGTGGCCGCATTCACGTCCTTGGAAGCCGAGCGCAAAACCATACAAACCCGCACGGAAGAACTGCAATCCCGGCGCAACACGCTGAGCAAACAAATCGGCCAACTCAAAGCCAAGGGCTCGGCAGCCGAAGTGGACGCCGTGATGGCGCAAACCGCTGACATCAAAACCGAACTGGAACACAGCGCGGCGCGGCTTGAGGAGATCCAAAGTGCCATGCAATCCATGCTGCTGGCCGTGCCCAACCTGCCGCACGCCAGCGTGCCGCGCGGCAGCGATGAACATGGCAACGTGGTGGCGCGCAGCTGGGGCACGCCACGCGCATTCGACTTTGCGATCAAAGACCATGTGGACGTGGGCGCACCGCTGGGCCTGGACTTTGATATGGGCGTCAAACTCACCGGCGCGCGGTTCAGCGTGATGCAAGGCCCGGTTGCGCGGCTGCACCGGGCGCTGGCGCAGTTCATGCTGGAAGTGCAAACGCAAGAGCATGGCTACACCGAGTGCTACACGCCCTACATCGTCAACGCCGACACCCTGCGCGGAACCGGGCAACTGCCCAAGTTCGAAGAAGACCTGTTCGCCGCCAACAAGGGCGGGCAGGATGCGGGCGAGGCCGCGGCGCTGTATTTGATTCCGACCAGCGAAGTCACCATGACCAACTTTGTGCGGGATGTGGTGTTGGCCGAGTCCGATCTGCCCATGAAGCTCACTGCGCACACGCCCTGCTTCCGCTCCGAGGCCGGCTCGTATGGACGCGACACGCGCGGCCTGATCCGCCAGCACCAGTTTGACAAGGTGGAGTTGGTGCAAATCGTGCACCCCGAGCGCAGTTACGAGGCGCTGGAAGAAATGACCGGCCACGCCGAGGCGATTTTGCAAAAGCTCGGGCTTCCCTACCGCGTGATGAGCCTGTGCACCGGCGACATGGGTTTTGGTGCGGCCAAGACCTATGACTTGGAGGTCTGGCTGCCCGCGCAAAATACCTACCGCGAAATCAGCTCGGTCTCCAATTGCGAGGCCTTTCAGTCGCGTCGCCTGCAAGCGCGCTTCAAAAATGCCCAAGGCAAAAACGAGCTGGTGCACACGCTGAACGGCTCCGGCCTGGCGGTGGGCCGCACGCTGGTGGCGGTGCTGGAGAACTACCAGAACGCCGACGGCTCGGTCACCGTGCCTGAGGCGCTGCGGCCTTTCATGGGCGGCTTGGACTTGCTGCGCCCCCAGTAAGCGACAAACCCATCAGGGGTCCATCGCCATCGAGGGCGGGCTATCCAGCAAGGCGCGCAGCATGCGCAAGCCCTCTTCCAATTGGACCACCGATGCCGCCGAATTCAGGCTGATCCGGATCGCGTGTGGCGCGGGTGAACGGCCCACGGCAAAGTGGTCGGCAGTGCGCACCAACACACCGGCTTGGCGCAGTGCGGCGGCGAACTGACCGGCACGCCAGGGTTCGGGCAGCGGCAGCCAAATCAAGGGGTACTCCAGGTCGGACTTGTAGTCCAGCCCGGCTAGCAAGCGGTGAGCACTGGCCAGGCGCTCTGCGGTCATGGCGCGCTGTTGCGCAATCAGCCGCTCCATGGCACCACTCTCCAGCCAGCGTGTGGCTATTTCGGGCAAAAGGGGTGCGACCATCCAGCTGTCGGCGCGCATGCTGGCGGCAAATTTGCTCAGCCACTGCGGCGCGGCCTCGACATATCCGACCCGCAAACCAGGTGCCAGCACCTTGGAAAAACTCGACAGCAAAAACGACTGCTCCGGCAACCAGGTCGAGAGCGCCGGCAAAGGGTGCGCCTGCATGGCCGCGTGGACGCAATCTTCGATGATGTACAGACCGCAGTTCTGCGCCACTTGCGCAATCGCCTCACGCCGGTCCTGGGGCATGGTGGCGCTGGTCGGGTTGTGCAGGCTGGGGGCGCAGTAAACAAACTTGGTGTCGAAGGTCTTGGCTGCGCGCTCCAGCGCGCCGGGTAGCATGCCTTGCGCGTCGGTCTCAATGCCAATCAACTGCAAGCGCATGGACCGCGCCAAGGCCTGTAAGCCGGGGTAGCTCAGCGTCTCGGTCAGCAGCGCGTCGCCTGGGCGCGCCACCGTACGCAACACGCAGGCCAGCCCGTGCTGGGCGCCGTGGGTCACCATCACCCGATTCCAAGCCCCGCTGGTGCCAAAGCGCCGCAGCCATTGGGCGCCCGCCTCGCGGTGACGGCGCATGCCGGTCTCACTTTGGTAACTCAGCACCTGGCGCAACAGGTTTCCGTCCTGCGCCAGGCTCTCAAAGGCCTGGGTCAGGGCCAGGGTTTCGTCGCCGAACATGGCCACGTTGTGCGCCAGGTCGATTGGCGCATAGCCCAGGTCCGGCTCGGTCACACCCTCTGCAGTCTCCGGAGCACGCACATACGTGCCGTCGCCCACGCGGGCAATAGCCAGGCCTTGGCGTTCCAAAATCGCGTACGCGCGGCTGATCGTGCCTGTAGTCACGCCCAGCCGGTGTGCCAGACTGCGCTGGGGCGGAAGTTTTTCACCCACCGGCAACTGACCGTTAACGATGGCCTGGGCCAGGTCTTCAGCAACGGACTGGTACTTGGGCTTGCTACCATCACCCAAACTCGCGGTTGAAATTAACTGTTCAAATGACATGGTTTAAAAAGCCCGGGCAATTACTTTATTTGATGGCATTGTTGGCATTCAATGCGCTGCATAGTATCGACAATTGTCTGGGAACCACCTCGCATGACTGAATACGACTACATCATTGTTGGCGCAGGCTCCGCGGGGTGCGTGCTGGCCAATCGCCTGAGCGCCAACGCCCGCAACCGGGTCTTGCTGCTGGAGGCTGGTGGCTCGGACCGCAGCCCGCTGATCCAGGTGCCGCTGGGTTACGGCATGACCTTCACCGACCCCCAATACAACTGGATGTACACCACCGAGCCCGACCCGGCGCTGGCGCACCGCGCCTCGTACTGGCCACGTGGCAAGGTGCTGGGCGGCAGCAGCTCGCTCAACGCCATGGTCTATATGCGCGGCCAGGAAGGCGACTTTGACGACTGGCGCGATGCGGGCAACCCGGGCTGGGGCTGGAACGATGTGCTGCCCTACTTCAAAAAATCCGAAGACCATGTGTGGGGGGCGTCCGATCACCACGGGGCGGGGGGCGAATTGCGGGTGAGCGACTTTGCCGACCAGGTGCACCCGATTTGTAGCCGGTTTTTGGAAGCGGGCGAGCGGCTCGGTTATGGCTTGACGAACGACTTCAACGGCGCGCGCAAAGAGGGCTTTGGGCTGTGGCAGATGACCATACGCGATGGCTTGCGCGCATCCACCTCCAACGCGTTTTTGCGCCCGGTACTACACCGCCGCAACTTGACCGTCACGACCGATGCCATGGTCAACCGGGTGCTGCTGGAAGGCCGCAAAGCGGTGGGCGTGGCTTGCACCGTGAACGGACGCAGCGTGCACTTCAAGGCGCACAAGGAAGTGATTTTGTCGGGCGGTGCGATCAACTCGCCGCAACTACTGCAGCTATCGGGCCTGGGCGATGGCGCGCTGCTGCAGTCCAAAGGCGTGGCAACGTTGCAGCATTTGCCCCGCGTGGGCCAGGGCCTGCAAGACCACCTCGCGGTGTCTTACTTTTTCAAGTCGCGCGTGCCTACGCTCAACAACACACTGCGGCCCTGGAGCGGCAAGCTGCTGGCCGGTATCCGCTACCTGCTTACTCGCAAAGGCCCGCTGGGCATGAGCGTGAACCAGGCTGGCGCTTTTGTGCGCAGCCGCCCCGAGCTGGCGCGGCCCAACCTGCACCTGTATTTCAACCCACTGAGCTACACGGCCAACACCGCAGCGGTGACGGGCAAGCGTTTTCAGTTGCAGCAGCCCGACCCGTTTGCGGCGTTTTTAATCTCGTTCAACACCTGCCGCCCGACCAGCCGTGGCAGCGTCACGATCCGCAGCGGCAACCCGCTGGAGAAACCGCGCATTGAAACCAACTTTCTGAGTACCGAGCACGACCGCGCCGACATCGTCGAAGGCGCGCGCCTGCTGCGCACCATTGCGGCTACCGCGCCACTGGCGGACATTGTGGAAAGCGAACACCTGCCCGGCGTGCAGGTGCAATCCGAGGAAGCCATCTCTGCCGACTTTGCCAAACGCGCCGGTTCGGTCTACCACGCCAGTTGCACCTGCGCCATGGGGCCGGACGCCGCCAGCAGCGTGGTCGACGCGCGCCTGCGCGTGCACGGCATGCAGAACCTGCGCGTAATTGACGCATCCGTTTTCCCGGCTGTCACCTCGGGAAACACCAATGCCCCGACGATCATGGTTGCCGAAAAAGGCGCGGACATGGTGTTGCACGACAACGCTTGAATTTTCATACCCCTCTCATTTTTTAGACAAGGACACAGCATGAGCACTTCCAAACTCCGCATCGGTTTCATCGGCCTGGGCGCATTGGGCGAAGGCCTGTGCAACAACCTGGTGAAAGCCGGCTACTCGGTCACCGTGAACGACTTGAACAAAGACCTGGCCAAGCGCCTGCTGGAAGGCGGCGCGGCCTGGTCGGACGACGTGGCCGGTGCCTGCCGCAACGCCGATGTGGTGATCACGGTTCTGCCATCGCCCGCCGTGTCGCGCGCCGTGGTCGAAGGTCCGAACGGCGTGTTCGACAACCTGCCACGCGGCGGCACCTGGATCGAGATGAGCACCACCGACATGGAAGACCTGCTGCGTTTGGCCGAAGTGGCAAAAACCAAAGGGATTACCGTGCTGGAGTGCCCGGTCACCGGCGGCGTGCACCTGGCCAATTCAGGCGAGATCACGGTGCTGGTGGGCGGCGAGCAATCGACCTTTGACCGCGTGCACGACATCCTGGGCACCATGGGTGGCGAGATCATTTACATGGGCAAGATGGGCAACGCCTCTGTTGTGAAGGTCGTCACCAACATGCTGGCGTTCATCCACCTGATTGCGGCGGGCGAGGCCATGATGCTGCCGGCCAAATACGGCGTGGACCCGGACGCCACCTACCGTGCGATCCGCGCCAGTTCTGGCAACAGCTTTGTGCACGAGACCGAATCCAAACTGGTGCTCTCGGGCAGCTACAACGTCAAGTTCACCATGGACCTGGCCTGCAAAGACCTGGGACTGGTCAACGGCATTGCCGAAAAAATCGGCGTGCCTTTGGAGCTGGGTTCCATGGCGCAGCAAATCTTCCGCCGCGCGCGTGGCCTGTATGGCAGCCAGGCGCAGTCGCCCGAGGTGGTGCGCATGATTGAGGCTGCCTGCGGCCTGGAGCTGCGCGCCCCCGGCTACCCGACTGAACTCGTCGCCGAATAACCACCTGCGAGAACACCATGAACACGCATTGCAATTTCTACATCGACGGTCAGTGGGTCGAACCAGCAGGCGCGCACACTGTGCATGCCGCCGTCAGCCCCGGTGATGAATCCGTGGTCGGCGAGGTGATGATGGGCGGCGCAGAGGACGCCAACCGCGCGGTTGCCGCCGCCCGCCGCGCGTTTGACAGCTACAGCGAGACCACGCTGGCCTACCGCACCGAGATGCTGCAAAAACTGCAAGCCGTTTTCGAGCGCCATTACGACGAAATGGCCCACGCCATCAGCACCGAGATGGGCGCACCCTGGGACTGGGCTTATGAGCAGCAAGCCGAGTGC
>CAIOUR010000177.1 GCA_903861575.1 uncultured beta proteobacterium | reverse complement strand
TGGGCGTTCACCGCATCCATCTCGGTTTTGCTGCCAGCGTAGGCAAACCCGGCCGCCTGGAATTCACCGATCAGGTCGCGATCCTTGTCCAATTTCCCTGCCGCTGCGCCCCAGGCTTTGACGATATCGCCGGTGTGCGCGTCGGTCGTTGAAAACGCGTAGTCGGTGCGGTCACCGCGGGCGGATCCGGGCGTTGTTGCGGGCAAAAACCATTTGCGTCCGCCACCCATCAAAACCGACAGGCCATGCAATTTGCGGTCGTCCAAAAACTGGTCCACGATTCCGGTGCCTGCACCCCGGTTGCTGGTGTGGATCGCATTGCCTGCGGGGGTGGCGTCAAACACGTCGGCGGTGGTGACGATGCCCAGCGCCTTGCCCTGCGTGCGGTGCAGGTACTCGCTGAGGTATTCGATGCGCGGGTTGTCAAACGGGTCCAGCGTGTCGTCAGGGAAAACGCCTTCTTCGTTGTTATTGTTTTTGTTGCCTGAGACATAGGCCGTCATACCCGGAGCGGAGTCGGTGACCACCGAATTCAGTGACGCGGTTTTGACCATGCCGGTAACCGGGAAGGTATCCATCGCCAAAGGTTTGACGACTTTGCCTTGTGCGTAGCCACCGGCCACGATACGGGCTCCGGTACGCTGTGCCGCGCCCATTCCGTCACCCAGGAGGATGATGATGTTCTTGACTTTCTGCGCACCTTGGGTCAGCGCCACCACCTCGAAATTACCGGTGGCGGTAACCGTTTGTCCGTCGCTTTGCGTAGCGCTGACGCTGAAGGTGTGCACCCCGGCTTGCTCTACGCTGATGGCGCGGCTGGAAACAATGGCTGCGTTGGCCGGAACGCCTTTGATGCACAAGGCCTCGCAGGTTTTGATCGCGACGTGGGCTTGCAGTGCGACACCGTCAATGGCGAAGCTCGCAGCTGTAATCTGCTTGGCTGCATCGTCCGGCCGCACAGTGGCCTGCAAGTCAAAGCGCTGGCCCGGCAAAAACCGCGCGATGACGGGGTTTTGCCGCTGGCTGCTGAACAGCTCGCTCGGTGGCGTCAGCCTGGTCACCGTTGGCGCGGCGGTGGTGGGCATGGCAGCGCTGCACAGTGCAAGCGCAGCAAGCAGTGACAGGGGGGAGGTCTTGCGAAGCGTCATAAAGTCCTTCCAAAGTGGATAAAAAACAGGTGGATCCGGGGCGGTGTCGGCCCGTACATTCAATGCCGGTGTTGAAGGGAATGGAAATACGCGGCCAGCTCAAGAGGATTCATGCCACGGGTCGCTTGCGCAGGCAAGCGCAGGCGGACCCAGGAAACCCTTCCGTCGCTTTCTTCAAAGCGACCGAGTTCCAGCCTCCCCGTCAGCGCAATCAGGCCACGGGTATGTGGTACCACCCAGTCTTGCTGTTCGGCATCCAGATAAACGGTGGCCAGGGCCAGCGGTAAGTCATCGGCATCGCCGTCGGCGTGCTCGCTCATTTGCACCGGACGGGGCGAGAGCATGAAGCGACCGGGTTGCGGTACCTCCTGCTGCACCATGAACCCTACTAAGCGCACGGTTTTACCGTCAGCCTGACGCAGGGTGTCGGAGATTTGTGGCCCGCGCGATCCCAGCGGCTGCTGATAAAAATCGCGAAAGGCCAGGTCGATGGGCGCTTGGGCGCACGTGAGGCCGCAAGCTGTCAACATGATTACTGCGCAGAAGCAATGCCAGACATAAACCCAGCGTCTGCGTTCTGAAAGCACTTCGGGCGATGCGTGCGGGACTTTTGAATTCACCATAGATGGGAGTCTGCCAAGTGCCCGTGACATTTGCGTTATGCCAACGCGCTGCCCCACCGCACAGGCTAGGCCAAAATTACCTCGGTGGCGTCAAAACAGGCTTCGAAGCTAAACAGCGTAGACGCGAAAAACGCCGCCGCTGTCACCAGCAATGTGGGAAACAAGGCGACGTTGACAGCGTCTTCACTGCCCAAGACCATCCCCAGCAGCGCTACCAGCATGGCGACAGCCATAAAGACGCCAAACCAGACCAGGGTGTAAATCGTGAACGCGCCCATGTTGCGCCAGCATCCCACGAGGCTGAAAAAAAGACTTTTCACGGGGCTGATCGCATGCCACTGCACCAGCGCCGGCGCATGCCAGAACATCATGGAAACGGGCAGATAAATGGCCAGGGCCAAAAGTGCTGCGAGCTGGAACTCCGGGCTTTGCAGGGTGGCGATATCCATGCTGCCGCCCAGCAGATACATCCGTGCAAACGCGCCACCATCGGCAGCGGCAGAAACGGCTAGCGCCAGCAGCACGGAGCCCGCATAAAGCAGACCCAGTACCGTCATATTGCGTGCATGCTGCGGCCCGGATCGGAATGCGCTGAGCAGCACCGTGGGCATCGGAAAGCGCCCCTGCGCGGCCTGGCGGCTGGCAA
Organism: uncultured beta proteobacterium; assembly: GCA_903861575.1. Lineage (GTDB taxonomy): Bacteria > Pseudomonadota > Gammaproteobacteria > Burkholderiales > Burkholderiaceae_C > Allorhodoferax. Next base: position 3,136 of record CAIOUR010000177.1, on the reverse strand, counting down.
CAAAAAAACCGAGCGTGACAGCTGGCATCAAGGCCAGGCCCGCAATATTGCCGATCCAGGGGATCACACTCAGGATTGAAATCAAGGCCACAAAGATAAGAAACAGGCCGGTAAAAGCCAGCGGTTGGCGAAAAAAGGTACGCAAACCCAACTTCACCCAGGTTGCTCCAGCGCGGGCTGGGACGATGACGAGTTTCATAAGCGGGCGATCACAGCGCGAGCTGTTCCATGGTGAGCGGGTGGGCGATGCGTTGGCGCAGTGCCGATTCAAAGCGACCGGGGTCGTGGGCATGGAGCATAGAGGCTTGGCGCGGTAAGTGCCAGTCCCACAGGCGCGAAATCCAAAAACGCAGGGCTGCGGCGCGCAGCGCATCGGGCAGCAGGCGGCGCTCGTGCGGGGTCAGCGGGCGTACCTGGTTGTAGGCGGCCAAAAAAGCCTGGCTACGCGCCGCATCGGTGCTGGCATCCGGCAAGTTCACACACCAGTCGTTGAGCGCAACGGCCACATCGAACAACAGCGTGTCTACGCCGGCGAAGTAAAAGTCAAAAAACCCGCTCAAGCGCGCCGTGCCGTCGGGCAGGGTTTCAAACATCACGTTGTCACGGAACAGGTCGGCATGTATCGGGCCGCGCGGCAGCGCCGCCCAGTCGGCTTGGGTGGCCAGCGTGTTCTGGTGCGCGAGTTCGGCTTGCAGCAGGTCCGATTGCGCGGGGGTGGTGTGCGGCAGGATCAGGGGCACGGTATCGTTCCACCACGCCAGGCCGCGCAAATGCGCCTGTGCCATGTCAAAAGATTGCCCTGCCAGATGCATGCGCGCCAGCGCCGCGCCCACCTGGGCGCAATGCGCCGGCCCGGGCTGCAATTCGAACGCGCCGCGCAGCCGGTTGACCACGGCAGCCGGTTTGCCATGCATGGGATGCACCAGATTGCCCGCCGTATCCGCAGTCGGGTCGGGCACGATGATCCCTGCGTGCGCCAGGTGCTTCATCAGCCGCAGGTAAAAGGGCAGCTGCTCGAAATTCAGGCGCTCAAATACCGTCAGCACGTATTCGCCCTGGTCGGTGCTGGCGAAGTAGTTGGTGTTTTCGATGCCGCTGGAGCAGCCTTCCAGGGCGGTGAGGCGGCCCAAATGCAGCGCGGAGAGGAGTTCGGCTGCCTGCGCAAAAGAAACTTCTGTGTAAACCGCCATGGGATGTGCTTGAGGAAACGGGGAGGGGGGTGGTAGGGCGTCAGCGCGGAATTGTAGGTGGCGGGGCACAGGCACAATCCACGGATGTCCGACCCCGTTCCATCTCCCGCAACCCTGCTGCTGATCGACGGATCCAGCTACTTGTACCGCGCGTTCCATGCCATGCCGGACCTGCGTGCCGACCCTGCCGATCCATCCAGTCCGCCCACCGGCGCGATACGCGGTTTTGTCAACATGATGCAGGCGCTGAAAAAAGAAGTGCCTGCGGCCTACGTGGCGTGTGTTTTTGACGCCAAAGGCCCGACCTTTCGGGACGCGATTTATCCACAGTACAAAGCCAACCGCTCGCCCATGCCGGACGATTTGCGCGCCCAGATCCAGCCCATCCACGAACTCGCGCGCTTGCTCGGTATGAAAGTGCTGGATGTCCCGGGTGTGGAGGCTGACGACGTCATCGGCACTTTGGCGCACCGCGCCGCAGCGCAAGGGTGGGATGTCGTGGTCAGCAGCGGCGATAAAGATCTGGCGCAGCTGGTTACCGAGCGCATCGTCATCATCGACACCATGAACGGCAAACGCCGTGACCAGGCCGGGGTGGAGGCTGAATTCGGCATTCCGCCGCACCTAATGCTGGACTACCAAAACCTGGTTGGTGACACCGTGGACAACGTACCTGGTGTTGCTAAGGTCGGCCCCAAAACGGCGGTGAAATGGCTGCTGGAATACGGCAGCCTGCAAACCCTTATTGAGAATGCGGCCCAGATCAAAGGCGTGGTCGGCGACAACCTGCGCGCTGCGTTGGACTGGTTGCCCACGGCCCGCAGCCTGTTGACGATCAAGACCGATTGCGATCTCACGGGCTATTTGCCGCAACTGCCCCGGCTCGATGACCTGGCCCGGCTCGCGCCCGACCAGGCCGGGCTGTTCGATTTCTACAACCGCTACGGTTTCAAGAGCCTGGCGAAGTCGGTGCAAGAAAATTCCGCACCCGCACCCGCATCCGCGATGTCCGGGGTCGCACAGTCCAGCTTGTTTCGCGATGCGCCCGTGCAAACCGTCCAACAATTGGAATATGACCCCCATTATTCGTACCAGACGGTGCTCGATTGGGCGGCGTTCGACGCGTGGATGGCCAAGATCGAAGCGGCTGATTTGGTGGCGGTGGATACCGAGACCACTTCGCTCAACGAGATGCAGGCGCAGATGGTGGGCATAAGCCTGTGCATCACGGCGGGCGAGGCGGCCTACATCCCGCTGGCCCACAGCTTTGCCGGCGCGCCTGCGCAGCTGCCTCTGCACGACGTGCTGGCGCGGCTGAAGCCCTGGCTGGAAAACCCGGCGCGTGCCAAGCTGGGCCAGCACGTGAAATACGACCGCCATGTCTTTGCCAACCACGGCATTGAAGTGCAGGGCTATGTGCACGACACCATGCTGCAAAGCTACGTGCTGGAAGTGCACCAGCCCCACAGCCTGGAGAGCCTGGCAGCGCGCCACCTGGGTCGCAAGGGTTTGAGTTTTGAAGACCTGTGCGGCAAAGGCGCTTCGCAAATATGCTTTGACCAGGTGGACATTCCACGCGACGCGCAGTACGCCTGCGAAGACGCCGACATGACCCTGGCGGTGCACCAGAGCCTGTGGCCGTTGCTGGAGTCTGACGAACCACTGCGCTACATCTACGAGCTGGAAATCGCCAGCAGTGAAGCCTTGTACCGGGTGGAGCGCAACGGCGTGCTGATTGACGCGCCCACGCTGGCAGCCCAAAGCCACGCGCTGGGAGCCCGCATTCTGGAGCTGGAAACCGAGGCCCACGCCCTGGCCGGGCAGCCGTTCAACCTGAGCAGCCCCAAGCAAATCGGTGAGATATTTTTCACCAAACTCGGGCTTCCGGTGGTGAAGAAAACCGCCACCGGCGCGCCCAGCACGGACGAAGAAGTGCTGGAAAAACT
>CAIOUR010000176.1 GCA_903861575.1 uncultured beta proteobacterium | reverse complement strand
CCGTGACGCGCAGTTCCGGCCACACGACTTGCAGCAAAAATTCCAGATGGCTCATCACCTTGGCGGCCTGCGCCGTCGTGGTGGTCATAAAAAACTGCGTATCGCTGATGCGGGTGGTGGTGCCGTCGTCCAGCACGATGCCGTCTTCGCGCAACATGAAGCCGTATCGCGCCTTGCCCACCGCCAGCTTGGAAAAACCATTGACGTAGACGCGGTCTAAAAATTCCGCCGCGTCCGGCCCTTGCACGTCAATCTTGCCCAGCGTCGATGTGTCAGCAATGCCCACACTCTCGCGCACAAAATCCATCTCGGCTTTGTAGGCTTCAGACAGCGTGGCGCCGTTTGTGCGGTACCACAGTGGCCGCAGCCAGAGCCCGGCCTCTAACCGCACGCCGCCATGCGCCCAATGCCAGTCGTGCATCGCGGTGCGGCGCTCGGGTTGGAAGTGTTCCCGGATGTTGCGGCCCGCCAAGACGCCCAGCGCCACAGGCGTGTAGGGCGGCCGGAATGTGGTGGTACCCGCCTGCGCCACGTCCAGGGACCGCGCTTGTGCCATCAGACTCAAGCCATTGATATTGGAGGTCTTGCCCTGGTCTGTGCCCATGCCCAGTGTGGTGTAGCGCTTCAAATGCTCCACCGACACGTAGCCTTCGCGGTGCGCCAAGTCGACATCGGCGGTTGACACATCGTGTTGGAAGTCGATAAACGCCTTGTCGCGCGGGTGGGCGCTCAACAATGCAGGCGCCGGCACAAAGGCCATGGAATCGGGCATCCCACGGTCCCAAGCGGGGAGTGCCTGCGCTGCCGCGTGTAAGCCGAGCGTTTGCGCCGCCTGCGTACCCGCTTGGGTTCCGCTGTCAATGGCCTGGGTCCAGCTCTGGGCACCTACCATGCTGCCGGCGCCGAACTGGGCGCGGTCGAAACCGCCCGGCACAAAACAGGCGATTGCCGGGTCGTACTTCGGCTTCACGTTGCGGTGCGAGGTCAGGTGCACGGTGGGCGTCCAACCGCCGGACATGCCAATCAAATCGACGTCAAGCTGCCGTCCGTTGGACAGGTAGGCTTTGCGCACATGCTTACCGCCGGTCACATCGGTCAGGGCCACGCCGGTCATCAGCTCGATGCCTGCAGCGCGCGCAGCACTTTGCACATCGGCGTGCGGCTGGCTACGCAAATCCGCTACACGCACCTGTGCCCCCGCGCGCGCCAAAGCCAGCGCGTCGGCGTAGGCCGCATCGTTGTTGACGCAAAACAGCGCACGCTGCCCAGGTGCGACCGCATAGCGGTTGACGTACTGTCCAATGGCGTTGCTGAGCATCACGCCCGGTTTGTCGTTGCCTGCGAATACCAGTGGGCGCTCAATCGCCCCACAGGCCATTACGATCGCGCCCGCGCGCACGGTGTGCTGACGCTGGCGCGGAATGCCATATTCAGCGTCGGCCACACCGGGTGCGCTGCGCTCCACGACGCCCACCGTGTTGCCGTCATAAATGCCAAAGGCGGTGGCGCGGGTGAGGGTACGCACTTTGCCGGTGGCTTCAATCTGCGCCAACATCTCTGCGCGCCAGTGTGCTGCAGCGCTGTCCACCGCATGGCTGAGCAGTGCGCCGCCGACTTCAAAGTCCTGCTCCACCAGCAGCACATCGGCTCCAGCACGCGCAGCGGTCAAGGCTGCGGCCAAACCGGCCGCGCCCGAGCCGATCACCAGCACATCGGTGTAAACGTTGTGCCAGTCGTAACGGTTCACGTCAAAGTCATCCACGCTGGCGCCCAGGCCGGCAGCCTTGCGGATGAAATGTTCGTAGAACATCCACGCGTGGCGCGTCGGCCCCATGAAGGTCTTGTAATAAAACCCGGCCACGAACACCGGCGACAGCAGGTTGTTGACCGCCATCATGTCGAACTTGACCGAGGGCCAGGCGTTTTGCGTGCGGGCTATCAACCCGTCTTCCACTTCGGCCACCGTGGCAGCGATATTGGGTTCTCGGGTGCCGCCGTCGCCCAGGGTCAAAAGCGCATTGGGCTCTTCCACACCGGCGGCCATGATGCCGCGCGGGCGGTGGTATTTGAATGAGCGCGCCACCAGATGCTCACCATGGGCCAGCAGGGCAGATGCGAGCGTGTCGCCTGCATAGCCTTGGAAGACCTTTCCATCCAGGGTGAAGCTCAGGCTGCGGGTACGGTCTACACGTCCGCAGTTGTCTAGGCGCGCGACGCCGCCGGTGTGCTGCGGGCTCATGCCAAGCTCCTTTGCGCCGCCGGTACGACGGAGGTAATGTCGTGGCTTACGGTGTTGCGTTGCACCACCAGCCAGCGCCTGCAACCCAGCGTGTGTTGCCAGAACTCGGTGTGCAAGCCCTTGGGGTTGTTGCGGGTGTAGACCGTGTCGACCCAGGCGGCGTGGTTGGAGGCATCCGGTTCGGCCAGCAGCGCCGGGTAGGCCTTGGTGGCGTCACCGAAGTAGCTGAACTCTTCATGGTCGCGCGGTCCGCAGTAGGGGCATTCAATGCGAAGCATGGTTGGTGCGTCCTATTGCAAATGGTTGTAGGGGCCGGTGCCGGCCTCGTCGATGTAGCGGCCCTGCGCAAAGCGGTCCATGGTGAAACCGGCGTTGTAGGGGTGCGGCGCGTCGTTGGCAATCGTGTGGGCAAAACACCAGCCCGACGCCGGTGTGGCTTTGAAGCCGCCGTAGCACCAGCCGCCATTGAGGTAGAGCCCGTCCACCGGCGTCTTGGTGATGATGGGGCTGCCGTCCGGTGTCATGTCCATGATGCCACCCCAGTGCCGCAGCACGCGCAGGCGCGCCGCGCTGGGCATCGCGCTGACCAGCGCCTGGCTGACTTCGCTCACGTTAGCCAAATTACCGCGCTGCGCGTACGAGTTGTAGCGGTCGATATGGCCGCCGAACACTAGGCCGCCCTTGTCGGATTGCGAGAAGTAGAAGTAGGAGGCCGACCACACCACTACGTGGTTCACCACCGGCTTGATGGATTCGCTCACATAGGCTTGCAGCACGTGGCTCTCAATCGGCAGCGAGAGGCCTGCCTTTTGCGCCAGCACCGAAGTGTGGCCCGCCACCGCAATGCCGACCTTGCCCGCGCTGATGTCGCCGCGTGTGGTTTTCAGACCCGTGATGCGCTCGCCCGACCACTGGTAGTCCAGCACTTCGCAGTTCTGGATGATGTCCACACCCAGGGCATTTGCTGCACGGGCATAGCCCCACACCACCGCGTCGTGGCGCGCCGTACCGGCATCCGGCTGCAGCATGGCGCCGTAAATGGGAAAGCGCGCTTTATCAGAGAAGTCGAGGTAGGGTGCCTCTTTCATCACGTCTTCGCGGGTCAGGATGTCGGCGCGAATGCCGTTCAGGCGCATGATGTTGGCGCGACGGATTTGCGCGTCCTGCGCGGTGGGCGACATGGTCACGTACAAATAGCCGCGCGGCGAAAACATCACGTTGTAGTTTAGGTCTTGCGACATGCCGCGCCACAGGGACATGGAGTGTTCGTAAAACGCTGTGTTGTCCTGCATCATGTAATTCGAGCGCACGATGGTCGTGTTGCGACCCGCATTGCCCGAGCCGATGTAGCCTTTCTCCAGAACCGCGATATTTTTGATGCCGTGGTTTTTGGCGAGGTAGTACGCGGTTGCCAAGCCGTGGCCGCCACCGCCGACGATGATGACGTCGTAGCTCTTTTTCGGTTCCGGATCGCGCCAGGCGCGGTCCCAATGTTGGTGTCCGGACAGCGCGTTGCGCAGCAGCGACCAGACCGAGTAATGCGACATCCGGGGCTCCTCTTACATGCGCATGCGTTTGGCTTCGGGATCGAAAGGCGGATCCATCTGCAAGCGCGCGCTGCGACGCTCACCCAGGATCTCAATTTCCAGCTGCATATCCGGCTTGAAGCATTCGGTCGGAATGTAGCCTTGCGCCAGCGACTGCTCCACATAGTGGCCGTAGCCGCCGGAGGTCACCCAACCGACCACCTTGCCGTCCACCCAGATCGGTTCATCGCCCATCACATCGCAGTCCAACGCATCCACCACCATGAAGATGCGGGTTTTCTTGGGGCCGTCGACTTTCTCTTGGATCGCCGCTGCTTTGCCGATGTAGTCGTGCTTGTCGAGCTTGACGAAGCGGTCCAGGCCGGCCTCAAACGGCCCGTAAATCGGGCGGAACTCGCGGAACCAGGTGCCGAAGTTTTTCTCCAAACGCATGCAGAGCAGGGCGCGCATGCCGAAGTTCTTTATCCCCAGATCCGCACCGGCTTCCATGATGCTTTCGTACAAGCGGCGTTGGTATTCGGGCGCGACCCAGATCTCGTAACCTAGATCGCCGGTGTAGGTGACGCGATTGATCTTGGCCTGCACCGTGGCAACCTCCATCTCGCGGTAGTCCATGAACTTGAAGGCCTCATTCGACACGTCGTCATCGGTCAGCCGCTGCAGCAGTTCGCGCGACTTGGGGCCGGCAATCGACAGACCGATCAGCTTCATGCCGTAGGGCGTGATGCGCACCGAGCCGTCTTTGGGCAAGGTTTGCTCAAACCAGCGCATGTGGTAGACCTGCGCTTGCGAAGAGCCCCACATCATGAAGCGCTCGTCATCGGCTTTGGCGATGGTGAAGTCGCCAATGAGCTTGCCTTGGTGGTTCAGCATAGGACACAACTGCAAGCGACCTTTTTTGGGCAGGGTGTTGGTCATCAGGCCCTGCAGCCAGGCCTCTGCGCCGGGCCCGGTGATTTCGTATTTGGCGAAGTTGGCGACTTCGGTCACGCCCACGGCTTCCCGCACGGCTTTGCATTCGGCCTTGATGTGCGGGAAATCGTTGGAGCGGTGGAACGACACGATGTCTTTGGCCTCGGTGCCTTGTGGCGCAAACCACAAGGGCGTCTCCAAGCCCCACGAATCGCCCATCACTGCGCCTTGTTCAATGAACTTGTCGTACAACGGCGTGGTTTGCAAGGGGCGTGCTGCGGGCAGCTCTTCGTTGGGGAAGCGGATGCGGAAGCGGCGCGAATAGTTCTCGCGTACTTTGGCGTTGGTGTAGGTGCGTGTAGCCCAGTCGCCGTAGCGTGCCACGTCCATGCCCCAGATATCAAAACCGGGGTCGCCATCGACCATCCAGTTACTCAGCGCCAAGCCCACGCCGCCGCCTTGGCTGAAACCGGCCATCACACCGCAGGCGCTCCAGAAGTTGGTGCGGCCCTGCACGGGGCCAACCAGCGGGTTGCCATCGGGTGCAAACGTGAAGGGGCCGTTGATCACGCGTTTGATGCCGGCATTCTCGAGCGTGGGGAAATGCTTGAACGCGATTTCCAGCGAGGGTGCGATGCGGTCCAGGTCGGGTTGCAGCAGTTCCTGCCCGAAGCTCCAGGGCGTGGTCTTGGTGGACCAGGGTTTACCGGCCTGCTCGTACACACCCAGCACCATGCCTTTGCCTTCCTGGCGCAAATAGCTCTCGGCACCGAAGTCGATCACGTGGCCGATCTCCTTGCCCGCGCTTTTATTGAAGGCCTCGACTTCGGGAATGTCGTCGGTCACCAAATACATATGCTCCATGGCCAACACGGGCAACTCAATGCCCACCATGCGTCCCACCTCGCGCGCCCAGAGACCGCCGGCGTTGACCACGTGCTCGCACTCGACCACGCCTTTGTTGGTGATCACGCGCCAGGTGCCGTCGGGCTTTTGCTCCAGACTTTCCACCTTGGTCTGCACTTCAATGGTGGCACCGCCGATCCGCGCGGCCTTGGCATAGGCGTAGGTAGTGCCGCTGGGATCCAGGTGGCCTTCGTTGGGGTCGAGCAGGGCGCCCAAAAAGTATTTTTCTTCAATGAAGGGGAAGTAGTTCAGCGCTTCCTTGACCGAGATGATTTCGGTCTCCATGCCCAAATAGCGACCGCGCGCCACGGTCATCTTCAAAAACTCCATGCGCTCGGGCGTATCGGCCAGCATGATCCCGGGGGACTTGTGCATGCCGCAGCTTTGGCCGGAAATACGTTCCAGCTCTTCGTACAGGCTCACGGTGTAGCTTTGCAGCATGGCCACATTGGGGTCGCCGTTGAGGGTGTGAAAGCCCCCGGCCGCGTGCCAGGTGGAGCCGGAAGTGAGCTGGTCGCGCTCGAGCAGCATCACATCGCTCCAGCCCTTTTTGGTCAGGTGGTAAAGCACCGAACAGCCGACGACACCGCCGCCAATAATTACCACGCGTGCTGTTGTTTTCATCCTGCAGATCCTTTTGTCAAATGTTCCATAAACCCATCAGTGTGGGAGTTTAAAAGTCCGTCGGTGCGCCGCCCTCGGCTTTGCGCTTGGCGACAAAGGCGTCGAGTTCTTCTTCAATCGCCGAGTCCATGTAGGGCCGCTCATACAGGGCCAGCTCTTTTTTCCAGGTGGCGTTGGCCTTCTGGTCGGCAGTGGGTTTCCCGGCCTCTTCCCAGCTCTCAAAATTACGCCAGTCCGAGATGATGGGCGAGTAAAACGCCGTCTCAAAGCGCTCCAGCGTGTGCGCGGTGCCAAAGTAATGGCCGCCCGGGCCCACATCCTTGATCGCGTCCATGGCCAATCCGGCGGGGCTCACGTCCAGCGGGGTCAAAAACTCGGCCACCATTTGCAGCAGGTCGCAGTCGAGGATGAACTTCTCGAAAGACGCGGTCAAGCCGCCTTCCATCCAGCCCGCACTGTGCATGATGAAGTTGCCCCCGGCCTGCGTCAGAGCCCACAGCGAGAACACCGATTCGTACGCGGCCTGCGCGTCCACGGTGTTGGCCGCGTTCACATTGCTGGTGCGGTAGGGGATGCCGTATTTGCGGCACAGCTGCCCGCCCACCAATACCGCCTTCATGTACTCCGGCGTCCCGAAGGCGGGCGCGCCGGTTTTCATGTCCACGTTGCTGGTGAAGCCGCCGTAGACCACCGGTGCGCCGGGGCGCACCAATTGCGTCAGGGCAATACCGGCCAGCGCTTCAGCGTTTTGCTGCGCCAGCGCGCCTGCCAAGGTTACTGGTGCCATGGCTCCGGCCAGCGTGAAGGGCGTGAGCATGATGATCTGGTTGCGCGAGGACATCTCCAGAATGCCTTGCAGCATCGGCGTGTCCAGGCGCAGCGGAGAGGAGCTGTTGATGATGGAGAACAGCGACGGCTCGCGCTCCATTTGCTCGTAGCTGATACCGCGCGCAATGCGGGCGATTTCCAGTCCGTCCTGGTTGCGCTCTTTGCCCAGCGAATACGCATGGAAGGCTTTGTCGGTCAGTTTGGCAATGTCGGATAGGCAATCCAGATGGCGGATCGAGGCGTGCAAGTCCACCGGCTCCACCGGATAGCCGCCGGTCAGGTGGATGATGTCGTAGCGCTGCGCCAGCTTGACCAGGTTGCGGAAGTCCTGCTGGTTGCCCGCCCGGCGGCCCTTGTCCATGTCCGAGCAGTTCGGCGGGCTGGCGACCTGCGCAAAAGCCAGGTTCTTTCCGCCTATGTGCACATTGCGCTCCGGGTTGCGCGCATGCAGCGTGAATTCGGAGGGGCAGGTTTTGATCGCCTCCAGAATCAAATTGCGATCAAAGCGCACCCGTTCCGAACCGGGTTTGACGTCGGCCCCCGCTTTTTTGAGGATGGCGCGCGCGCCCTCGTGCATGAAATCCATGCCCATTTCTTCCAGGATTTGCAGCGAGGTGTTGTGGATGGCTTCCAGCTCATCTTCCGACACCATGGGAGTGGGCGGCAGGCGGTGCTTCAAATGGCGGTACTTGGCGGTTGACGGCGCGGTGCGCACGGTGCCACTGCCGCGCCCGGCGCGTCGTCGGGCCGGTGCGGCCGTTGTTTCTTCTGTCATGAGGGCGGTCTCCAAAGCTGCACGAATTCTATGCAGTTCCCCCCAAAAAAGGCTTTTTCAGCGGCCCTTATCCCCGTTTGGCAGGCTGTTTTGGCAATTCTTTAAATTGGATGCCGACAATCCGCCGCGCGGCCACAAAAAAAGCCGCAAGACATTGAAGTCTTGCGGCTTGATCTGGTGCCCGGGGCCGGAATCGAACCGGCACGCCTTGCGGCGGCGGATTTTGAGTCCGCTGCGTCTACCAATTCCACCACCCGGGCTGGAATGCGCGTGGGAGAAATTATGGCACAGGGGGTCCACGCTTTAACGCGCATGTCGATTACAGCGCCCGCGCCAGCCGCAAACCATCCAGTACCGCCGCATGCGTATTGCGTGCGGACACCGCGTCGCCAATGCGAAACAGCTGAAAACGGCCCTGCGGGTTGTGGCGCACGGCTTGCGGATGCAATGCGGTGAGCGCTACGTAATCGATTTCACCCAGGTTGCTGGAATGCGGCTTGAGCCCGAAGTACAGATCTTCTAGCGGCAATGTGCCGTGGTTGACGATGACCTGGTCCACCAGCCGCTCTTTGCGCACGCCGCCGTAGTCGCTGCCCACCACCGCCTTCAGCCCGGTGTCTGCGCGTTCCACCGATAGCAGTCGGAAGGTCACCGTGAAGGTCACATCCAGCTTTTGCAGGCTGCGCATATAGGGCACCAGATTCATGGCCATGACTTCGGGCGCAAAGCTGCGGTCGGGCGTCATGATCTCCAGCGCCGCGCCACTGTTCGCGATGATTTCGGCCGCTTGCAGCGCGGCATGGTCACCGGCGTCGTCGAACAGCAGCACGTTCTTGCCGGGCTTGATTTCGCCGCCCAGAATGTCCCAGGTCGAAGCCACCAGATCGTTGCCCGCCGTCAGCACCTCTGTGTGCGGTAGACCGCCGGTGGCGATGATGACCACGTCAGGGTTCTCCGCCAGCACGGTGGCTTCATCGGCCAGCGTGTTGAAACGGAAGACCACGTCGCGCTCTTCGCAGCGCGCCATGCGCCAGTCGACGATGCTCAGCATCTCCCGGCGGCGCGGGCTCACGGCGGTTAGGCGAATCTGCCCGCCGGGCTTGGGTGCTGCCTCCAACACGGTCACTGCGTGGCCGCGTTCTGCGCTCACCCGCGCCGCCTCAAGGCCTGCTGGACCCGCACCCACGATCAGTACTTTGCGTTTGGTGGACGCAGGCGCAATCGCGTGGGGCAGGGTGAGTTCGCGCCCAGTGGACGGGTTGTGGATGCAGTAGGCCTCGCCACCGGCATAGATGCGGTCCAGACAGAAGTTGCCACCCACGCAGGGCCGGATGGTGTCTTCACGGCCTTCCAGAATTTTGCGCATGATGTGCGGGTCAGCCATGTGGGCGCGGGTCATGCCTACCATGTCGAGCTTGCCGCTGGCAATCGCGTGGCGCGCGGTGTTCACGTCCTGGATCTTGGCGGCGTGGAAGATGGGCACATTCACGTGTTCGCGCAGGCTGGCGGCAAAGTCCAGGTGCGGCGCGCTGCGCATGCCCTGCACCGGGATCACATCGGTCAGGCCCGCGTCGGTGTCAATATGGCCGCGGATGATGTTCAAAAAATCCACCATCCCCGAGTCCGCCAAATGGCGCGCAATGCCGATGCCTTCTGCGGGTGTGATGCCCCCGGGGCGCACCTCGTCGGCCACGCCGCGCACGCCCAGAATGAAATCCGGCCCCACGCGCTTACGGATCGCCCGCACCACTTCCATCGCAAAGCGCACCCGGTTTTCCAGCGCACCTCCAAAGGGAGCGTCCAGCGTATTGGTGGATGGCGACCAGAACTGGTCGATCAAGTGTCCGTAGGCTTCCAACTCCAGCCCGTCCACGCCTGCTGCGTGCATGCGCTCGGCGGCGTCGGCGTAGTCGCGGATGATGCGGTCGATATCCCAGTCTTCCATCTTTTTGGGGAAGGCGCGGTGCGAGGCCTCGCGCTCGTGCGAGGGCGATACCACCGGCAACCAGTCGGCCTTGGACCAGCTGGTGCGCCGCCCCAGGTGGGTGAGCTGGATCATCACGGCGGTGCCGTGTTCGTGGCAGGCCTCGGTGAGCTCGCGCATCCAGGGCACAACTTCGTCTTTGTAGGCCAAGATGTTGTTGAAAACCGGCGGGCTGTCGCGCGATACGGCCGCCGACCCGGCGGTCATGGTCAGCGCAATGCCGGCTTTGGCGCGCTCCACATGGTAGGCGCGGTACTTGGCCTTGGGCATGCCGTCTTCGGGG
>CAIOUR010000175.1 GCA_903861575.1 uncultured beta proteobacterium | reverse complement strand
TTCAAGAGCACGCCCGAGGGCGCGCGCGAGTACCTCGTGCCGTCGCGCATCCACCCCGGCCAGTTCTACGCGCTCTCGCAGTCGCCGCAGCAGTTCAAGCAGATCCTCATGGTCGCCGGCGTGGAGAAATATTTCCAGATCGCCCGGTGCTTCCGCGACGAGGACCTGCGCGCCGACCGCCAGCCCGAGTTCACGCAGATCGATATCGAAACATCCTTCATGACCGAGGAAGAGATCCGCACCATCTTCCAACGTTTGATTACCACCGTGTTTCAAAACACCATTGGCGTGGACCTCGGTGAATTCCCCGTCATGTCCTACGCCGATGCCATGCATCAATATGGTTCTGACAAACCGGACCTGCGCATTCCCATGCAGTTCACCGAACTCACCGACGTCATGGCCGATGTGGACTTCAAAGTGTTCTCTGGTGCGGCCAATATGAAGGGCGGCCGCGTAGTGGCGCTGCGCGTGCCAGGCGGTGCGCGTGAGAACGGCGGCTTGAGCCGCGGCGAGATTGATTCATATACCGACTTCGTGAAGATTTACGGCGCCAAAGGCCTGGCTTACATCAAGGTCAATGAGCTTGCCAAAGGGCGCGATGGTTTGCAGTCGCCCATCGTCAAGAACATCCACGATGCCGCGCTGCAAGCGGTGCTGACCCGCAGCGGCGCGCAGGACGGCGATTTGATTTTCTTTGGCGCCGACAAGGCCAAGATCGTCAACGACGCCATCGGCGCGCTGCGTTTGAAGATCGGCCTCAGCCCGTTCGGCAAGTCCAACGGCTTGTTCACCGCCGGTTGGCGTCCGCTGTGGGTGGTGGATTTCCCTATGTTCGAGTACGACGACGAAGCGCAGCGTTACACCGCTACGCACCATCCATTCACCGCGCCCAAAGACGGCCACGAAGACTGGATGGTCAGCGCGCCCGAGAAGTGCATCTCCAAAGGCTATGACATGGTCTTGAACGGTTGGGAGATGGGTGGCGGCTCGGTGCGTATCCACCGCGCCGATGTGCAGCAAAAAGTATTTGACGCCCTGAAAATTTCGCCCGAAGAAGCGCAGCTGAAATTCGGCTTTTTGCTCGATGCGCTGCAATACGGCGCGCCTCCGCATGGCGGCCTGGCCTTTGGTCTGGACCGCATCGTTACGCTGATGACCGGTGCCGAGTCGATCCGTGACGTGATTGCCTTCCCCAAGACCCAGCGCGCCCAGTGTCTGCTGACCCAAGCGCCCAGCCCGGTCGACGAGAAGCAGCTGCGCGAGCTGCATATCCGCTTGCGCAATCTCGACGCCGCGAAGGCCTGAACCGCCGGGTAGCCAGGCCCGTAGCATGCATATTTCATTCTGGACTTTGGGCTGGCGCAGCCTGTGGCGTGATGTGCGTGCCGGCGAATTACGCTTGGTGGTGCTGGCGGTCACGCTGGCGGTCGCCGCGCTGACCGCCGTGGGATTTCTCGCGGACCGTTTGCAATCCGGTCTGCAGCGCGATGCGCAACAGTTGCTCGGTGGCGATGCTGTCATAGCCAGCGACCGGCCCTTGGAGCCCGCTTACGCCGCGCAAGCTGCCGCACTGGGTTTGCACACCGCCAACACCTTGTCATTTCCCACCATGGCGCGCGCCGCCGCGGCGCAAGGCGGTGCGAGCAAGCTGGTGGCGCTCAAGGCGGTTGAGTCGGGATACCCTTTGCGTGGCACGCTGCGTACCGCCCGCACGGTGGACGATGCGCTGGCCACGCCGCTGCGCGACGCGGTGCAAGCCGGTATCCCGCAAGCGGGCACGGTCTGGGTGGAGGCGCAACTGCTTGACGCGCTGGGGGTTGCGCCTGGGCAGCCCTTGTTACTGGGCAACAGCAGCCTGACGATTGCCGCTGTGCTCACGCAGGAGCCGGACAAGGGCGCGGCCTTCATGAACTTCGCCCCGCGTGTGATGCTCAATGCTGTGGATATGCCCGCCACCGGCCTCATCCAACCCGCCAGCCGCGTGAACTACCGCATGGCCGTGGCGGGTGCGCCCGCGCAGGCCAAGGCATTTGAAGCCTGGGCCGATGCCCACATCAAGGCAGGTGTGGAGCGCAATGTGCGTGGGGTGCGCCTGGAATCTTTGCAGGGCGGGCGGCCTGAATTGAGCCAGACCTTGGACCGCGCAGCCAAGTTTTTGAGCCTGGTCGCGCTCTTATCGGCTTTGCTCAGCGCCGTTGCCGTAGCCTTGGCCGCGCGGGCTTTTGCTGCCGCGCATCTGGACGATTGCGCCATGCTGCGCGTACTGGGCTTGCGCCAGCGAACGATTGCCGCCAGCTATGTCGTGGAGTTTGCCTGGGTTGGCTTGTTTGCGAGCGCACTGGGATTGCTGCTGGGCTATTTGTTGCACCACGTGTTTTTGGTACTGCTGGCCGGTTTGGTCGAGACCCGCTTGCCCGCGCCCGGGTGGGCGCCGGTGCTGCTGGGCGGTGGTATGGGTTTGACGCTGTTGTTTGCCTTTGGCCTCCCGCCCGTTTTACAGCTCGCGCAGGTCCCGCCTTTGCGCGTCATCCGGCGCGACATGGGGCAATTGCGGCCCGCTTCTGTGGGCGTGCTCGCCGTGGGTTTAGCCGGTTTTGCCGCGCTTTTGATGACGGTCAGCAGCGATGTGAACCTGGGCTTGATTGCGGTGGGCGGTTTCGCTGCCGCGGTGCTGGTGTTTGCCGCCCTTGGATGGATGGCGATTCAGCTGCTCCGCCGCAGTGTGAATGAGGCGACCGCACCGCGCGCGCTGGTTCTGGCCACACGGCAAATCTCGGCCCGCCCGGCCTATACCGTGGTCCAGATCAGCGCGCTGGCCGTGGGTTTGCTGGCGCTGGTGTTGCTGGTTTTGCTCCGGACCGATTTGATCAGCGGCTGGCGCAGTTCGACGCCGCCCGATGCGCCCAACCGCTTTGTCATCAATCTCATGCCGGAGCAAGCCCGGCCTTTTCAACAAGCCTTGCGCGATGCGGGCGTAGAAAAGTTTGATTGGTACCCCATGATCCGGGGACGATTGGTAGCGGTGAACGGACGCAGCGTGTCGGCCCAGGATTACGAGGACGAACGCGCGCGCAGGCTGGTGGAGCGCGAGTTCAACCTCTCGCACAGCGCGGTGCAGCCGTCCAATAACACCATCTCAGCCGGACGCTGGCAGCCCGAAGAGGCCGGAGCGATCAGCATCGAAGAGGGTCTGGCGAAGACCTTGCGTTTAAAAGTGGGCGACGTGCTGCGCTTTGAGGTCGCGGGTGTTCCCATGGACTCGACCATCACGTCGCTGCGTAAAGTGGATTGGGCCTCGATGCGCGCCAATTTCTTTGCGCTTTATCCGGTTTCGGCCATGCCAGATCTACCGGTTACCTATCTGAGCGCCTTCAAAGCGCCGCCAGTACGCGGCTTTGACAACGCGCTCGTGCGGCAGTTCCCCAACATCACGGCTACCGACGTGGGCAGCGCCATCGCGCAATTGCAAAAGGTATTGGACCAGGTGATTGCTGCCGTCGAATTTTTATTTGTGTTCACGCTGGCCGCTGGGCTGGTCGTGTTGTTTGCCGCAGTCAGCGCCACCCGCGAAGACCGCGCCCGCGAATACGCCATCATGCGTGCGGTGGGGGCGGGCGGCACTTTACTGCGCCAGGTGCAGCGTATTGAGTTAGCGGGAGTCGGTTTGCTGGCGGGCTTTTTAGCCTCGCTGGTGGCCAGCGCCGTGGGCTGGGCGCTGGCGCACTATGTATTCGATTTCAGCTGGGTGGTGTCGCTGTGGGTTCCGCTGGCCGGTGCCCTGGCGGGTGCAGCGCTCGCGTTGGCCGCCGGTTGGTGGGGCCTGCGTGAGGTGCTCAAGCGCCCGGCCATGCAGACTTTGCGTCAGGCTGCAACCTGAGACCAAAACGCTGCAATTTCCTATCTTGGAATAGTTTTGATCGGCAGCAGTGAAACCGTCAATTGGGCGCGGTCAGCAGGACTTAAATTCAACAGAACCCTGCGCAACAAGCTCAGGTACTGTCGATCATCGGTTTTTCCAAAGTCTGCGGCAAACAGCGGCTTGGGTGATGTCATGATGATCAGCAACTCATCACCGAATGGCGCAGAGATGGTGTAGCGCTGGGTATTGGAGGGAAGCTTGACGGTCTGTCCACGCGCGTATTGCCGCCCGGATACCAGTGGCACTTGGTCGCCGTTGGCTTGCAAATAGCTCACGTACAAATACCCGCCCGTGTTTTGCGGCGTGATCTCAAAAGCGAATTGATCGCCATCTCGCAGCAAACTGCCTTTGTTGTTGCTCGCGCCTGCGATGGTCGCCGACAGCAGCTTGGGATCTTGTTTGACCGATGCCAGGGTCAGATAGGCCTCGCATTGCGGCCACGGCGCGACACTTAAGGTTTGCTGTACGTCGCGTACGCCGGGCACCAGGCTGATGGATCGCAGCAGGTCGCCCAACCTATCGGTGGACCCGGTGAATCCGCGCAACACGACATCACCATTGCTCGCAACTTGCGGGTCGATAGAGCTGCATTCCATGCGCCCGGTGAGCTGGCGCACCTGTTGGCGAATCTCGTCCAAGGTTGGTGCAGGTGGAGGCGGTGGCGGTGGGGGTTCTGGTCGTTTCGGTGGTGGATCGACCTGCATAACGAAGTACTGGACGCCGCGCACACCCATCGCCTCATAGTCCACCCAGCCGTAGCCACCATCGCCCCAGTCGGTGCCCCAGGAGTTGAGAAGCTTAAACGCACCCTTTTGGTCGTCGTATCCGACGATGTTCATGGCATGGTAGCCCTTGGTTTCAGAGCGGACATCACTGAAAACCATAGAGCCCTTCACGCGGTCAAAGGTGTTCGTGGTTGCCATAGCCACAATCACCGGATTGCCGCGGTACAACTCGCCTTTGACAGTTTCGACTTGGCCCTTTTGGATACTTCTCCAGCCCCTGATCTTGTTGAGTGCGGCAGACGCACGGACCCGCGCCGATGGAATTTGTGTGCAGTTGTTATCGGTGTAAGGAAACTCGTCTAATCGGGCAACACCTTGGTTCACGAGCAAATTCAATGCGTCTGATATCTGGCTTCCGTAGCAGCCATTGGCTTCGCTGTGCCGCAGCTGATTGAAAATGTAAGCTGGACTGAAAGCCGCCTGAGGGCTTATCGCTTGACCATTCGATACGCCCTCGTAATAGCTTCTGGCGCCGTAGGCGACGGCCCATGCTGTGCAGGAACCTTGCTGCTTTTGATCACCGGGTATTGGAAAGCGGGAAGATAGATCAACCCGTTCTGGTAAGACCGCCCGGTATTTGGGTGCTTTGGGAAATTGCTCGTAGGCCTCAGGATCTTCTAACACCAGGCCCATCGAAAACTGTGGATCTTGGGCTGCCGCGCAATGAAAAATAACTGCCATCAAAGTGCCGATGGCGGCTGCGGGGGATAAGCGGAGCAGGCGATTCATTGCCGGAAATAGAAGTCGCCAACCAAGTAAGACGTTTCCGAAGGCGTTTGTTCTCCGTTGGTGTCCCGGATAACGGATTGCCGCACTTCCTTGAAAACATCCTCAATCTTCGCTCCCTTGCGCTGCATCGCTTTGATCAAGTTTTTTGTGTACGGGCTGTTACCGCCATCACCGTCCGATGCCGTTTTGCCGGGCGAAGTGGCATACGCAATGATGGAGCCCTGCGGGGCATCGGTCACCGTCAGACCGCGGCTCATGCCGCCCCGGGCATCAGGCAGACTGCTGCGGCACGCATCCAACACCACAATGTTGAGTGCATTTTTTGCATCTTTCAAGTTGTCCATGACCCGGTTCACATCAATGCCCTCGTAGGGAACTTCCGAGGTTTTCTTCACGTTCTCGGAGACAGGTATCAAGAAGTTGCGGTTATCTGCCTGAATACCGTGGCCGGAGAAATAAAACAGGCCGACGTCATCGCGCCCCAGTTTGCCCGTGAAGTTGCGCAGGGCCTCTTCCATGCGCCGTTTGTCCAGATTGTTGAAGGTCATTACTTCAAAATTAGCTTGTCTGAGCGCTTCACTCATCGACTTGGCATCGTTTACAGCATTGTTCAGTCGGGGCATGCTGCTGTAGTTGTCATTGCCAATAACGAGCGCGAGGCGGCGGCGGTTGTCGGGCGCAATTTGGGCTTGGGTGCGTTGGCTCTCAACACGCTGACGTTCCAAGGCGGCTTGGCGCTTTTCTTCCTCAAATTTTCTGCGTTCTTCTTCTAGCTGTGCAGCTTTGCGCTCGTTTTCCAACCGCTGGGCATCTGTTACAGACGGCGTGTTATTGCCTTTGGATATGCGTGTGAAGCTACTTGGGTCAATGTACTGTGATGTCCCTAAGGTGCCATCAACCCAAATGCCTGACTGCGAAATACTGCCGTCCGCGAGGTAAAAAATACCCCGCCCATTTCGCTTGTCATCTTTGAACTCGCCGACATACTTGTCGCCGTCCGCCCATGTGAATGTGCCTTGCCCCGTGCGTTTGCCGTCCTTGTACTCGCCGGTCGATTTATCGCCGTTGACAAAAGTCCACGTGCCGAAGCAGTTATTCCATCGGCTCGTGTCGGCACCCTGGCATGGCGGCAAAGCCTGGCCTTTTTGGCTCTCTATGCGCTGGCGCTCTAGTGCGATTTGGCGTTTCTCCTCTTCAATGCGCTTGCGGTCTTCTTCCAATTGAGCCGCTTTGCGCTCGTTTTCCAAGCGCTGGATTTCAGCTGCTGACGGCGTGCTGCTAGCTTTGGCAATACGGGTAAAACTTGCAGGGTCTACATATTGGGAGGAGATCAGACTGTTGTCGCTCCACAATCCCGTTTGCGAGACGCTGCCGTTGGCCAGGTAGTAAATACCGCGACCGCCGTATTTACCATCAACCCACTCGCCAACGTATTTGTTGCCGTTAGCAAAGGTGTAAGTACCTTGCCCGTTTGCCTTATCGTTCTTGTATTCCCCTACATATTTGTCGCCATCTGTCCACGTGAACATGCCTTGGCCGTACTTGGCACCATCTCTCTCTTGCCCTTCGTACTGGTTGCCATTGACAAAATATCGCACGATGTAGCCGTTGGTCTTGCCGTCTCTGAACTCTCCAATCGCCTTCTCGCCATCCGTCCACGTAAAAGTGCCTTGTCCATTTAACTTGTCGGCCTTCCATTCGCCGACATACTTGTTTCCCGAGTCATATTTGAACGTGCCAAAACAATTATCGAAATAACCAGATGCTGGGCATGCAGGCAGTCTGCTTTGGCTTCTTTGGCGTTCATTGCGCTCATCTTCAACTACAGCGTCCCCTTGTGAGGTTCGCGCAATTCGGGTGAAGGTGTTGGGGTCTACGGTTTGGGATTTAACAAAAGCCCCATTTTTAAAGACGCCCGATAAAGAGACCCGACCGTTCGCGTCGTAGTCAATACCCTGTCCGTTCTTGCTGTCGTCCTTCCACTCTCCGATGTACTTGTAGCCCTTCCATTGGTCATTGGCGAGGTTGTAATAGATCCCCTGACCGTTGCGTTTGCCACCTTTGAATTCGCCTTCATAAAGGTCGCCGTCGGTGGACGTCCATCTGCCGTAGCAGTTATTCCAAGTTGACGTATCGGCCCCCACACATGGAGGCAGAGCAAAGCTGCTTGAAACTAAAGTGAACAGCCCAACAGCCAATATGAAGCGATAAATTTTTTGCATAGCGCGAATATTAAACGTCACCGAAGCCTTGCGCCCCGGTGCTTTGCGACAATCAGAGCTCGCTGCACTGGTAGACGGCCTTTTGCAACCAGTCTGGATTGATCTCCACGCCCCAGCCCGGCGCGCCGGTCACTTGCACATGACCGCCTGTGACATCGTAGGGCGAGCGCACAAATAAATTTTGTTGCCACGGGTAATAGTCTTCGCCCTCGATCGAGAACTCCAGGTACTTACCCGGGTTGGGAATCGCGCACAGCAGGTGCATGGTGAACAGCGTCACCATGCCGAGGTTGGCGCTGTGCGGCGTGCAGGGCAGGCCGGCCGCGTGGCCCATTTGCGCGACCTGCATGGTGCGCGTCATACCGCCCATGTAGCAGACGTCGGGCTGGATGATGTCGACAACCTTCGTGTCAATCATGTGCTTCCACAGCGGAAGCAGGCAGTCTTGCTCGCCGCCGGTCACGTCCAGCGAAAGGGCCTCGCGCACTTCGCGGGTCTGGTCCATTTCCCAATACAGGCAGGGCTCTTCAAAGTGGCTGACGCCGTTGTCTTCTAGCATGCGCCCGACTTCAATCGCGCGCTGAGGGCTAAAACAACTGTTGGCGTCCACCAGAAGTTCGACCTGGTCGCCCAGCGCTTTGCGCACGGCGGGAACAATCGCTTCCGTGCGGCCAGGCCATTCGTCTTTGTCGTTGCCGTATTCAGAGCCGACGCGGAACTTGAAGGCGTCAAAACCATCGCGATCCCGCAGCGCCAGCAGGCGGGCCGCCTCGTCTTGCGGCGTGATGTCGCGGCGCATGCTTGACGCGTAGGCGCGCAGCGCGCGCGGCTTGCCGCCCAACAATTCGCACACCGGTTTGTTGTGCAGCTTGCCTTGCAGATCCCACAGCGCGGTTTCCACGCCGCACAGGGCGCGCATGATGTAGGAGCCTGGGAACTTGTGCTCGCGCAGCGGAATCAGCGTGCTCAAGCCCGCCATGTCGTCTGCTGCGCAACCCAGCGCCCAAGGCGCGACCTGGCGGTGCACGATTTGCGCGGTGATGTCAGCGTGGTAGGTGGAAGTTTGTCCCCAGCCCTGGTGACCGCTGTCGGTGGTGACGCGTACAAAGGCCACAAAGGGGTCGGCAAAGGTTTCAATGCGTTGGATTTTCATGGCGGACAGTGTAAAACCTGCGCGCTACAGTCTGGGCCATGACCGATATCGCTGCTATGCAAACTTTTGACTACATCATCGTCGGCGCAGGTTCCGCTGGTTGCGTGCTTGCCAACCGCGTAAGCGCCTCGGGCGCACACAACGTGTTGCTGCTGGAAGCGGGCGGCACCGACCACCATTTCTGGCTCAAGGCGCCCATAGGCTACGGCATGACTTTTTACAACTCCACGGTCAACTGGATGTACCGCACCGAGCCCGATGCAGCTCTGGCCGGGCGCAGTGGTTATTGGCCGCGCGGGCGGGTGCTTGGCGGGTCCAGCAGCATCAACGGCATGGTGTTTGTGCGCGGCCAGCCGCAGGACTTCGACGACTGGGCCGCGTGCGGTAACCCCGGCTGGAGTTGGGCCGATGTGTTGCCCTATTTCAAACGCTTGGAAGACAGCGACATGGCCAGCAGCCACGCCGACGATTGGCGCGGGCAGGGCGGTCCGCTGCATGTCAGCGATGTCCGCCCCCACGTGCACCCGCTGTGCCGCGACTTTTTGCAAGCGGGTGCAGAGCTCGGTTTGCCTTCCACTGACGATATCAACGGCCCGGACTGGGAGGGCGTCACCATCAACCAGATCACTACCCGTAAGGGCCTGCGCGAATCGGCCAGCACCGCGTATTTGCGTCCCGCGCTGAAGCGACCCAATCTGCGGCTGATCACGCATGCGATGGTGGAGCGCGTGGTGTTCGATGGCCAGCGCGCCAGCGGCGTGCAGTTTGTGGTGGACGGTCAGCGCCAGGTGGCGCAGGCGCGGCGCGAGGTGCTGGTCTGCGGCGGCTCGGTCAATTCACCGGCCTTATTGCAACTTTCGGGCGTGGGCGATGCCGAGTTCTTGCGCAACAAAGGCATTACCCCTGTGCACCATGCTCCCGCAGTGGGTCGGCATATGCAAGACCACCTGTGCCATGACCACAGCTACGTGGCGCGCAAGCCCTCGCTCAACCAAACCTACGGCACCTGGCGCGGCAAGCTCTGGGCGGGCCTGCGCTATGTGCTGGCCCGGCGCGGCCCGATGGCGCTGGGTATCAACCATGCCGGCGGTTTTGTGCGCTCGGATGCGGATGAGACGCGGCCCAACTTCCAGCTTTATTTCTCGCCGCTGACCTATTCCAAGCCCACGCCGGGCAAGCGCCAGTTGCTCAAGCCTGACGCGGAGCCGGGCTTCAGCATCAGCGTACAACCCTGCCGCCCCACCAGCCGGGGCTTTATTGAAATCAAAGATGCTGACCCGCGCACGCCGCCGCGTATCGTCACCAACGCGCTGAGCACCGACTACGACGTGGACCAGATGCGCAAAGCCGCGCTCTTCATCCGCCGTTTCTCCCAAACCCCCACCATGCAGGCGCTGATTGCCCGCGAGATCGCTCCCGGCCCCAGCTGCCAGGGCGAGGACGCTTTGCTGCAGGACGCACGCGACCGCGCTGGCACGCTGTTCCACCCGGTCAGCACCTGCCGCATGGGCGCAGACCCCGCGCAGTCGGTGGTGAACGCGCGTCTGCAAGTCCACGGCCTGCAAGGATTGCGCGTGGTGGATGCCTCGGTCTTCCCCATGGTGACCTCTGGTAACACCAACGCGCCCACGCTGATGCTGGCTGAGCGGGCGGC
>CAIOUR010000174.1 GCA_903861575.1 uncultured beta proteobacterium | reverse complement strand
TTACCCGACTTCTTGGCCGTACACCGGGGCGCCTCACCACCAGCTGCCGTCGGCCCGCGGCGTCCAACGAACCAAGAAAGTGCTTGTATCCTGACCCTTGGCGCGGCACTGGGATTGCCATGTGGTCTTGTTGTCGGACAACTAGAAGGTTTGCGCAGCGCCGGCGATTTTCAAAGTGTCGCAAACCAGCCCGACAAATATGGCCCGTTGATCAGTGGCGTCTACCGTGATGGTAGCGACAGCCCATGGTTAGAAATCAATCTTGTCGACTTGGTCGCGTCCGCACTGACACGGTCCATCAGTTTGGAACAGGCGTCGCTATGACCACAGCAAACACCCCCGATGACGAGCTCATCACATTGCCATTTTTCTTGGGGCGGCGCACGATTCGAGAGTTTCGCCGCATGTTCACCGGGGTTTTGGCCTTCAGTCTGCCCTTGGTCATTGTGACCTGGGGATATCAGTATGTCGAGGAGAGGGCCATCCTTCCAAAAATCATCGCGTCCAGCAGCATAGCAAGCGACATGCACCACCTGGGTCGTGCCGCGAACTCGGGGTTGCAGCGGAGTACCACCTCGCCGGCGCAGTTGGCCCTGATTTCCAAATCTCTCGAGGAATCTCTCACCGTACTCCAAGGCGATGAGCCTCTGGCCGCACTGTGGGGCGAGTCCTCGGTTCGAGAAGAACACACTGCGAACATCGCAGCATTGGTTCAGCAAGCGCAAGCGGCCGGCCAACGCATTGCGCAACTGCAAGAAAAGCCGCGGGCGGTCAAGCAGCTGACGCAATCGCTTGCAGAGGAAGTATCACGTTACGAGGATGCTTTGCGTACAACGGCACTCTTTAGAGCATCCGGCGCACCAAGTCCCGCGGAGTTGGAGACCTGGGATGCCCTCGATGCCATGGCGGCATTGACCAAACAATGGGGGCAACAACTGCGCTCAGGTAAGGATACAGCCGCGACCGTTAAACAAATGCGAGCCGAGCTTGCAGCTTGGCGTGGACGTGCACCTGCCGTGGTGCTCGCTCTATCCAACCCGCGCACCGCGATGCCCAAGGCGCTCATTCCAAGTGAGCATGTGGAAAAGCTGATGCAAACCGCGCGGTCTATCGAAGAGCTGGCCGGCGATCTTCAAAATGGACTCGATGGAACGCCAGACGTAGGCAGCCTGGCGCTTCAAATCGAAGCAGGTTCTGAACAGGTGGACGCAGAGGTACGCGCACTGCACGACGCGCTGCAAAGCGGGCTCTACCACGACGGTGCTGAGTGGGTGGCCGATATTCTGCTGCGCGCACTCATGCTACTGGCGGTGGTTGGCTTGCTCTACCTGCGGTTTTCCAAACAGGACCATGCGCAGCGCCAGGATGACAATCTGCGCCAAAACGCAATCTTGCAACTGCAATGGGCCGAGGCGGCCACGCAAGAGGCTAGGCAAGCTAACGAAGCAGTGCAGCTCGCCATTTTCCGTCTGATGCAAGAGCTGCAGGAGATTGCCTCAGGCGACCTGACCAAGCATGCAACCGTGAGCGAAGACCTGACGGGTGGTATTGCGGATGCGATCAATTACACCGTCGATGAACTGCGCGCGCTGGTAGCGGGCGTGCTTCGGACCGCCGAGCGCGTAACGTCAACGACCGCCCAAGTCGACGCTACCTCATTGGTCCTGTTGGAGTCCTCTCGCAACCAACTTGCGGCCATGCGGGGCGCCGGTCAATCGGTTTCCCATCTTGCTGGACAGGTCGATGCGGTCTCGGTCCAAGCCCAGGCGTCCGCAGAAGTAGCGCGGCAGTCACGCGCGGCAGCAGAAACAGGGCTAGCCGCCGTGCAGGAATCCATGAGTAGCATCAACACGCTCAGAGACCATGTCCATGAGACGTCCAAACGTATCAAGCGCCTGGGTGAGTCTTCCCAAGAAATCGGTGAAATAACCGCCTTGATCGCTGAGATTACGGCACAAACCAATTTGTTGGCAGTTAATGCGGCCATCCAGGCTGCGTCGGCCGGTGAGGCCGGTAGGGGATTCTCCGTGGTGGCAGAGGAGGTCGGACAATTGGCGGAGCGTTGCGCACAAGCAGCCAGGCAGATCACCACACTGGTCATTGCGATACAAACCGATGCCCAAAACGCCATCAGCGCGATGGAGCGATCGGCCCAGAGTGTTGTGGAAGGCACGCTGCTATCCGATCGCGCAGGACTGGCGCTCAACGACATCAACCAACTATCGGAGGATGTCAGCGCACGCATTGAAAACATCGCCACTGTCGCAAGCCAGGAGTCAAAGTCTGCCAAAGAGGTAGCCCAAGCGATGCGCGACATTGTGGGATTGATCGAGCAGACATCCCATGGCACCCAGCTGAATGCGGACAAAGTGCGCAGCTTGCGCAGTGCTGCAGCCGATTTGCGCGACTCTGTCGCACGATTCAACGTGGCTTGATGCCGCCGCCCAGATGCCGCACAACGCAAGCGAAGCCGAAAAGCTGCCATCCGGCACGATAGACCTGGGGCCATTAACCTGGGTGTTGAATGACTTACGCCAATCAATTCCGATGGCCGTCATGGGCATACGCCATGCGTCACGCGAATCAGAATCGCCTGCGCGGGTGGGAGAAGGATGGCACGAGGAAGACAGCCTGCGTTCAGCTCAACACCAGTTCGAACAAGCCGCTGGCGCCCTGGCCATAGTGGGTCATCCGGAGGCATCTAAGGTTTTTACAGCCACGCAAGCTGCCATAGAAGTCTTCCTCCAAAAGCCGGCGACCTGCACAGACCACGCAGTGGGCTGTATCGATCGCGCAAGTCAGGCTGTCATCAATTTTTTGCAAGCTCGCTTAAACGGACACGCGTACTCGCCGGTAGCACTTTTCCCGAGCTTTCGCGAGGTCCTGCGTATCAGTGGCTCCCCCCGCCCCCACCCGGCAGATTTATGGCCGTCGATTTGGCGTTGGCAGGTTCTGGCGCGCGACTCAGCCTCCGATGCTGCGACGCCAACTTCTGCGGACACTGCGAGTGATTTAGACAGCGCCTTCCTCGGATGCATCCGCAGTTCCGACCCCGCTTCGGCGCAAGCGCTCACTCAGGCTTGCAGCGCAATGGCACACCGCAGCAGTGACGAATGGGGCCACACATATTGGCTCATCGCTGCTGGGTTTTTCGAGGCTGTAAGCCTCAAACTTCTGCCCCACACGATCGAACTCAAGCGTACGATGGCTGACATCCGTGGTGCATTGATGCGTCATCCGCTGGAGAAGAGCGACTTGGAAGGACATGCCCGCGAAATGCTATTTTTCTGTGCGTGCGCGCGCCCACGTCCAGACCTGCAAACGCCGCACCTGTATGCGGTACGACAAGCCTACAAGTTGGATCAAACCTCCGAGATGGATTACGAAACGGATATTTTTGGTCAGCGCGACCCCGAGAAATGGGCCGCTCTCCATCAAAAACTCGGCGTCTTGATCGATGGCTGGGCCGCTGTCGCCGGGGGACAGACAGCGGAACTTCACAAAACGATGGTGCATTTGACTGGCTTGATTGCAACATCATCCCAGGTGGTGCCCGTATCTACCGAACTTCTCCAGGAACTTTTGGGCTATCTGACCACCCTGAATCAATCGGCTCAAATGCCCAGCGGCACCATGACGATGGAAGTTGCCATCGCATTACTGACGCTGGAGGCTGCGTGTGACGATCCCTACGCCGCGGGGGATCAGCTCGGACACCGCTGCCAACAACTGACCCACCGTTTAAGCCAAGCGCGCCAAAGCGCTAATACCGAGCCCCTTGACGATTGGATGTTGGCGGTCTTTCACCATGGCGCCAGACAGCGCTCCATGACAAGTCTTGTCAGCGAACTCAGAAAGGTACTGCAAGACATTGAAGCTTGCTTGGAGCGGAATTTCGCAAACTCCCGCGACTCCCGCCCCCTGGCCCATGCATTGGAAAACCTGGAGCAGGCGGATGGGATATTCGCCATGCTGGGTTTGGAACAGGCCCACCTGGCGACACAACAGCTGCGCGAACAGATTTCCGAGGCTTACCACCGAACCATCCCACTCGTGGACACCCCGCTGGCGACCCAAGCACGGTGGGCCTCCAATTTGGGAGCTTTGGTAATTTTGACCGACGCGTTGGTGTTCCAACCGGCGCTAGCCAAAGAGCTTTTTTATTTTGATGCTGCGGCAGGGAAGCTGCTGTCCGGCGTCTTACCAGCACAACCCCAGCCAGAAGCCGAACCCGAACCCGACCCAGAAATTATGGCGATATTTCTGGGAGAAGTACGGCAGATTCTGACGCACGCGGAGCAGGCAATTGCCCAGGCAATCGCGCGGGGCGAGGCGGATGTGCAAGCCGAGGACATTCGAACGATACGCCGAACATTCCATACGCTAAAAGGCAGTGCTCGCATGGTCGGGCTGGATGAATTCGGCGAAGCTGCATGGGCATTCGAGCAACTATGCACCGCATACATTGCGCAAGAACACGACCTTGATCACCGGGTGCTGACCCTATCGCATCAGGCGCTACTGTGCTTGCGTGAATGGCTAGACGCCGTTGAAGGCGAGTACCCGGTGACCTGGCATGCAAGCCAGTTCCGTGTCAGCGCTGACGCCTTGCGGGTAAGCGGCGCCATGCATCCGCTTCGCAGCGACCCGGTAGCCCAGCCCGCTGCGCGAGCCGATAAACAAATCGGTCCCTTGCGACTCAGTGAAAATCTTTTTTTGGTATTCACGACCGAGGCGGCCGACCGCATTGCGCAATTAGGGCAGCTTGTGACGCCAGCGATCCCAGGCGTGCAACCCGATATTGAAGGTCTGCAATCCATCCAAAACCTGCTCCATGCTCTGCATGGCAGCGCTGCCACAGTCGGTTTTACCGGACTCGCCGCCATAGCCCAGGCTGCGGAACATGGGCTCAAGCGCGCCACACCAAAGGGTACTGCGCAGTGGCTGAAGGTAGCGCAAGCAACGGTACCTGAGATGGAGCGGCTTTTGCAAAGGTTCGTCGAGGGTCATTTAGACGATGCGCCGCTGGACCTGTTGAATGCAATGCTTCTGCCGGCACCGGTACCAGCAGAGCCACCGCCACCGCCATCGCCATCGCCACCTCAACTAACACAGGCACATGACGACACACTCGACTTAGACCTCTGGCCGACGTTCCACGAGGAAGGTTCTGAACTGTTGCCCGAACTGGATAGGGCTTTGCGGATGTGGGCTGCCCATACCGGCAACACGACCCACGCCGACGCTGTCCGCAGGCTTTTGCACACACTCAAGGGCAGCGCGCGATCAGCAGGTGCCACACAGTTAGGCGAAATGGCCCATGGCCTGGAGACCTACCTATCGGCTAAACCCGACGAGATGGAAGCGGCGACATGGCTTTCAAACGCTCTCGAGTACGTGGATACCATGCGAGCGCATTTCGACGGGCTGCAGCAAGCGGTCGTCGCGGGATCAGCCCCCTCTCACGTGCCACAAGCGCAGAGGTCCGAGAACGAGGCGCTCCCGAGCACCCGGCCGACTGTGCGCGTGGGGGCAGAACATCTAGACCGCGTTTTAAGCCAATGCAGCGACGTTTTGGTGGTCGGCGCACGTATGCAATCCCGGGCGGGCGAGATGCTGTCCACGCTCGAGCAGTTGTCCGCCAATGCGTCACGTCTGCGCGAGCAATTACGCGCTCTGGAGATGCAGACTGAGCTCCAAATGCAGTCACGCAATCGCACGGTGGGGGCCGATAAGACCACGCTGGACCCGCTCGAACTCGACCGCTTTACACAGCTGCAGGAAGTAAGCCGGATGATGGCCGAGTCAACCGAAGATTTGGGCACACTGAACAAAAGCCTTCGAGAAGGCATGATCGAATTGGACCGCGATCTCAGTCTGCAAAAACGCCAGGGAAACGCATTGCAACAAGAAATTTTGGGCATGCGTTTGGTCGCTTTTGATAAGGTGGCTGATCGCCTGTACGCAGTGGTACGGCAAGCCGCCAAACACGCGGGGCGTAATGTACGACTCGACATCCTGGGCAGCGCTACCGGGGTAGACCGCAGTATGCTGGAACGCCTCGCACCCTGCCTCGAACATCTCGTCCGTAATGCCGTCGTCCACGGCATCGAAGCCCCATCCGAACGCGTCGCTGCAGGCAAACCCGCTACCGGAGAAATCTGCGTATCGGTCAAGCAAGAGGGGCAGCACATTCATATCGATGTCCGTGATGATGGTGCTGGTCTGCGCAAAGATCGAATTCGCTCCAAAGCCATTGGACAAGGTCTGATAACGCACGAGACACAGCTTAGCGACGACGAAGCGATCGCCATCCTGATGCAGTCCGGTTTCTCAACGTCTGAAGATATAAACATGTTCGCAGGACGTGGGGTGGGCATGGACGTGGTTCAGTCAGAAGTCCGTGGCATGGGCGGACAGATGACGGTTCAAACCACACCCGGACAAGGCCTGTGCTTTGCCATGGTCTTTCCCGTCACAACCGGCCTTAGCCAGGTCGTTTTGTTCCGCGTTGGGGATATGACCTTTGGCGTACCGCGCGCGATGCTGCTGCAAGTACTGCAACGGCCTTTGCTGCAGGTCCCGCGCGCGGCGACCACTGTGCACCTCCCCGACCATGGCGATGTGGACTTGTTTTGGGCCGGCGATCTGTTGGAGGGCCCAGACCCGGACCCCCCGGAAATGAAGGACAGCGAGACCATTGCGGTCTTTGGGAGCCCCGGAGAGATCGTAGCCTTACAGGTGACGCAGTTTCTGGGTGAGCGGGAAATGGCGGCAAAAGCCTTGGGGCCTCAATTCACCAAACTGCCAGCACTCGTCGCAGCCGCGGCGATGCCCGCCGGGGATCTGATTCTGATTTACAACCCCATGGCCTTGGCGCGGACATACGGGAATCCAGCGCGCCAGCGCCATCTCGCGCGGTTGGCACGCGCGGACCAGAAGCAGGACGATGCCGCGCACAGTCCCCTGACCAGCCTGGTTGAATCCATCATTTTGGTCGTCGATGACTCCATTACGGTGCGTCGCGTTACGCAGCGCCTGCTCACCCGCGAGGGTATGCAAGTTGTTCTTGCGAATAATGGGTTGGACGCCTTGGACAAACTGAAAACCATCAGACCAGACCTGATTCTGAGCGACATAGAAATGCCGCATATGGATGGCTTTGATTTGGCCCGGGCAGTTCGTGCCGACCCCACGAGAGCCGACGTCCCCTTCGTGATCATCAGCTCGCGGGTCGGAGACAAACACCGGGATATCGCGCAAACGCTCGGTGTCAACCACTACCTTGGCAAGCCGTATTCCGAACCAGCACTGATGGAGTTGGTACGCAGATATTGCTCCGAAAAAAGACGCGCCTGATAGGTCTGCTCAACCAGCATCATGGTGGGGCCAGCAGCGAAGTCACTTCAGCAACCGTCAGCACTTCCGACAAAATCACCGGCGACTGATCTTTGCGGTACAGCACATAGACAGGGACGCCACTGCGACCGAGCTCTCCGAGTGCCGCGCTGATTGCAGCATCACGCAGCGTCCAATCCGCCCGCATCAAAATGACGCCCCGAGCGGCGAAGGCGCTGAGCACCCGGGCATCGGACAGCACGGTTTGCTTGTTGTACTGGCAGGTGATACACCACGCCGCAGTGAAGTCCACAAAAACCGGGTTCCCGGCCTGCACCGCATTTGTGACGGCCTGGGCGCTCCAGGTACGCCAAGCCCCTGCATGGGGAGTTGCTTGCGCTTGGGCCTGAGGGGTGGCATCCGTCAAAGTGCGGGCAGCGTCCACGCCCGCCATATGCCACAGCACCCACAAGAGCCACACCACCGTTGCGAACATGGGAATGGCCATTACCTGGCGCAAGCGCAACATCCAAGAGCCAGGGCGCGGCAACCATGCAGCCAGCTGCGGCAAGCTGCTCATCAATGCAAACGGGAGCGCCAAGCCCAAACCCAGCGCGGCAAATATGCCCAGGGCTTGCGCGGCCGGCAACGTCAGGGCCAGGCCTAACGACGCGCCCATAAAAGGCGCACTGCATGGCGACGCCACCGCGACAGCCAACACACCCGAGAAAAACGCATCCGCTGCCGGATGGCGCCATTGCACAGCGGCCCAACTGGCGGGTAGCACATGTCCAAACTCCAGCCACCCCATTAAATTGAGGCCGATCAAGGTGAACAGCAACGCCAAAGCAGCCACCACCGACGGGGACTGCATTTGAAAGCCCCAGCCCAGCTGCTCACCCCCGGCGCGCAATGCCAACAAGGCCGCGCCCAGGGCCAGCACCGACAACATGACGCCAGCGGTATAAGCCAGCCCCGGCAGGTGCGCCGCCATGCCGCTGCGCTGCCTTTGGTTGGCGAGTCCCAGGGCCTTGATGGCCAGAATCGGCAGCACGCAGGGCATCAAATTCAAAATCAAACCACCCAAAAAGGCTGCCGCAAGTGCTACAGCCAATGCCGCGAACGAGGTCGAAGTGGCTGGCACCGGTGTTGCCCCGTTGACCGCCAAAGCACTCGCCAATGCCGGGGTGACGGCACCGGCCGCATCCGGGCCGGCCAGTGCGGGCCAACTGCCTTTCACCGGGGCTGCGACAGAGAAGCCCGCGCCATCCCGCGCGAGCACCACATCCAGATGTGCGATCTCCTCCACCCGTTGAACCGATAAAGGCAGACGCGCGGACCATGCTCCGCCCTGCCACACCTGCGTGCCCGGCTCAGGCTCGCCGCCGGTGCGCACCACATCACTGTGCGCTGGGCTGCTTGCGGCGGCGAATACCCGGGCGGTGTACGGGAACACGTTGATCGCTTTGCCTTGCCACGCAGCCGGTAAGCCCTGCGCCTGCAACACCACACCCCGGCTGTCCACCCGCGCCTGCAACTTGACTGCGTGCTGGAGATCTGCAGGCCGTGGTATTGCCCCAAGCGTCGCAGCGAAAGACGCGGCGTGCATGGCGTAACTGCTGCCCAGCGGCAGCTGCAACACAAAGTCACCCTCCTGCGGAATACATTCTTGGCGGCAAACCAGCCAACTGGCGTGCAGCTGGATACGCACCTCCGGGCCACTGGGCAGCGGCTGGGGCACGGTCACGGCCACCGGCAACAACACCTCGTTGTCATAGCCGTAATTGGCCAGATTGCCGATTTGCACGCGCTGTGGCACAGGCCACTCAATACCCCCCGCTTGCCAACCCTGGGGGAGTGTCCACTGCAGCTCGGTCGCCAGGCCGGAGTCCCCCGGGTTTCTCCAATAGGTATGCCAGCCGCTGGCATGGCGTAACCGCAAACCCAGCCACAGCGGCTGGCCAGGGACAACACCGTGGGGCGCATGGGCAATCAGTTCGGCGTGGATTTGCGCGTTCTCCACCACGGCGGCGGACTCACTGCGCCCCAACACACCGGTCGCGCCCGCCCATGCCATGGACGCGGCACCCCACATCAGAACCAGGCCGACGGCCCAGCGGGAAGCACGGAAGAAATCAAAAGGCATGGAATGAAAATCTGAAGGTAAGGCCTCGATTTTCACCGCTTGGCGCAGGCTCGGATAATGGCCCTATGTCCCATCGCATTGTGCTCGCCACGCTGAACGCCCGCTACATGCACGCCAGCCTGGGGCTACGCTACCTGCTGGCGAATATGCAGCGCCATGGCGGACAGGCTGTGGCGGACTGCGCGGTACTGCGCGAATTCACCATCCAGACGCCCCCGGAAGAGATCGCCGCCGCCTTGCTTGCCGAGTGCGGCCCGGCCAGTGCCGGCGATGTGCACGTGATCGGCCTGGGCATTTACATCTGGAACGTGGAGCACAGTCTGGCGCTCGTGCAGTTGCTGCGCACGCAGCGGCCGGACATCCGCATCGTGCTGGGCGGTCCCGAAGTCAGCCATGAGCCGGAAACCCAGCCCATCGTGGCGCTGGCCGACCATGTGGTCACCGGCTGGGGCGATGTGAGCTTTCCCAAGCTGTGCAACGCTCTGTTGTTCGGGCCGCGTCCGCTCATGAAAACCATCGCGGGTGAGCAACCGCCGCTGGACGAGATCGCCCTGCCCTATGCGCACTACAGCGACACCGACCTGGCACAACGGGTTTTATACGTGGAAGCCTCGCGCGGCTGCCCCTTCAAATGCGCGTTTTGCCT
This sequence comes from uncultured beta proteobacterium, assembly GCA_903861575.1. Taxonomy (GTDB): domain Bacteria; phylum Pseudomonadota; class Gammaproteobacteria; order Burkholderiales; family Burkholderiaceae_C; genus Allorhodoferax. The sequence continues at coordinate 1,239 of CAIOUR010000174.1, read as the reverse complement.
GAGCGCACTGGACAAAACCGCCTGGGCGTTCGAGTTGGAAGCGTTTTTGGCAGCGCTGGACGACTTGTACATACGCGGCGCGCGCACCTTCAAGTTTGTCGACCGCACTTTCAACCTGAAGATCGATGCCTCGGTGCGCATCCTGGAATTTTTTCTGGACAAGTTGGAGCGCGACCCGGACACGCCGCTGTTTGTGCATTTCGAACTCATACCCGACCAACTGCCGGCGCGTTTGCAGGCCTGCATCGCCCGCTTCCCCGCCGGCGTTTTGCAGTTTGAGATTGGGATCCAAAGCCTCAATCCGGATGTGCAAAGCGGCATCAGCCGGCGCCAGGACGACGCGCGCACCGCAGACAATGTGCGCTGGCTGGTGCAGCACAGCCAGGCGCACTTGCACACCGATCTGATCTTCGGCCTGCCCGGCGAAAGTTGGGCCAGCTTTGCTGCGGGGTTTGACGAACTCTGGTCCTGGGGTCCGCACGAGATCCAACTCGGCATCCTCAAGCGCCTGCGCGGCACGCCGCTGGCGCAGCAAGACCTGGCAGGCCACCCGCTCACCCGTGGCATGGTCTACGACCACGCGCCGCCGTACATGGTGCTGCAAACCGATGCAGTCAGCGCAGCCGAGGTCCAGGCTTTCACCCGCCTAGCCCGTTACTGGGACTTGGTGGCCAATTCCGGACGCTTTGGCCGCAGCCTGCCCCTGCTGCTGCAAGGCCCCAGCGCTTTTGCAGCATTTGCCGACTTCGCGGCCTGGCTGTGGAACGAGACAGCCAGCACGGCCGGCCTGACGCCGGAGCGCCTGACGGACGCTTTGTTCGATTACCTGTGCGGACCACGCAAACTGGACCCAGCGACCGTGCGTGCGGCATTGCTCGCCGACTACCTGGCCAGCGGCGCGCGCGCCAAACCCCGCTGCCTGCGCGACGTACTGCCGCGCACCATCGCCACCACCGCGCGCGCCAGCCAGGTGGCAGCGCGCCAGCGCTTACACCGGGGTACCGCACCCGTGGCTAACCTTGAAACCTGAGGACGCAGACCATGCACTTTCCCGACCATTTCCCCTCCCGCTACTGGGCCGAATGCACGAGTGCCCACTTCGCCGCCGCCCGCGCAGCCGGTGTGATGGATCAGACCATCGCCGTGCTGCCTGTGGGTGCCACCGAGCAGCATGGCCCGCATTTGCCCTTGCAGGTGGACAGCGCCATCGCCAACGCTTTGGTGCAATCGGCCATTGGC
>CAIOUR010000173.1 GCA_903861575.1 uncultured beta proteobacterium | reverse complement strand
TCTTGCAGCGCGACGGTAGCGGTCGAGATGATGACCCGCGTCTTGCGGGCCAAGGCCAGCGCGACCGCCGTACTGGCGTAAGCCGCAGATTTACCCACGCCGGTGCCGGCTTGCACCACCGCAATCGCCTGCGTGGGCGCATCACACTCACCCAAATCGGCACGGGACAGCGTGTCGGCGATGCGCTGCGCCATGGCCTGCTGACCGGCGCGCGGCGTGAAGGCGGCGCTGCGCTGGACCATGGTGTCAAAAGCCCGCATGGCGTGTTGCGCCAGCGCGGCGCTGGCGGGCGTGTGCGCGGGTGTTGGGTCGGCGCTCATGCGGGGCCGTCCGGGAACGCTTGCGCCGTGTATTGCGCCTGAACTTCAGCCAAGGGTTTGAGTGTTTGCAGGCTCTCAAAGCGCTGCGCCCGCCCGCTAATCGGGTCGGTGAACGCGATGGCGCGGGCCAGCAATTGCAGCGGGCGGGCATAGTCGGGCGCGGCCTCGGGCGTGAGTACCGGGTAGATGCCGTCGCCCGCAATCGGCAGGCCCAGCGCCGCCATGTGCACCCGCAACTGGTGGCGGTGTCCGGTGTGGGGCCGCAGCGCGTAGCGGGCCCATTCGCCGGATACGTCCAGCGGCGCGATCTCGGTCCAGCTGTTGGGTTCGCCGTCCAACTCGGTTTGCTGCATGAAGTGTGGCGCGCTGCCGATGCGGCTGCGTCGCGTCAGAGGCCAAGGCAAGTCCGGGTTCCAGGGCGCGATGGCCTCGTAATACTTGTCCACGGCGCGGTCCCGAAACAGCGTGTGGTAGGCGTTGCGTATAGCCGGATTGGTGCTGAACAAGACCAGCCCGGCGGTGTCGCGGTCGATGCGGTGGATCGGTACCAAATCATCCAAGCTCAGCCGGTTTTTCAGGCGCACCAGCAGCGTCTCATGCAGGTATTTGCCCGAGGGGATGACCGGCAAAAAATGTGGCTTGTCGGCAACCAGCAGATTCGCGTCCCGGTACAGCACGGTTTCTTGCAGCGGAATCGCTGCTTCCGATTCGATGGCACGGAAGTAGTGGATGCGCGCGCCGGGGCAAAAGGGCGCGTCGGGTGCCAATGCTGTTCCATCCGCGTCGCACACGCTGCCGCTGGCCATGCGCTGCGCCCAGACGCCGCGTTCGATGTGCGTGAAGCGGGCGCTCAAAAAATCCAAGAGGCCGGACCATGCCGGATCGCAGACAGGAGGCAAGACAACGCTGCTAGGGCTTACGCCCTGGCGCGTTACAGGTGCCAGATTCATCGCCGGGCGCAGACCACGTCCCACACCCCGTGGCCCAATTTGAGCCCGCGGTTCTCGAACTTAGTCAGCGGCCGGTAGGCGGGTTTGGGCGCATAACCGGCCAGCTCCGGGTGGGTGCTGCGCGCCGGGTTGTACAGCAGCGGCTCGGCTTCCAGCACCTCCAGAATTTGCTCGGCATATGGCTGCCAGTCGGTGGCGCAATGCAAGTAACCACCGGGTTTGAGGCGCTGCGCCAGCTTGGCTACCAGCGGCGCTTGGATCAAGCGGCGCTTGTTGTGTTTGGTTTTATGCCAGGGGTCGGGAAAGAAAATGTGCACGCCGTCTAGGATGCCGGGGGCGAGCATGTGGTCAATCACTTCCACCGCGTCATGCGCGCAGATGCGGATGTTCTCCAGCCCCATCTCGCCAATGCGTTTCAGCAGCGCGCCCACACCGGCTGCATGCACTTCGCAGCACAGAAAGTGCGTGTCGGGCAAGGTCTGCGCAATTTGCGCGCTGGCCTCGCCCATGCCAAAGCCGATTTCCAGGACCAGCGGTGCCTGAGGCTCGGGCCACAGGGCGCGCACATCCGTGGTTGCGGCTTGGTAGGGGAGCAGAAATTTCGGCCCCAGTTGCTCCATGGCCCGGGTCTGGCCGGCCGTACTGCGACCGGCGCGCAGCACATAGCTTTTGACGGTGCGCAGATAGGGAATGGTGGCGAGGTCGGGGATGGGTGGTGGCATGCGAACGCAATCGGAGTGGCGCGGGATTTTAGGTGGCGCTGCGCCAAGGCCAGGCCGCCGTCCATGCCGCCAGCGCGTGGCCGACGGTGCCACTGTGTTCCGGTAATCCCAGCACGGCGGCGGCTGCGTTCAGTGCAGCCAGCGGTGCGCCGGTATCGACGGCTTGTGCGCCGTTTTGCTTGGATAGTTTTTCACCGTTGCGCCCGCGCACCAGCGGCGTGTGCAGGTACTGCGGCATAGGCAGGCCCAGCGCGTCTTGCAGCCAGCGCTGGCGGGCGGTGTTATCTGCCAGGTCTTCGCCGCGCACCACATGGCTGATGCCCTGTGCCGCGTCGTCCACCACCACGGCCAGTTGGTACGTGAACATGCCATCTGCGCGGCGCAGCACAAAGTCACCGACCTGCGTGAGCAAGTCCTGTGTTTGCGCACCTAAGCGGCGGTCCTGCCAGTGCAACAGCGGCGGCGCATGCTGCGTGCGCATACGCCACGCGGCGGGCCCAGCGCCGTGCAGCCCGTTGCGGCAGGTGCCGGGGTAGACGCGATCACCGTTGCGGGGCCGGGCAATGCCGCGCGCCGCATTGGCCGCGTCAATCGCGCTGCGCGAGCAGCCGCAGGGGTAGGCCAGATCCGCTGCCACCAGGGTGGCCAGCGCCTGTTCGTACCAAGCCGTGCGCTTGCTTTGCCACAAGGGCGCTTCATCAGGTAACAGGCCGCAGGCCGCCAGTTGCGCCAGGATGGTCTCGTCGGCGCCGCTCACGCAGCGCGGCGTGTCGATGTCTTCGATGCGCACCAGCCAGCGCCCGCCGTGGGCGCGGGCGTCGAGCCAACTGCCCAATGCCGCCACCAGCGAACCCGCGTGCAAAGCGCCGGTGGGCGAGGGCGCAAACCGCCCGATGTAGCCGCCCATGCGGGTTCAGCCTTTGGCGATGGCCAGCGCCAGCTCCAGGCCCGAGGTGAACGCGTCTTCCACCCGGTGGCCGATGCACCAGTCGCCGCAGACGCCGATGCCGCGTTCGGCCTTCCACAGGTGGCTGCGCCCTAAAGGTTTGTCGGTCTTGGCGTACAGCCAACGGTGCGCGTCCACATGGGCCGGTTCGGCGCGGATGCCGGTAATCTCAGCAAAGGCGCGCAGCATCTTGGCCTGGACACGTTGCGGGCTGTCATCAATGTGTTCGGCCGACCAGTCGGCGCTGGCTTGCACCGTCCAGCGTTCCACCGCGCTGCGCCCGGGCTTGCTGGATTCGCGGGCCAGCCAGGCGATGCGGTGGTGGGTGCTGCGCGCGGCGTTCCAGCTCGGCCCCAGCGTGGTCAGCCCCGGCTGCACGGCTTGCGGAAACGCCAGCATCAGCGTCCAGCACGGAAGCACGGTCACTTTGTTGATCGCCTTGGCGAATGTGCCGCCGTGCGGCATGGCTTGCAACAGCGCCTGTGCCTGCGGATGCGGGATGGCCAGTACCACCGCGTCAAACGCGCCGTGGACGGCCACACCGGCGCTGCCGCCTTCGGTGCGCAGTTGCCATTGGTGTTTGTTGAGCGTGTCGCGTTCGATCCCGTCAACCCGCGTTTCGAGCTGAATATGTTCTGCAATCGGCGCGGCCCAAGCCTTGGCCAGTGCGTTCATGCCCGGCTTGGCGACCCAGTGCGATTCGCGGTGGTCCAGCGCGGCGGCGGCGACCCTGCCGTGTGCGTCGAGCACGCGCACCGTCGTGGCGCTCCAGGGGCGGCATACGCCGGGCGCTGTTTCAATGGCCTGGGCAAAGCGTGCGTCGCGCACCGTGAAGTACTGCGCGCCGTGGTCGAAGGTTCCAAAGGGGCTGTTGCGGGTGGACATGCGTCCGCCAACGCCCCGGCTTTTTTCAAACACCGTGACGCGGTGACCGGCTTGAACCAGGGTGCGGGCGCAGCTGATGCCCGCAATGCCTGCGCCAACGATGGCGATGTGTTTGGACTGTGTCATGTGCGCGTCTCCGTGGGGCCTTGAAGCCTGTTGCTGTTCTTGTGGCCCACTGTACACCCGCTGCGCGCCGTCACGGTTTGCCCCTATGCTCGGATCGTCGATTCGCCAGACCCACCCCGTAACCGCCATGCCTCTGACCCGACCCAACGATTTTTCTCTCTGCGTCTACTGCGGTTCGCGCACGGGCGCGCAGCCCGCTTTCGCCGCTGCGGCCATCCAAGTCGGCCAATGGATTGGCCGCCACGGCTGGCACATGGTCTACGGCGGTGGCAAAGTCGGCTTGATGGGCATTGCTGCGGATGCCACGCTGGCCGCAGGTGGTACCGTGTTGGGGGTGATTCCGCAAAACTTGCTGGACAAGGAAGTGGGCCACACGGGACTCACCGAGCTGCGCGTAGTCGCCACCATGCACGAGCGCAAAACGCTGATGTTTGAGCGCGCCGATGCTTTCGTAGCGCTGGCTGGCGGTATCGGCACGTTTGAGGAATTGTTTGAAATCTGGACCTGGTATCAACTCGGCGTGCACAGCAAGCCTTTCGGGCTGCTGAACACCGATGGCTATTACGACCCGCTGATCGCCATGCTGGACCGCATGGTCAGCGAGGGCTTCTTGAGCTCGGCGGTGCGCAGCTTGTTGCTGGTGGGTACGGGCGCGGCAGAGCTGCTCGGGCGGCTGCATGAGGCCGCCTCGGTCAAAATCCAGGGATGACTGCACAAGCTTCCGCCCAAAAACCCAATATCCTGGTCGTGATGTACGACCAAATCGCCGCCGGCGCTTTGCCTTGCTACGGCAACCGCGTTGCCATCACGCCGAACATCAACCGCCTCGCTGCAGAGGGCG
>CAIOUR010000172.1 GCA_903861575.1 uncultured beta proteobacterium | reverse complement strand
CTGCACCTCAATCGGCCCGCCCGCCGCATCGCGCACCACCGTGTGCAGCGACTGGTAGCCGTTGGGCTTGGGGCGGGCGATGTAGTCGTCAAATTCCTCGGTGATCGGGCTGAAGCGCGTGTGTACCCAGCTCAGCGCGGCGTAGCAGGCCGCCACGTCGGCAACGATGATGCGCAGCGCCCGGATGTCATACACCCGCTCAAAACGCAGACCCTTGCCGCGCATTTTTTTGACGATGCTGTAGATGTTTTTGGGCCGCCCTTGCACTTGCGCCGCAATGCCCTGCCCGGCCAGCTCGGCGGCCAGCTCGGTGCGCAGCTTCTCCACCGCCGCTTCGCGTTCGGCACGCTTCTCGTCCAGCTGCTTGGCCACATCGTGGTAGGTCTGCGGCTCCAAAAAGCGGAAAGCCAAGTCCTCCAAGGCCCACTTCACCTGCCAGATGCCCAGCCGGTTGGCCAGCGGCGCGAACACATTCAACGACTCTTGCGCCAGGCCGGACGGTACGGGCAGCTTGCTCGCGGCGAAGTGGCGCAAAGTCTGCAAGCGGGAGGCCAGACGCAGCATCACGACACGCAAATCACGCGAAAAAGCCAGCAGCATCTTGCGCACGCTCTCGGTCTGCGCGGCCTGGGTTTGCGCTTGCGGCGCGTGGCTGGCGGCGTTTTGCGCGATACGGGCCATGCGCTGCAGCCGCACCAGCTTGGTGGTCTCCAGCGCCAGCGCCGCCAGGCCCTCGCCAAAGCCTTTCGCGATCGCTTCCTGCGGCTTGTTGAGGTGGTCGCAGGTGTACACCAAATAGGCCGCCGCCTGCATGGTGGGCGAGGCACCCATGCCGGCCAGGATGGCGGCCACACCATCGGCGTGGGCCAGCACGTCCTCGCCGGTATCCAACAAAGCGCCGGCCAGCAAGGGCTCAGCAAACGCGCGAGCCCGCACCAGCGCCCCGTCCACTTCCGGCTGGGCCGCAGCCAAAGCCGCGATCAGCGTGGTAGCAGCCTCATCAGCAGGGGCGACAGCCTGGGATTGCACGCGACTTCAGGCAAACAAAAAGTCGGCCACCACATCGATCTGATCGGCCGCAATCAGCGTGGGCGCGTGGCCAACGCCATCCACCGTGTGCAAGCGTGCGCGCGGCCCGCGCTGCCCCATATCGGCGGCAGTGGCGGCGCTGAGCAGGTCCGACAACGCACCGCGCAGCAACAGCGTGGGCGCTTGAATCTGGTCGTACACGGCCCAGGCCATGGCCTGGCCTTTCTCGGCTAATTCGTCCGTCACCATGCGAAATGGCAGCGCAATCGCCGGGTCGTAATGCAGAACCCAGCCCGCGCCGTCTGATGCGGCTTTCAGCATGGGGCGGCACAAATCCAGCCACTGCTGCGGCGTGTGCGGGCCGAAACTGCTGGACACCGCCCACAAAGCGGCGGCGGCCTGTTCGGGCGTGTCAAAACGAAGTGGCTGACCCAGATACACCCCAATGCGGCGCAAGGCGGCAATCTCAATCGTCGGGCCGACGTCGTTGATTACCAAGCGGCGCACCTGCGCACCCACCGAAGCGGCGGTGGTGCACACGCCCATGCCGATCAGCCCGCCCATGCTGGTGCCCACCCAATCGACCTGCGTCAATTTCAACTGCGCCAGCATCGCCAATATGGCCGCGGTGTACACCGGTACCTGGTAGTGCTGCGGGTCGGCCAGCCAGTCGCTGCGTCCACGCCCGGCGACATCGGGGCACAGCACGCGCAGCGGGTGCGGTGCGCGCGCCACCAAGGCCTGTGCCAGCACGTCAAAGTCGCGGCCCTGGCGGGTCAGGCCGTGGGCGCAGACCACCGCGTGCGCCGCATCAGGCGCACCCCACTCCCAATAAGCCATGCGGTGGCCGCTGCCCTGGGGTGCGCCCACTGCGTCGCCAATGGGGCATTGCACATAGTGCAGGCGCGGCTCAGCCATGGGCTGGTCCTGATGCATTGCGCAGGCTGCGCGCGTGGAAGATGAAGCCCAGGCTGTTGAGCAGCAATTGCGCAGCCAGAATCGCTGTCACGCCCGCCGGGTCGTAGGCCGGAGCCACTTCGACCAAATCGATACCGATGATGTTGCCGCCGCCGCGCTGGACCAGCGCCTCGATGATTTCCAGCACCTCGTAGTACAAAAACCCGCCGTGGCTGGGCGTGCCAGTGCCCGGCGCAATCGAAGGGTCAAAGCCGTCGATGTCAATCGTCAGGTAATAGTTGGGCGCGACCGGAATCGCATCGAGCACGCCTTGCACGCCCATCTTGCGGATTTGCCGCACCGAATAAATCTGCGAACCCGCCGCGCGCGCAGCGTCGTAGTCGTCGCGGTTGCTGGATGACACGTTGCGGATGCCCAGCTGCGTCATGCCGGTGATGTGCGTCATCTCGGAAGCGCGGCGTAGCGGGTTGCCGTGGCCGTAGCGCACGCCGTGGCGCTCATCGACAAAGTCCAGGTGCGCATCAAAGTGCACGATATGGATAGGGCCTTGCCCGTCGAAGGCCTTGATCACCGGCGCATGCACCGAATGGTCGCCGCCCAGCACCAGCGGCATGGCCCCGGCGGCCAGAATTTTGCGGATCGCGTATTCGGTGTTGGTGTGGCTTTTCGCCATGTCGGTGTGGACGATGTCGGCATCACCCACATCCACAATGCGGGCCGCCTCGCGGGTCAGGTACATCACATCGTCTTCATGGTCATACGCGCCGCCATGGCCAAACGAAAACAAAGTCGAGGCCTCGCGGATCGCGCGCGGGCCGAAGCGCGCGCCCGGCCGCCATTGCGTGCCCATGTCGTTGGGCACGCCGATGACGGCGACATCGGCATCAATCGCGTTCCAGTCCAAACAGACCGGCGATTTGGCAAAGGTGCAATGGCCCACAAAGGGCAGGTCCAGGCGTCCGGTTTGGTAGGCGTTGGTGGTCATGGCGGTGCGGCGTATGGCCGTGGGTCAAAAAAGAATGAAGCGACAAGGGTTTATACCCGCTGCACGGCCTGCCCAGGCGCGGGCTTCAGTCGCCCAGTTGCAGGAGTTGCGCCGCCACGGCCACCGCAATCACCTCAGGCGCTTTACCGGGAATACCCGGCACGCCGATGGGGCTAGTAACCTGGGCCAATTCGGCATCGGTGAAGCCGCGCGCCTGCAAGCGCTTGCGAAAGGTCGCCCATTTGGTCTGGCTGCCAATCAGGCCAATAAAGCGCAGATCCCCGTGCGCGCGCTGGCGCAGCAGGCAGGCCGCAACGATGTCTAAATCCTCGGCGTGGCTGAAGCTCATGATCAGGACACGCGCCTGCGCGGGCAGATGCGCGACGGCGGATTGCACCGGCTCCGACTGCTCGCACACCACATTGGGCGGCAGCTCACCCGGGAAAATCGCGTCGCGGCTGTCAATCCACTGCACGGCAAAGGGCAAGTCGCCCAGCACCCGCACCAGCGCATGGCCCACATGCCCACCACCAAATAATGCAACCGCCGGGCCGGTTTGGCGCAAGCGCGTTTGCAAGGCTGCGCTGTCGGCTGCGCGGATGACTTCGAGTTGCAAATGCACCACGCCACCGCAACACTGCCCCAGGCGAGGGCCCAGCGCAAAGCGCAAGGTTTGCGGCGGCGCATCTACGTGTGCGAGCATGGCGCGGGCCTCAGCGATTGCGTCCTGCTCCAGGTGTCCGCCACCCACCGTATTGACAACACAGTCCGCAAAAACTGCCATCCACGCGCCCGCATCACGGGGAACCGAGCCTTGGGCTTGCACCACCGTCACCAGCACCGCGCTCTGGAGTTGCAAGCGCGCCAGCAGTTGCGTGAGATGGCGCGACACGGCGGCTGTGTCAACCCAACAGGTCGAGCAAGGTACGCGCTACCACCTGGGTGGCGCGGCGCAAATCATTCAGCGCCAGCCGCTCGTCGGCGCGTTTGGCGTGTGACTCCAGCACCGTGCGCGGTCCCGCACCGTAGAGAACACAGGGAATACCGGCCTCACCAAAAATCCGGGCGTCGGTGTAAAGCGGCGAACCCTGGGCAGGAACGGTCTCACCAAAGACCGCGCTGGCATGGAACTGCAAGGTATCCACGAGCACTTTATTACCGGGCAGCGGCTTGAGCGCCTTGGCCAATAGCATGCGCCGGATATCCACCGTCACGCCCGGCATTTGTGCAGCGGCCTGGGTGATAACGCGGCGGATATCGGCCTCCACCTGTACCGGGTCTTCTTCCGGAATCATGCGGCGGTCGAGCTTGAAGCTCACCCGTCCGGGAACCACGTTAGTGTTGGTGCCGCCCTCAATCAGGCCGACATTGAGATAGGGGTGCGAAATGCCCTCAACCTGCGAGCGGACCTTGCGATAGAGGCCATTTTGGGCATACACAGCATTGAGGATTTTCGTAGCACCTTGCAGCGCGTCCACACCGGATTCAGGAATAGCCGCATGCGCCATCTGTCCGTGCACAGTCACCTCCATTTGCAAGCATCCGTTGTGTGCCGTGATGACCTGGTAGGAAAAGCCTGCGGCGATCAAAAGGTCCGGGCGGGTCAGCTTTTGGGCCAGCAACCAGGCCGGGCCAACTTCGCCGCCAAATTCTTCGTCATAGGTGAAGAGCAAATCCACTCCACCCTTGAGCGGGTAGCCCAGCGCCTCGATGGCGCGGACCGCAAACGCGTAGGTGGCGAAATCCGATTTGCTCACAGCCGCCGCACGGCCATAGATGCTGCCATCCACCACGGCGCCGCCGTAGGGGTCCTGCGTCCAACCGTCGCCGGGCGGCACCACGTCACCGTGGGCGTTGAGCGCAATCGTCGGTCCATCCCCGTAGCGCCGACGCACCACCAGATTGGTCACGCTCTGTAAACCGGCAGCATGCACCAAGTCCGCCGGAACCGGGTAACGCTCGGTGTGCAGTCCCATGGCGTCCAGCAAATCGGCGGCGCGCTCGGCGTGCGGGGCATTGTTGCCAGGTGGCGTATCGGTGGGGACCTGGATCAGGCTTTGCAAAAAGTGCAGCTCTTCGTCCAAGTGCGCGTCGATCCAGGTATCTAATCGAATGTGGTCTAAAGGTGATGCGGGCATGGTGTGCGTCTGGTTGTGAACGTGGCCACGCACTCAGGCGTGTTCGCGCTCGAGTTGGGCAAGCAGGTGGTCAAAGGCTTCGATTGCGAGTTGCATATCGTCGCAGGTAGTGGACTCCAGCGGGTTGTGGCTGATACCGGCGTTCTCTCCGCGCACAAACAACATGGCCTGGGGCAGGATGGTATGCATTTTCATGGCGTCATGTCCTGCGCCGCTAGGCATACGGTGCACGGGCAAGCCGAGGGCTTGAACGGCCGCTTCCCAGCGCGCCTGCCATGCCCGATCGCTGGGCGCGGCGCTGGCGCGTACCGTTGGCGTCAGCGTGTACGTCACACCCCGACCCGCACCAATTGCCTGTAATTGGTCCAACACGTCGCGCTCCAGCGCATCGCGCTGCGCGTCCGTGGGCGCGCGCAGATCCAGCGAAAAACTGCAGCGCCCGGGCACCACGTTGATGGATCCACCGGGTACGTTCAGCAAACCGACCGTACCCACGGAGTCGCTATCTGCGGCAGCGCGCCGCTCTACAAACAGCATCAGTTCAGCCACCGCCATCGCGGCATCACGTCGTTGTGTCATGGACGTGGTACCGGCGTGGCTGGCGACGCCAACAACTTCGCCGGTGTAGCGCACGCTGGCGTTGATCGACGTGACGACGCCCAGCGGCAAATTGCGCGCGTTGAGCTCCGGGCCTTGCTCGATATGCACTTCCACAAAACCGAGATACCGCGCCGGATCGCGTTGGAGCGTGGGGATCTGCGCCGGGTCCAGACCGGCGTGCTGCATGGCCTCACGCATGGTCACGCCATCGGCGTCGGGCTGGTCCAGCCAAGCGGGATCAAAGTCGCCGGTGAGCGCACCCGCACCCAAAAACGTGGCCCGGTAACGCTGACCCTCTTCCTCCGCAAAAGCCACGATTTCCAGACCGAAGGGCAAGCGGCGCTGCGCCCGGTGCAAGGCCTGCACGCAGGCCAGCGGCACGTAAATACCCAGTCGTCCGTCGTACTTGCCGCCGTTGCGCACCGTGTCGTAATGGCTGCCGGTGAGCAGCGCAGGCGCGTCGGCGCGTGTGCCCTCGTAGCGTCCGACCACATTACCCACGGCGTCGATGTGCACGCTGTCGCAACCGGCATCCCGCATGTCCTGCACGATACGCGCGGCGCACGCGCGGTGCGCGTCGGTCAAATAGGTGACTGTCAGCTCGCCGCGCTCGGCAAAACCGGGGTCACTGAAAGCCGCCAGGCTTTCCTGCAAGTCCCAGACGTGCTGGCCACGCAAAGGCGGCTGTGCGAATTTGTCGGTCAAGCGGATTTCGGCGATGCGGTGCACATTGCGCAGCGCCTCCTGCATCTCGAAATCCGGATGACCGGCCAACCGGCGCTCCAGCGTGGCGATGATTTGCGGCTTGAACAAGCCCGTGCCGCGAGGCCCGCGCACCGCCACGATGAAAGGAAAACCGAATTTCTCGCGGTACGCGGTGTTGAGCGCCTGGATATGCGCCAGCTCCTGCGGCGTGCAGGCAGTGAGGCCTGCGGTTTTTTGCTCGTGTGTGGATTCTTGCGTCAGCGCCCCCGCCTGCATGGCCTTACCCGCCAGCTCCGGGTGGGCGCGCAGCAGCGCTAAGCGGGCTTCCAGCGGGGCGTCGGTCACGGCCTGCGCCAGTGCGTATTGCAGTTGCGCCAGGCTCACAAAAGGCCGCTGCACCAGTGCCGCATCCGCCACCCAGGGCGAATGCTCATACACGCCGTCCAGCAGACGCGCTGCCGCGTCGAGCGGCAGGGTGTTGAGTGATTCCAGCGTCAGCGCCATGGTTTGCCTCAACGCGCCTCAGACCGGTGCGGGATGGGTGGCTGCCCAATGCCGCGCAATATCCAGCCGCCGCGCCACCCAGACTTTGTCGTAACGGGCGATGTGGTCCAGAAAACGCTGCAAAGCCGTGATGCGCCCGGGCCGGCCCAGCAAGCGGCAATGCATGCCGATGCTCATCATGGCCGGCTGGTTCTGGCCGTTGGGGTCACCCTGTGCGTACAGGATGTCAAAAGTGTCTTTGAGGTACTGGAAAAACGGGTCCGCGTGCGAGTAGCCCTGGGGCAGTGCGAAGCGCATGTCGTTGCAATCCAGCGTGTAGGGCACGATCAGCTGTTGCGCCAGCGCGCCATCGGTCTTACGTACCTGCATCCAAAACGGCAGATCGTCTCCGTAGTAATCCGAGTCATAGGCAAAGCCGCCGTAGTCCGCAACCAGGCGGCGGGTATTGGGGCTGTCGCGCCCGGTGTACCAGCCCAAAGCGCGCTGGCCGGTGAGTTGTTCAATGACCTGCATGCCGAGGCGCATGTGTTCGCGCTCAGTGGCCTCGTCGATGTTCTGGTAATGGATCCAGCGCCAGCCATGGCAGGCGATCTCATGGCCCAGCTCGACAAACGCGGCCGTCACCTCCGGGCAACGCTGCAAAGCCATGCCCACGCCGAACACGGTCAGGGGCAGCTGGCGGACCTCGAACTCGCGCAGGATGCGCCATACGCCCACCCGCGCGCCGTATTCATAAATGCCTTCCATGCTGATATGGCGTTCCGGGTAGCTGGCCGGATTGAACATCTCGGACAAAAACTGCTCAGAGCCCGCGTCGCCGTGCAGCACGCTGTTCTCACCACCCTCCTCGTAATTCAGCACAAACTGCACCGCCACCCGGGCCCCGCCGGGCCACTGGGCATGCGGGGTGTGGCGGCCGTAGCCGTGCAGGTCGCGGGGGTAGCTGGCGGTGCTGTCGTAGTGTCCGGGGGCTGGCATGGTGGGCAGGATCCTGGCAAAGGGTTATGACCGGTGACGGACATTGTCACCGACCCCGCAGCTTAATGCGCCACCATCCCGGCAAACGCCTCTCGGTCTATAGGCCAGCTCCGCGCCACTGCGCGGCAAACGCGGCTTGGAGGCCGGCGATGGCCTGCGCGTCCAGCCGGTTCCCGTACTGCGCGACCACAGCGGCGGCGGCGTGGTTCGCCAGCCAGGCAGCTTGTTGCAGGGTGTGGCCGTGGGTGACCGCGTACAAAAACGCACCGGCAAACATATCGCCCGCGCCGTTGCTGTCCACGGCGTGGATGGTCGGCGCGGCCACAGCATGGGGCGTGCCGCGGTCGATGATCACGCTGCCTTGGGCACCGCGCGTCACACAGACCACCGTGGCCAAGGGGGTCAGGGCTGCGATAACGGCATCCAAGTCGTCCAAATCCAGCCACACACGGGCTTCTTCTTCGTTGCAAAAGAGGTAGTCCAGTCCATCGCCGACCATGGCCTCCAGGCCGGGGCGGCAAAAACGGATCATGCTCATGTCGCTGAGCGTGAGCGCCAGCGCCGCGCCGTGCTGGCGGGCCAACGCCCG
>CAIOUR010000171.1 GCA_903861575.1 uncultured beta proteobacterium | reverse complement strand
GAGGCTACGCTGACGCCATTTATCGACAACACGGCCCAAGCCTTTGCCGATGCCGACCTGGTGCTGTGCCGGGCCGGCGCCAGCACGGTCACCGAAATCGCTGCGGTCGGTGCGGCAGCTGTGTTCGTACCCTTCCCGTTTGCGGTGGATGACCACCAGACCCACAATGCCCGCTTCCTGGTCGACGAGGGCGGTGGCTGGTTGCTCCCCCAGACCACGCTCACGCCGACGCAACTGGCCCATATGCTGCAAGGCATGAGCCGCGAGACGCTGTTGCAGCGTGCGCAGGCAGCCAAGGCGATGGAAAAAACCCAGGCTACTGCAGCCATGACAGCCGCTTGTGAGGAAGTCGGCCTATGAAGCACGCGATACGTCATATTCACTTTGTCGGAATAGGCGGCTCAGGCATGAGTGGCATAGCCGAAATCCTGCACAACCTGGGATACCAGATCAGTGGTTCGGACTTGCATGACGGCGCCACCTTGCAAAGGCTAGCGGGACTGGGCATTGCCACCCGCGTCGGACACGCCGCACAGCATGTCGATGGCGCGGATGCCGTTGTCACATCCACCGCAGTGCAAAGCAGCAACCCCGAGGTCGTGCGGGCCCGCGAACTGCACATTCCCATCGTCCCGCGCGCGCTCATGCTGGCTGAGCTGATGCGTCTCAAACAAGGCATCGCCATTGCCGGTACGCACGGCAAGACTACGACGACCAGCCTGGTCGCGAGCGTGTTGGCGGCCGCCGGTTTAGACCCGACCTTTGTGATCGGCGGACGCCTGAACAGTGCCGGGGCCAACGCTCGGCTGGGCAGTGGTGACTACATCGTGGTCGAAGCCGATGAGTCCGACGCATCGTTCCTGAACCTGCTGCCGATCATGTCCGTGGTCACAAACATCGATGCAGACCACATGGAAACCTACGGGCATGACTTCGCCCGTTTACAAAAAGCTTTTGTTGATTTCCTGCACCGCATGCCCTTTTATGGCACCGCGATTTTGTGCACGGACGATCCGGCCGTACGCGCCATCGTCGATGAGGTGAGCTGCCCCATCACCAGCTACGGCTTTGAAGAGGGTGCGCAGGTCCGTGCGACCCACGTCCGCGCGCTTGGCTCGCAGATGCATTTCACCGTGACCCGGCGCAATGGCGTGGTGTTGCCGGACCTGGAAGTGGTGCTCAACCTGCCTGGCGAACACAATGTACGCAACGCGCTCGCGGCGATTTGCGTGGCGGTGGAGCTCAATGTGCCGGACGCCGCGCTGCTCAAAGCGCTGGCCGAGTTCAAAGGTGTAGGACGGCGCTTTCAGCCTTATGGCGACTGGGCCCTACCACAGGGTGGGTACATCACCGTGGTAGACGACTACGGCCACCATCCCGTCGAAATGGCCGCCACACTGGCGGCGGCGCGCGGTGCTTTCCCGGGACGGCGTTTGGTGTTGGCGTTCCAGCCCCACCGCTATACGCGCACCCGGGACTGCTTCGATGATTTTGTAACCGTGATCGGCCAGGCCGACGCGGTATTGCTGGCCGAGGTCTACGCCGCCGGCGAGGCGCCCATCGTCGCCGCCGACGGCCGCGCGCTGGCACGCGCGCTGCGCGTGGCTGGCAAGGTCGAACCGCAGTTTGTCGCGGATATCAGCAGCATGGCGCAGATGGCGGTCCAAAGCGCGCGGGACGGCGACGTGCTGTTGTGCATGGGCGCTGGAACCATCGGCGCAATCCCAGGCCAGGTGATGGCCTTGCTGCAAGGGGGTACGGTATGACTGGTGCACACAACATGGGCCGTGTGGCCGTCCTTATGGGTGGCGCATCCGCCGAGCGCGACATCTCGCTGCTCTCCGGCCAAGGCGTGTTGGAAGCCTTGCGCTCGGTTGGCGTCGATGCGCACCCGTTTGACCCCGCCCAGCGCGATCTAACAGCCTTGCGCGACGAAGGTGTGGCACGCTGCTTCATCGCCCTGCACGGTCGTTTTGGTGAAGACGGTACGGTGCAAGGCGCCCTGGAGTTGCTGGGCATTCCGTATACCGGCTCGGGCGTCATGGCCTCGGCGGTAGCCATGGACAAAGTGATGACCAAGCGCCTGTGGCTGGCCGAAGGCCTGCCCACCCCGCAATCCGTGGTGTTGGACGCGTCAGACGACAGCCCCGCGGGCTTAGCTGCGCTGCATCAAGCTGCATCGGGCGTTGCTGTACGACTGGGCCTTCCGTTGATCGTGAAGCCGCCGCGCGAAGGTTCTTCGCTGGGGGTCACGAAGGTGGTAACCGTCGATGCACTGCAAGCTGCCGTAACGCTATCGGCGCGCTATGACCCCCATGTACTCTGCGAGAGCTTTATCAGCGGCGAAGAAGTCACCTGCGCCGTACTGGGCCACGGTACCGGAGCACAAGCGCTGCCGGTGGTGCGCATCCAGGCGCCCGAAGGCGCTTACGACTACCAGAACAAATATTTCACCGACGCGGTGTCCTACCACTGCCCCAGCGGCCTGCCCGCCGCCGAAGAGGCAGAAATCGCCCGTCTGGTATTGGCCGCCTACGGCAGCCTGGGTTGCAGGGGTTGGGGCCGTGCCGATTTGATGCTGCGCTCCAGCGACCGTAAGCCGTTCTTGCTGGAGATGAA
Source organism: uncultured beta proteobacterium (assembly GCA_903861575.1). Classification (GTDB taxonomy): domain Bacteria; phylum Pseudomonadota; class Gammaproteobacteria; order Burkholderiales; family Burkholderiaceae_C; genus Allorhodoferax. The sequence goes on along the minus strand of CAIOUR010000171.1, from coordinate 10,112 downwards.
TACGTCCCCCGGCATGACCAGCCATTCTTTGGTGCCCATGGCAGCGCGTGCTGCCGGCATCGGCTACGCAGACCTGTGTCTGCGAATCCTGGCATCTGCCACGTTAGATAACCGCCTCGGCTCCGCAGGACAACGGCCATGAGTGATGCAGCGGTACAAGCGCCGGATATTCGGCTAATGAACGCTACGGCAACCGTCTTGGTCGGGATATTCCTGCTGCTGGGGCTGGTGTCCGCCGCGCGTTGGGTGGTGCGACTCCCAGGATTTGACATCCAGGGAATCCGTGTACGCGGCGATGTCGTGCACAACAACATCCCCAGCATGCGGGCCAATGTTCTGCCCCGAATGCATGGCACTTTTTTCACCCTGAATCTGACGGCGATCCGCGAATCCTATGAATCCATGCCCTGGGTTCGCAAGGCCGTGGTGCGACGCGAATTTCCAAACCGGCTGCGCGTCGAACTGCAGGAGCACCAACCCGTTGCGTATTGGGGCGCCGAAGGCGACTCGCGCATGCTCAACAGCTTTGGTGAAGTGTTTGACGCCAATATTGATGAAGTCGAGCCCAACACACTGCCCCGTCTGGCGGGACCTGCCGGTTCGGGAGCACAGGTGTGGGACATGTACCAAACCCTGTTAGCGCCGCTGAACCGCGTCGGCATGGAGTTGGTTCAGGTGGAGCTCAGCGCACGCGGTAATTGGCGCATCGGCCTTGAATCCGGTGCGCGCTTGGAACTTGGCGGCTCGGACAAGGCCGCCGTGCTTCAACGCACCGAACGTTTTCTGCAAACTCTGCCTGCGGTGGCACAGCGCTATGGACGTAATCCAGGCTCTCTGGAATATGCCGACCTGCGCTATGAGCAGGCCTACGCATTGCGGCTGAGAAACGTCACAACGCTGGCTATGGTCAAACCGAAATAGCAGCCCCTCTATGCACACCCCCAAGACAGCACAAAGGTAAACACCATGGCAAAAGAATACAAAGATCTGGTTATTGGTCTGGATATCGGTACCGCCAAAGTGATGGCGGTGGTAGCCGAGGTCCTAGCCAACGGCGAACTGAAACTGGCGGGCTACGGCATTGCGCCAAGCTTTGGTCTCAAGCGCGGCGTAGTCGTCAACATCGACGCCACGGTGGCCAGCATCCAGCAGGCGCTCAAAGAAGCGGAGCTGATGGCGGACTGCAAGATCACCCGCGTCTACACCGGTATCACCGGCAGCCATATCCGGGGCATCAACTCGCCCGGCATGGTGGCCATCAAAGATCGCGAGGTCACGCAAGCCGATGTGTCGCGCGTGGTGGAGACCGCCAAAGCGATTCACATCTCGACCGATCAGCGGCTGCTGCTAGTAGAGCCGCAGGAATTCATCATCGACAACCAGGAAGTGCGCGAGCCCATCGGCATGAGCGGCATGCGTCTGGAAGCGAAAGTGCATATCGTCACCGGCTCGCAAAGCGCGGCGGAAAACATCATCAAGTGCGTGCGCCGCTGCGGGCTCGAGGTCGACCAGCTGATGCTCAACCCTCTGGCCTCCAGCCTGTCAGTACTGACCGCCGACGAACGCGAACTCGGCGTGGCGCTGGTGGACATTGGCGCGGGTACGACCGACGTGGCCATCTTCACTAACGGCGCGATCCGCCATACCGCTGTGATTCCGATTGCCGGAGACCTTATTACCAGCGACATCGCCATGGCGCTGCGCACGCCGACCAAAGACGCCGAAGAAATCAAGGTCGAAGCGGGCCACGCCAAGCAGGTCTTGGTCAACCCCGAAGTCCAGGTCGAAGTCCCCGGCCTGGGGGACCGCAGCCCGCGCATGCTCAGCCGCCAGGCCCTGGCCGGTGTGATCGAGCCACGCGTGGAAGAAATCTTCACACTGGTCAACCAGGTGATGCGCGAGTCGGGCTTCGAAGAGGTCTTGTCCTCGGGCGTGGTGCTGACCGGCGGCAGCTGCGTGATGCCCGGCATGGTCGAACTCGGCGAGGACATTTTCCTCAAGCCCGTGCGCCGCGGCCTTCCCCAGTACCGTGGCTCGCTGGCCGATTTGATCGCCCAGCCCCGCGCCTCCACCGCCATGGGCCTACTCGAAGAGGCCCGCATCGCACGCATTCGCGGCATCAAGGTGTCGCAGAAGAACGGCTCGGTGAAGAGTGCGTTCTCGCAGCTCAAAGATTTTTTCGCCGGAACTTTTTAACCCCTTTTTTACCCCCGCAACCATGTCCTACTCAGAAAACCACCAGGAGCCCTCTATGACCATCGAAATGCTGGATGAAGAACGTTTCAACCAAGGAACACAAATCAAGGTGATTGGCGTGGGCGGCGGCGGCGGAAACGCTGTGCAGCACATGATCGACGGACGCGTCGACGGGGTCGAATTCATCTCTGCCAATACCGATGCGCAGGCTTTGGGACGCAGCACGGCACATAAGATCATCCAGCTTGGCCATACTGGTCTGGGAGCTGGCAGCAAGCCCGATATGGGCCGGGAGGCAGCGCAACAGGCTGAAGATTCCATCCGCAGCGCGATTGAGGGCGCGCACATGCTGTTCATCACCGCCGGCATGGGCGGCGGCACCGGAACCGGCGCGGCACCCATCATTGCCAAAGTGGCAAAGGAAATGGGTATTCTGACGGTGGGCGTAGTCACCAAACCCTTTTCCTTCGAAGGCGACCGGCGCATGAAAAACGCTGAGGCAGGTCTGGCCGAGCTGGAAGCTAACGTCGACTCGCTGATCGTGATCTTGAATGAGAAATTGCTCGAAGTCCTGGGTGAGGACATCAGCGAGGACGAGGCCTTTGCGCAGGCCAACGATGTGCTGAAAAACGCCGTGGGTGGTATTGCCGAAATCATCAACATGCCAGGCCACATCAACGTCGACTTCGAAGACGTACGCACCGTGATGGGCGAGCCCGGCAAAGCCATGATGGGTACTGCGCAGGCCAGCGGTCCGGACCGCGCCAGCATCGCCGCGCAGCAAGCCGTAGCCTGCCCGCTACTCGAGGGCATCGACCTGGCCGGCGCCAAGGGCGTACTGGTGCTGATTTCGGCCAAGCGTGGCTCGCTCAAACTGAGCGAATCGCGCTTGGCCATGGACACGGTGCGCGGATATGCCTCACCGGATGCCCATGTTATCTACGGCACAGCGCACGACGAGTCGCTCGGTGACCAGGTCCGGGTGACCGTAGTCGCCACCGGCCTCAACCGCCAGGCGCCACGCCGCCAGGCACCTCCTTTGCAGGTTATGCGTACTGGCACTGACAACGTGCCTTTCAACGTTCCAACGCTGACCGATGCAGTAGCCCAAACAAACAACCTGGGAGGCAGCCCCACTCCGCGCATTGCCGATATGGATTTCTCCAACGTCGGACGCCCCCAGGTCTGGGCCAATGCGGGACGCCGTGGTGCGTCAGCCGCTGCACGGGTGGACGCGATGTCCAGCGGTGGCATGGACGACATTGACATCCCTGCTTTCCTGCGCAAACAAGCCGATTGATGTATGCGCAGCGTATGTCCCGGCCGTCTTGGCGGGGTACAGCAGCTCATAAAATCCGCGGATGATTCAACAGCGCACATTGAAGTCCCTCACCAAGGCGGTAGGGGTCGGCTTGCACAGCGGTCAACGGGTGGAGCTCACGCTGCGTCCGGCGGCACCGGACAGCGGTATCGTCTTTCGCCGTGTGGACTTGGCCGAAGCCCCAGATATCCGCGTCTCGCCCCACGCTGTAACCGAAACCCGCCTGGCCTCTACGCTGTCTGCGGGCCGGGCCAAAGTGCATACGGTGGAGCACCTGATGTCGGCGTGCGCCGGACTCGGGGTCGACAACATGTATGTGGACATCACGGCAGAAGAGGTGCCGATATTGGATGGTTCTGCGGCATCTTTCGTATTCCTGCTCCAGAACGCGGGAATCGTGATGCAAAACGCTCCACGCAAGTTTGTGCGTATCAAGTCAGCCGTTGAGGTACGCGATGGCACAGGCACGCAGGCCAAGTGGGCGCGGCTATTGCCGTACAACGGCTTCAAACTGGGTTTTGAAATTGACTTTAATCACCCCGCTGTAGATTCCACGGGCCAACGGGTCGAGTTCGATCTTGGTTCGGGCAATTACGCCAAAGACATTGCCCGTGCCCGCACCTTTGGTTTCACCAAAGACGTCGAGATGATGCGCGCTAATGGATTGGCCATGGGAGGCGGCCTGGACAATGCCATCGTGATGGACGACTACAAAGTTCTCAATGCGGGCGGACTGCGGTACGACGATGAATTCGTCAAACACAAAATCCTTGACGCCATGGGGGACCTTTACCTCTTGGGTCATCCGCTGCTGGCGTATTACGAAGCCCGCCGCTCAGGCCATGCCCTCAATAACATGCTACTGCGTGCGCTCCAGGAGCAGCCCGCAGCTTGGGAGATGGTGAGCTTCGACGACGAGCGCCAAGCTCCGCGAGGTTTTGCACAAGCTGCCCCCGCTTGGTAAGTGCTGCGCTGCAGAACGCGCCCCCATGTTGCTGTTTCGCGGTCTTTTGTTGTTGACGCTGATCGGGGCTGGCGTCTGCTTCGCGTTTTTCATAGCCACTAACGACCTGCGCTTTCGGCGTTGGGGAATGCAATTATTGAAATACGCGCTGCTCACAGCGCTGACTTTTTTCGGCATTTTGATACTCAGCCGCATCCTGTAGCTCACATGCAAACCGGGCGCAGGCTAGCGGCTGCGTCCGCGCCTGTATCCGCCGGAACGGCTACCAACATCGACCTGCCCATCGCGATTTTTTGCGTCCGAGAGCAGTTGCATCGCGCGGCCAGCATGGGCATGGGTGATCGCTAAGCCCAATGCGTCAGCAGCATCGGGACCCGGCACACCCGGAAGGTCCAGCAGACGCCGAACCATCTCCTGCACCTGCGGCTTGGCAGCACGGCCGTAGCCGACCACGGCCTGCTTCATCTGCAAAGCTGTGTACTCCGCTACCGGCAGCCCTGCCTGCACCAATGCGGCAATCAGTGCTCCACGCGCTTGGCCCAGCAAGAGTGTGGACTGCGGATTCACATTGACAAAAACAATCTCAACCGCCGCGCATTCGGGTTGATAGCGCTGCACCACCTCAGCCACCCCCTGAAACAAGGTCTGTAACCGGGCAGGCAATGCGGTGGTTGCCAGATGGCCAGTGCTAATGGTCCCGCTGGCAACGTAGCGCAACAAACCAGCTTTCTGGTCGATCACGCCAAAACCGGTAGTTCGCAAGCCGGGGTCGATGCCAAGAATGCGCATGCCGATCTCAGGGTAACTGGGCATATGCCATGCGGCCTTGGATCAAGGCACTGCGGTTCGCAAGGTATTCGGAAGCGGGCAATTTCTCAAAGAACTTCGGCCGCGGCAACATGACCGCTAAACGCGCTGCCTCGGCTGGAGCGAGCTGGGATGCGGGTTTGCGGTAGTACCTCCACGCTGCCGCCTGCGCTCCGAAAACGCCGTCGCCCCATTCCACATGGTTGAGGTAAATCTCCAGAATCCGCTCCTTGGTTAAACAGCGCTCCAACAGCAAGGTGATGACCAGCTCCTGCACCTTGCGAACGATGGTGCGTTCGCCACTCAGAAACAGGTTCTTCGCCAGTTGCTGCGTGATGGTGGAGCCGCCGATGATCCTCGGTGGCTTCACGAATCTGCCCCGGGTAGCGGCGCCACGGGCCTCAGCGCGGGCCTGGGCTTTCGCATTTTTATGCCAGGCCGCATTGATTGCACTCCAGTCGACACCACCATGGGTGGCAAATCCGTCATCTTCCGAAGCCAGCACGGCGCTTTTCAGCGAGCGATTAATCTGCGCATACGGCACCCAATCTTGCTGCCAATGGCTGCGCTCCGGCGCGGTGCTGATGCGCCACCATTCCGAGCGCTCAAATGCAGTGGAATGCGGGTCTACGTATGCCATCGCGGCGATCCGTAGGGCAAAGTACGCCTGTAAGCCCAGCAAGGCCAGGGCGATTAGCAATAGTCCACGCATCGTCGACTTCATGTTCAGTCCACCAAGGCCTCAGTGCGGTCGTCGGTGTGGACGAAGCGAAACCGGGCCACAAATACCAGCTGGTCGGCGGTAGCGCGGATTGCCGGGCTAAAAGGCCCATATGGCGCCGCACGGCGCACAATATTCTCGGCGTGGTGATCTAAAGCCACATCACCGGAGGACCGAGCTAAAGAGGTTGCGACCACGCGGCCGGCTGCATCCACGGTGATTGCCATGGTCAACTCGCCGAATAGTTTTTCACCGTCACGCTGCGGGAAATCCAAAGTACCCTGCTTTTCAACGGCACGACGCAATTCGCTGAAGTAGGCGGCGAAGACCGCTTCCCGTGTGGTGGGACTGAAAAACCGTTTGCGCGGCCGTGCGTTCTCAGTAGCGACGTCTTTCTCCAAAGCGGCAATCTGCTGGATCAAACGCCGCTGGCGTTCCTCCTGTGGCGCTGCCTTGTTGGGATCGGCGGCATATTCAGCGCCGCTTTGCAGCGCGGCAAGCTGGTCACGCACCTGCGCCAGCAAAACGTTTTGCTGCTGACGCATCGCCTCAATCGACGTCGCTGCGGACTGGTTCTGAAACTCCAGGCCAGGCGCTGCAGCTTCTAGCAACAAGGCTTCCGTTGCGTGTCCGGTCAATGCGTTTCCACCGCCTTCCATGGAGGTTTGGGCCAGCAACTGGCTCTTCACCGGTTTGGATTGCCCTGGCGTGTTCAGCATCACCACCTCTAAAACCGGTGGCTGAAAAATCCGGTCTAAAGCAGCCGGATCAACAAAACGCACCGTCAACAGTGCGGCGTGCACAAGCACCGATGCGGCAATCGCCCTCTGAAAAGTCGTGAGCGCTCGCACGGACTGGATCACTCCGCCCTCCGCTCAAACCGCACCTTGTGTCGGCGCAAGCTGCCCAGGCGCATCAGGCAGCCCGTCCTGCGCAGCGTCTGCGAGGTTGATGGCCAGCGCAATCGGGCCGCCAACCGCATCGTCTTCGCCATCATCCTGCAGGTCTTCGTCGACTACGTCGGACCTGTCAGCATCCAGTCGTTCGACCACCGTGCCGTTGATATCCAGCGTGATAAGGTCCGGCGTACCCAGTCGCACCCGCACCTGGGCACCCCGTGGCAAGCCTTGCGCTCCCATGATAGGCAGCACCAGGGGCAAGGTGTCGGCCCGGAACGTGTTGTCCTTAAAAACCGTGCCCACCAACTCGGTGACTGCGTTCTGGTTCAGGTACTGGAGGGTCCAGTAACGCTCCATGGCGCCTTGGTGTGCGTTGTAGGCACTGTAAGCGTCCTCGAAACCGGAAATGATGGCGAGTAACTGGGCATCTTTGGGTTTGAACGGAGCGGCAAGGGCCGCGGTACTGCCGTGGCGGATACAGGCGATGATTTGCCACTGGTTGACCATATCGGTGTAGCGGCGCAGCGGCGAGGTACTCCAGGCATAGCACTTCACGCCAATGCCCGCATGCGGTGCTGCGCGCGTACCCATGCGCACCTTCACACCGGGCGCCAGCGAGGCTTGGCTGCGGTAAATCCCGGGTACACCCAGCTCAGCTAACCAGGCGCCCCAACTGCTATTGGCCAGGATCATCGCCTCAGCGACGATCAAATCGAGCGGCGCGCCGCGCTGGCGGGTGCTGATCTCCACCAACTCGGTGCCCTGTGGCTCGTCCCCGGCACGATCGCGCAGGCGGAAGTTGTAGTCCGGGCGGTTGAAAGTCTCCGGCTTACCGCGCACGATCTCACGGCGCTCTTTCAGCGTGCAAGCCAGTCGGTACAAAAACGCCAGCTCAGGCTGCAGCCGCACCAATACGTCCGGGGCATCTGCAGCGGCCTCGCCTTGCAGCCATTCGGGCGTTACCCAGCGCTCCAATTGGTCATGGCGCAGGTTATTCACAATGGGAACCTGTTCGAGCAGGGTGCGCAAGCCGCTTAACGCAAGCGTTGTCTCGTCGATGTCCACGTACAGGGACACCGCCGGGCAAGCGCGTCCTTCTTGCAAGGTGAAATGCTGCACCAGCGCATCGGGCAGCATGGTGATTTTGAAACCTGGCATGTACACCGTTGACAGGCGTTCCCGAGCAATGCGGTCGATCTCACTGCCTGGCTGCAAGGCCAAACCCGGCGCCGCAATATGAATACCCAGAGTCACGATGCCGCTGCCCAAGCCTTGAATCGAGAGCGCGTCGTCAATTTCCGTGGTGGCTGAATCATCGATTGAAAACGCAGCAACCTTTGCCAGGGGCAGGCTTTCACTCAGTGCAGGCACATCAACGGCCGCGAACCCAGTACCCTTGGGAAAATACTCCAGAGCAAACCGCTTCCAATGGAACTGGTAGGGCGAATCAATCGCACCCGCTTTTTGGAGCAAGACCAGGGGCGCAGTCTGACTGGCGCGTGCCGCTTCGACAACCGCTTTGTACTCGGGCGAATTCTTATCAGGTTTGAACAGTATCTTGTAGAGCTGATCCCGCACAGGCTGCGGACATTGGCCGGTCAACAGCTCCTGCACCCACTGTTCAATTTGCAAAAGCAGCTGCTTCTTCTTTTCGATAGCAGCAAGCGCTTGGGCAATCACCTCCGCGCTGGCTTTGCGAAAGCGGCCTTTACCTGCACGGCGAAAGTAATGCGGTGCCTCGAATAAAGCAAACAGCATGGCGGCCTGTTGCTGCAAGCTGGCCTGGGCACTGAAATAATCACGGGCCAGTTCGGCAAATCCAAACTCTTCATCCGGCGCAAATTCCCAGGCCATTTCCAACTCCACCTCCTGGCTCAAGGCGGAGCTCGCAGACATGAAAACCGCAGGGGTGGGTGACTCGAAACGCAAAAGCTGATGGGTCGACTTCACTTTGACGCGCTTTCCGCTGTCAAGCTCCACCTGGGCCGACGCATCAGCCTCGGAGAGTACGCGTCCAGCCATGAATTTTCCGGCGTCGTCGAAGAGGAGATACATGGTGCAGATTGTCCCACGCGTTGCCCCGGATAATCCGGTTATGGCTACACCTTTTGGACGCAATTCAACCCGTGTTTGGGCGAAGTCCTTATTCGAGCGCTTGGATACGCCTTTGCTGTTTGCAATGGTCCTGCTGGCAGCGGCAGGATTGTTGGCCATGTATTCGTCCGGATACGACGGCGGCGCACGTTTTATCGACCATGCCCGCAACAGCTGCATTGCCTTTGTCATCATGTTCAGCGTAGCCCAAATACCGCCGCAGCGCTTGATGGCACTGGCGGTGCCCCTGTATTTGCTTGGGATCGCGCTTCTTATTGCAGTGGCGGTTTTTGGTGTCACCAAGAAGGGCGCGCGGCGCTGGGTCAATGTGGGGGTGACCATTCAGCCCAGCGAGATATTAAAAATCGCGGTCCCGTTGATGCTGGCTTGGTGGTTCCAAAAACGCGAAGGTCAGTTGCGCCCCTTAGATTTTGGCGTCGGCGGCCTGCTGGTGTTGATTCCGGTCTTGCTCATCATCCGACAGCCGGATTTGGGTACTGCATTATTGGTTCTGGCAGCCGGACTATCCGTGGTGTTCTTTGCCGGTATGAGTTGGTGGCTAGTGCTCCCGCCCCTTGCAGGGTTGGTATTCGCTCTGATTCTGATGGTGATTTTTGAGCCAACCCTGTGTGCCGAGGGTTTCAGTTGGCCCTTGCTGCATGACTACCAGCAGCAACGCATATGCACCCTGCTGGACCCCAATCGTGACCCCCTTGGCAAGGGATTCCACGTTCTACAAGGGATGATTGCTATTGGCGCTGGCGGTGTATCCGGAGCCGGTTTCATGCAAGGCACGCAATCGCATCTGGATTTCATCCCTGAGCGCACAACCGACTTTATTTTTGCCGCCTTCGCAGAAGAATTCGGGCTTTTGGGTAATGTGTACCTGTTGTTTGCATATATGTTCCTGATTTTCAGGGGCTTAGATATTGCGATGGAAGCGCCCACCGTCTTTGCCCGCATGTTGGCGGGCAGCTTGACCGCGATTTTTTTCACCTATGCTTTTGTGAATATGGGCATGGTAAGCGGCATTCTTCCCGTGGTGGGTGTTCCCTTGCCGTTCATCAGCTACGGAGGGACCGCCATGGTCACACTGGGGCTGGCAATGGG
>CAIOUR010000170.1 GCA_903861575.1 uncultured beta proteobacterium | reverse complement strand
CACATGGTGTACGGCAATATGGGCGGCGACGGCCAGCCGCAAAGCCAGTCGGCGGTGTTCAGCCGCTACGCGTTTTACGGCCAGACCTTGCAGCAGGCGGTGAGCGCGCCGCGTTGGTTGCTGGGCAAAACCTGGGGCCAGGAAAGCACCACGCTGAAGTTTGAAAACCGCTTCGATCCGCAGGTGATGCAGACTCTTTCGGCCGCCGGTCACGATGTGGAAATCCTGGGCGACTACAGCGACACTATGGGCCACGCCGGCGCTATCGTGCGCCAGACCGACGGCCTGTACCTGGGCGCTGCGGATCCGCGCAGCGACGGTCTGGTGGCTGCGTTTTAAATCCGAGGGTTCACGATGCAAGCCGATGAATTCAAGTTGTATGACCTGCGGGTCGAAGTCGTGGTGGACGAGGACCGCACGATCCAATGCAACGCACGGGTAGGGGGTTACTTTGAAGTCCGTGGCGAGATCTGGCACTGCGTTGACCTGCACGCCCCAGCCCGCTGTATGGACCCCGTTGTTCCACGTTATCGGGTGTACGCGTGATGCCAAGCTGGTCTTTTTTGTCCCAGCCTTTGCTATGAAAAAGTGGGTCAAAGCTTGCCTGTGCGGCGCTCTATGGCTGGTGCTGCCAGCCTTGGCAGACGCTGGTACTGCGGCTGCAGTTGATAAAAATCGGCGTTGTGATGAACTGTTCCAGGCCTCTGATGCGGGCAAAAGCCACAACCCTACCGATGGTCAATTTACGACGGCGACCGATAGCACGGCACCCTGGCGCGCTTCGCCGTCGTATCCGTCGGCGATCCGGGTGGGCATCTGGGGTGACAGCCACACTGCTTCGGGCAGCTTTGTTGACGCGATGATGCAGGCTTGGGGGTTCTCGGGGGAGGGCGTACGCGCGGGTCATGTGCAGCCGGCCATCGGCTTGCCCGGCGTGCGGCTGGGCATTCCAAGGACTTGCCTGACCAAGGGGTGGAACCTGAACTTTGCCTACCGCAGTGGCGTCCAGGAGGGGGGCTTTACCAGCACGCTGGTGAAGTTGAAATCGCAATCCAGCGATGACATAGTGGTTTTGGATTTTGTCGGTCCGGATGCAGCGCCTGCGCCGCAGTGGCTCAATATCCACTTCGATACGCTCGACCCGGACCACCCCGTGACCCTTGGAATTTCCATCAACGGTAGTCCGGAAGCGTCTGCGCAGACGCTAGACGGCGAGGTGCGCGCTCTGCAGATCGTCCCGGATACCGAGATCAGGACTTTGCGCCTGCGCCTGATTTCCGGATCGCTGGGCATCACCGGTTTCGAGCCGGTTTACCGTGGTGTTCCCAAATTCATAGTGGATATTTTCAGTACCCCCGGAGCGCAGTCCAAGGGTTGGTCGAATCAAAAAATAAAACCGATCAGCGCGCACTATGATTTGGTCATTTTTCAATACGGCACCAACGAGGCACCGAGTGACAGTTACCAGCCGGAACAGTATGCGGGAGCTTTGCGCAGGGAGTTGCGCCAGTTTCGCGCGATCCACCCGACATCCCGCTGCGTGCTGATCGGCCCTCCTGACCGCGTGGGCCTGATGCCGACCGATAAAAAAATTGACTATCCCGCGCGCCACCAGTCGATCAGCAGGGTTCAGGGCTTGGTGAGCTCCGAGTACCGCTGTGCATACTGGGATTGGCAAAAAGCCATGGGTGGACCCAAAAGCATTTTGGCCTGGGCCAATCGCAGCGAGCCGCTGGCCCAGGCCGATTGGATGCACCTCACCAACCAAGGCTATGCTGAGAGTGCGCGCCTGTTTGCTGCGTCCATTCAGCGCCCTGCCTTGCGGGCTAAATAATTGATCTCAGAAACCGTTTTTGCCGTGAAAAGCCGCTCAGAGGGCCACCCGATAGATCGACGCTGGTTTGGTTTAGACGCCTTGCGCGCGCTGGCGATCGTGATGGTGGTGGCTTACCACTTGAATCTGCCCGGCGTATTCAACGGTGGGTTTTTGGGGGTTGACCTTTTCTTTGTCATATCCGGATTTTTGATCACGGCTCTGCTGCTGGGAGAGCAGCAGCAGACCGGGCGCATTGCGCTGGTTCCGTTTTTCGTACGCCGCTTTCACCGCCTGTTTCCGCCTTTTGGGGCGATGGTGGTGGTGTGTACCTGGCTAACACCCCACCTCGCCCCCGGCGCCTATTCCCGCTTGATTGCCGATTTACCGTTTACGTTTTACGCGTCGAATTGGTGGCAAATCTACGCGCAGCAATCCTATTTTGAAGGCATTCAAAACCCACGCATATTCCAGCACCTGTGGTCTTTGGCCATTGAGGAGCAGTACTACCTCGT
>CAIOUR010000169.1 GCA_903861575.1 uncultured beta proteobacterium | reverse complement strand
GCCGCAGCCGCGCGGGTGATCAAGTCGCTGTGCGTCACGGTGGGCGAACAAATGGCAACCACGTCAATTTGCTTGTCGGCTAGTACCGCCTCAATCGTGGAGACCTTCGCGCCCAGCGACTGCGCCAAATCGCTGGCGGCTTCGGCCGACGGATCGCTGATCGCGTCGAGTTGAACACCCGGCAGCGCGGCCAGGTTGGAGGCGTGGATGCGACCGATACGACCGGCACCAAAAACGGCAACATGCTTCATGAAAAACTTCCTTGGGGTTACTCCGGCTCGCAGCGCAAGCTGCTATCGGATGGGGTGAGAACTATAGTCATGCTTCACGGCGCAGTCCCGGCGTGCGATAGCTCCAGCGCGTAGGCCAGCGCGATAAACAGGCTTTGTGCCAAACCCATGGTGCTGCTCAGCGCACGAAAACCCAGGGTCGTGTGCTCCTGCACCACCAGCACCGCCTGCGCCGATTGGGCAATCGGGCTGGTGCGGCTGTCAGTAATCGCAATCACCCGCGCACCGCGCGCTCGCGCCTGATCCACTGCGGCGACCGTCTCTTCAGCATAGGGTGCAAACGAGATCGCCAGCATGGCATCGCCCTTGCGCACAGAGCGGATCTGGCCGATTTGCATGCTGCCCAAACCCGACACCAGGCAAATGCGTTTTTCGGTGTGCTGCAGCGCGTAATCCAAATAGGCCGCCACGGAGAACGCGCGGCGCGCGCCGACAATCCAGATGCATTCGCTGCGCACCAGCAAATCAACCGCGTTCTTAAACGCCGCCGGGTCCAGCTTGTTTTGGAGTTCTTGCATGCCTTCGATGCTGCCGGCGAGGAATTCGCGCGCAATGTCGGCGCTGGAGAGCTTGCCCGGTCCGCCCGCGATCAGGTCGCGGATGCGGGACTGGTAATTGCGCCCGGGCGCAATCTGGCGCGACAAGTTGTCGCGGAACACCGCTTGCAATTCGGTGAAACCGGAAAAACCAAAATGCTTGGCAAAACGCACCACGGCGCTGGGTTGCACGCCGCATTGACGCGCCATATCCTGGATACCTTCAAGGCCGACGTGGTCGCGGTTTTTTTCAATGTGCAGCGCAATCGCCTTGAGCTGCTTGCTCAAGTCAGGGTACGCGGCGGAAATCCGCTGGACCAACTGGTCGGCGCTGGTGGTAGACAACATCAGCACATTATAGAAATAAATTTCTATTTAATTTTATTTATGAAAATTTTATTCATATAATTTGATGGACTGATTTGCCCTGCCCACCCCACACAGTTCCAAGGTAAAAATCGATGAGCGTTCTGCCCTTCCCGCCTGACAGGGAATTTGACCTTGCATGTCTGGGCCGACTGGCTGTGGACTTTTATTCCCAGCAATTCGGCAGCCCGCTGGAAGACAACCGCACCATGGCCCAGTACCTGGGTGGCAGTTCGGCCAACCTGGCTTTTGGTGTGGCACGCCTGGGCCTTAAGAGCGCCATGGTGTCGCGTGTGGGCAATGAACAAATGGGCCGCTTTTTGCTGCAGACCTTGCAGCGTGAAGGCTGCGACACCAGCCAGGTGCAAATCGACCCGCAGCGCCTGACCGCGCTGGTGCTGCTGGGTCTCAAAGACCGCGACACCTTTCCCCTGCTTTTCATGCGCGAAAACTGCGCCGATATGGCGATCGACACGGACGCCATTGACGAAGGCTTTATCGCCCGCTGCCGCGCACTCGCCATCACCGGCACACACCTGTCCACACCCGGTACCCGCGCCGCATCGCAAAAGGCTTTGACTTATGCAGCACGCCATGGCGTGGTGCGCGTGCTCGACATCGATTACCGTCCGGTGCTGTGGGGTTTGACGCCGCGCGGCGCGGGCGAGAACCGCTATGTGGCCGACGCGCATGTCACCGCGCAGTTGCAGGAAATGCTGCCGCAGTTCGATCTGCTGGTCGGTACCGAAGAAGAATTTTTCATCGCCGGCGGCGTGGCCAAAGACCTGATGGCCAGCCTGCGCGCCGTGCGCGCGCTGAGCGCCGCCACGCTGGTGGTCAAACGCGGCGCTTTGGGTTGCACCGTGATCGAAGGTGCCATCCCGGCACAGATTGACGACGCCCCCACTTTTCAAGGTGAGCGCGTGGAAGTGCTCAACGTATTGGGCGCGGGCGATGCCTTTTTGGCCGGTTTGCTGAGCAGCTTGTTGCAAGGCAAAGGTTGGGCAGACGCCACGCGTGTGGCCAACGCCTGCGGTGCCATCGTGGTTTCGCGCCATGCCTGCTCGGCGGCCATGCCTACCCCCGCCGAACTGGAACACTGGTTTGGCGGCAGTCGCAACCCGCAGGTGGACGCCGACCAGGCGCTGGCGCAACTGCACCGGGTGTCGGTGGCGCGGCCACAGTGGAGCGATGTGTGCGTCATGGCCTTTGACCACCGCAGCCAATTTCTGGACCTGGCGCGCGCCTGCGGAGCCGCCGAATCGCGCATACCGGCATTGAAAAAATTACTGGTGCGCGTCGCCGAACAGGTGGAGCGCAGTCACCAGTTGCAAGGCCACACGGGTGTGCTGATCGACGGCGGCGACTACGGGCGCGATGCCCTGGCCAGCGCCACCGGGCGCGGCTGGTGGGTGGGGCGCCCGGTGGAGTTGCCCGGCTCGCGCCCCTTGCGTTTTGACGGCACGCGCTCCATCGGCACGGCGCTCACTCATTGGCCGACCGAGCAAGTGGTCAAGTGCCTGCTGCACTACCACCCCGACGACGCCTATGGGCTGCGGCTGGAGCAGGAAGAGAAAGTGCTGGAGTTGTGGCAGGCCGTTCGCGCCTCGGGCCACGAGCTGCTGCTGGAAATTATTTTGCCCAAGGGCGTGAGAGCTGCCGGTGAAGAAGACGCGGCGGTGTTGCGCGCGGTCAAGCGCTTTTACAACCTCGGTGTGAAGCCCCACTGGTGGAAGCTGGCGCCCATGCAGGCCGCGGGCTGGGCTGAGCTGGCTGCTTTGCTGGCCCAGCGCGACCCGTATTGCCGGGGCGCGGTCATTCTGGGCCTGAACCAGCCGCTGGACTATTTGTGCCGCAGCTTTACCCAGGCCACCAACCCGGTGGTCAAAGGCTTTATGGTGGGGCGCACGCTGTGGGCCGACGCATCACTTCGCTGGCTGCGCGGCGAATTGCCCGACGCGGGGCTGATCGCCGAAGTCGCCGACAATTTCGCCACCCTGGTGGACGCCTGGCGCGCCCACCATCCACACTGAACCGGACACCCCATGACAACCCACCGTCTCACCATGGCGCAGGCACTGGTCCAACATCTGGCCGCGCTGCGCATCGAAACCGCTGACGGCAGCGTGCAGCCCTACTGCGCTGGCGTTTTTGCCATCTTCGGGCACGGCAACGTGGCCGGTCTGGGCGAGGCGCTGTACGCGCATCAGAAGCTGCTGCCGACCTACCGCGCCCATAACGAGCAAGGCATGGCGCATGCGGCGATTGCCTACAGCAAAGCGGAGTTCCGCCAGCGCATCATGGCGGTCACCACCTCCATCGGACCGGGAGCGACGAACATGGTCACTGCGGCAGCGGTGGCGCATGTGAACCGCCTGCCGGTGCTGCTGCT
>CAIOUR010000168.1 GCA_903861575.1 uncultured beta proteobacterium | reverse complement strand
GTCACCTTCTACGTGGACCTGCTGACCAAGTATGGCCCTCCCGGATCTTCCGCTAACAGCTTCAACGAAATCCTGGCGCTTTACAACGAAGGTAAGTGCGGCATGTGGATCGACGCGACCATCGCAGCGTCTTTCATCACCGACCCCAAGCAGTCCAAAGTGGCTGACAAAGTGGCCTTCGCACAAGGACCTTACAGCGTGACGCAAAAAGGCGCGAACTGGCTGTGGGCCTGGGCGCTGGCGATTCCGGCTGGAACCAAAAACGCGGATGCAGCGCAGAAGTTCGTGAGCTGGGCGACATCCAAGGATTACATCAACCTGGTCGCTAAGACCAATGGTTGGGCACGCGTTCCGACCGGCACCCGCAAGTCGACCTATGCCAATCCGGAGTTCCAAAAGGCCGCCGTATTCGCTGCTGCTGAAAAAGCGGCTATCGATTCGGCAAATCCCAACGACAGCACCTTGCCCAAGTCTCCGTATGTGGGCGTGCAGTTCGCGGCTATCCCTGAATTCCAGGCCATTGGTATCGCGGTGGGTCAGCAAATGAGTGCGGCTCTGGCTGGTAAGACCACGGTGGACGCTGCGTTGAAGGCCTCGCAAGTCGCTGCCGACCGTGAAATGAAGAAGGGCGGCTACTACAAGTAAGCCGCAACGTCCGGGTGATCACCGGCCAGGTGACCACCCGGACCGTGGGGTGTCGGCGCGCGTGTGCCGGCACCTTTTACCCCTGGCAACTGTCTTCCCCGTATCGATCAACATGAACCGCCTGCTGCCCCGCCTGTTGCTGACGCCGGCTGTCGCCACGCTGCTGCTGTGGATGCTGGTTCCCTTGGTGATGTCGGTGTATTTTTCCGTGATCCGCTACAACCTGATGCAGCCGGATCAGACCGGTTTTATCGGTTTCGAGAATTTTGAATATTTCCTCACCGACCCGTCATTTGCGGTGGCGGTGATCAACACCGTGTGGCTCCTGGGCAGCGTGATTGTCATCACGGTCGTGATGGGTGCTTCGCTGGCCTTGTTGATTGATGACGCTTTTCCCGGCCGCGCAGTGGTGCGCCTGCTGCTGATCTCGCCATTCTTTGTGATGCCCACCGTCAATGCCTTGTTGTGGAAGCACATGATGATGCACCCCATCTATGGCGCGTTGGCGCAGGTGTGGATTTTTTTTGGCGCAACGCCGCTGGAGTGGCTGAGCGACTTTCCACTCGGTTCGATTGTCATCATGGTCGCCTGGCAGTGGTTGCCCTTTGCCACGCTGATTTTCATGACAGCGCTGCAAAGCATGAACCGCGAACAGCTGGAGGCCGCCCGCATGGACGGCGCGACCTATCTTCAGCAATTGCGCTATCTCTACATCCCGCACCTGGGCCGCTCGATTGCGGTGGTGGTGATGATTGAGATGATCTTTCTGCTGAGTGTGTTCGCCGAGATCTTCACCACCACCGGCGGCGGGCCAGGAGATGCAAGTACGAATGTGGCTTTCCTGATATTCAAGCAGGCGCTGCTGAATTTTGATGCTGGCGTGGCCTCTGCCGGGGCCTTGTTTGCGGTGCTGCTGGCCAATATTGCCGCGGCATTTTTGATCCGCCTGGTCGGCCGTAATCTGGAAACCTGAACATGGCCAAACGCTCCGCCTATCCCCCGGCGCTGATTGCCCGTACGTTGATCGCGTGGCTGGTCACGCTGGTGCTGTTTTTCCCGCTGGGCTGGCTGATCCTCACCGCATTCAAGACCGAGTTGCAGGCGATTGCGGTACCGCCGTTGCTTCTGTTCATGCCCACGCTGGATAACTTCCGCGAGGTGCAAGAACGCAGCGACTACCTGCTCTACGCCCGCAATTCGCTGATAACCAGCGTACTCTCTACGGTGATCGGTTTGTTGATTGCGGCACCGGCCGCCTATTCCATGGCTTTTTTCAAAGGCCCCCATACCAAGAACATCCTGATGTGGATGCTCTCGACCAAGATGATGCCCGCCGTGGGTGCGCTGGTGCCGATTTATGTGCTGGCCCAACAGGCCGGGCTGCTGGATACCCGCACCGGGCTAATCATCATCTTCATGCTCTCCAACCTGCCCATCATGGTCTGGATGTTGTATTCGCATTTCAAAGACATTCCGTACGAAATTTTGGAAGCCGCGCGCATGGATGGGGCCAACCTCTGGCAGGAGTTTTACCGTGTGACCCTGCCTTTGGCCCTGGGCGGCCTGGCATCCACCGGTTTACTGTGTCTGGTGCTTAGTTGGAATGAGGCGTTCTGGAGTCTGAATTTGAGTTCTGCCAAGGCCGGTACCTTGGCCACGCTGATTGCCAGTTATTCCAGCCCCGAAGGCCTGTTCTGGGCCAAGCTCTCTGCCGCCTCGCTCATGGCGATTGCGCCCATCGTGGTGTTCGGCTGGTTCAGCCAGAAGCAATTGGTGCAAGGCCTGACCTTTGGCGCAGTCAAGTGAATTTTGTGTCTTACCTACCTTTCGATTGAAGTCCGTCCATGTCTTACCTCCAACTGCGCGGCATTGAAAAAAAGTTTGGCGCGCTGCGCGTCATCCAAGGCATCGACCTGGAAATTCAGCGCGGCGAATTTGTGGTGTTTGTCGGGCCTTCCGGTTGCGGTAAGTCGACGCTGCTGCGCCTGATTGCCGGGCTGGAGCAAACCGATGCCGGCAGCGTGATGCTCGATGGGCGCGATATCACCGAAGCCCCTTCCAGTCAGCGCGATCTGGCCATGGTGTTCCAAAGCTACGCCTTGTATCCGCACATGAGCGTCTTTGAGAACATGAGTTTTGCCCTGAAGCTGGCCCATGTGCCCCACGATCAAATCCGCGAAAAGGTGGAGCGTGCCGCCCACATCCTGAACCTCACGCAGTATTTGCAACGCACGCCCAAGGAGCTCTCTGGCGGGCAGCGCCAGCGTGTAGCAATCGGGCGCGCCATCGTGCGTGCGCCCAAGGTATTTTTATTTGACGAGCCGCTGTCCAATCTGGACGCCGCGTTGCGCGGGCAGACCCGCATCGAGATAGCCAAACTCCACCGCGATCTCGGTGCCACTACGGTGTATGTCACCCACGACCAGGTTGAGGCTATGACCCTCGCCGACCGAGTGGTGGTGTTGCGTGATGGCCGCATTGAGCAGGTCGGAACACCGCTGGAGCTGTATGACCGGCCGGCTAACCAGTTCGTTGCCCAGTTCATTGGCACGCCGCAGATGAATATCGTGGCAGCTTCTGACGCGGCTGAACTGCTGCGGGCCACCAGTCTGACCCTGCCACCGGGTGGCGCCATCGGTCTGCGTCCCGAACACATGCACCTGCGTCCGGCGGGGCAGGGCCAAATACAAGCACGCGTGGAGCTGATCGAGGCACTGGGTGCAGAAACGCTGGTGTATCTCGGCACTGCGGCTGGCGTTCAGTTGGTAGTGCGCCAGAATATCCGAAGCCCGTTGCGGGTGCATGCGGCCACCGGACTCGATATCGACGCCGATGCAGCCCATCTCTTTGATGCCCGCGGCCACATCAGCCGCGTAGGCCGTACCCCTTCCCCTTGAACCCAGCCACCATGCCATCCATTGCCACGCCGCTCACCATGCTCCACTTGGGGCTGGGCTCTTTCCACCGCGCCCACCAGGCCGTGTATTTGCAACAACTCCAAACCACGGGAGACCACCGCTGGACGCTGGCGGGCGGCAACATCCGCCCGGACATGGAGGAGACGATTGCCGCACTGGTTGCGCAAAACGGCGTCTACACGCTGGAGACGGTCACTCCGCAAGGAGAGCGCAGCTACACCCGCATCAGCGCGATCAGCCGTGTCATCCCCTGGGACGCGCAGCTCAGCGGTCTCGTGGCAACCGGCGCGCAGGACAGTACCCGCATCATCTCTTTCACCGTCACCGAAGCCGGTTACTACCTGGACAGCAAAGACCGCCTGGACCTGGGTTTTGCAGATCTGCAAACCGATCTGGATACCGCGGGCGCCGGACGCGCGGGGAGCACCATTTATGGCGCGCTGGTGGCGATCCTGCGGGCACGTATGTGCGCCAGTTCGGGTGCGGTAACGCTGCTCAATTGCGACAACCTGCGGCACAACGGTGAGCGGGCCCGCGCAGGCTTGCTGCAGTTCATTGACTTGCTGGGGGATGCGCCGCTACGTGAATGGGTGGAGCGCAACACGTCCAGCCCCAACGCCATGGTGGACCGCATCACGCCGCGCCCCACGGCTGCGGTGCGCGAGCGGGTCGCCGCTGCAACCGGCGTGGACGACCCGGCCGCGCTGATGGGCGAGAGCTTTATCCAGTGGGTGATTGAAGACAACTTCATTGGCGGGCGACCCGCCTGGGAACGGGTCGGGGTGGAGATGGTGGCCTCGGTTCAGGCCTATGAGGAAGCCAAAATCCGCTTGCTCAACGCCAGCCACAGCTGCATTGCCTGGGCCGGTACGCTGGTGGGTTACACCTATATCCATGAGGGTACGCAAGACGCGCAGATCCGCCGTTTCGCCTTCGATTACGTCACCGACGACGTGATACCCGTGCTGGATACGCCCGAGCGCCCCAGCCCTATTAACCTGCCGCAGTATCGCGACGTGGTGCTGGATCGTTTTGCTAACCCGGCGATTGCCGATACCAACCAGCGCGTGGCCATGGACGGCTTCTCGAAAATTCCAGGGTTTATTGCGCCCACCATCCGCGAGCGCCTGGAGCGCGGGGAGACCATTGCCAGCGTGGCCATGCTGCCCGCGCTGTTCCTGGCTTATTTGCAGCGCTGGCACGCGGGCGCTATCGCCTACACCTACCAGGACCAGGCGATGGATCCGGCTGTTGCGCACGCCATCTGCGCCAGCGTGGACCCGGTGCAGGCCTTTTGCGCCGATGCCACACTGTGGGGGCCTCTGGCCGGTGATTCGCAGTTGCGCGAGGCGTTATCGCAGGCCTTCGGACGGGTACAAGCATTGATGAAAAGGACAAGCCCATGAGTGAACGTTTGAAAGGCAAACATGCCATCCTGACCGGTGCTGCCGGTGGCATCGGCTTAGCCGTTGCGGCGGCTTATCTCGCGCAGGGTGCACGTTGCACGGTTGCGGACCTGGGTATGCAACCCACGCCGGAGTTGGCCGCGCTGATGGCGCGCCACCCCGATACCCTGATCTATGTATCCACCGATGTGCGGCGTATGGAGTCGATTGACGCCTTGCTGGTTGCGGCACGGGAACGTTTCGGGCCGGTCACCACGCTGTTCAACAACGCTGCGATTTTTGACATGGCTCCGTTGCTGCAAAGCGATGAGGCGATGTACGACAAGCTGTTCGCGGTCAATGTCAAAGGCGCATTTTTTGTGATGCAAAAGGTGCTGGCGCAGATGGTGGATCATGGCGTGAGCGGTGGTAGCGTCATCAACATGGCCAGCCAGGCGGGGCGACGCGGCGAGGCCTTGGTGTCGCATTACTGCGCCAGCAAGGCCGCCATCATCAGCTACACCCAAAGCGCTGCGCTGGCTATGGCACCGCACAAAATCCGGGTCAACGGCATTGCGCCCGGGGTGATCAATACCCCCATGTGGGCGCATGTGGACAGTTTGTTTGCCAAGTATGAAAACCTGCCCATTGGCGAGAACAAAAAGCGGGTGGGCCTTGCGGTACCGCTGGGCTATATGGGAGACCCGAGTGACATTTGCGGTGCCGCTGTATTTCTGGCGAGCGACGATGCAGCCTATATCACCGCCCAGACACTCAACGTCGATGGCGGTAGCGTCATGTCCTAAGTCGCTACGCCTGTGCCTGCTAAACCGCGCCAACTAAGCCCCGAGCTGGAGCACGACTATGTGCGCTCGCCCGAGCTGGGTTACGAGCGGCCGGAGGAGGTTGGCATCGTGCGTTGCCTCTCCCATGGCTTTCCCACGCCCCTGGCGCGCTGGCACTACCACGACGAATACGAGCTGCATCTCATCACCGCAACATCGGGCAAAGCCTTTGTCGGGGACTGGATAGGCCAGTTCCAACCCGGCCACCTGGTGCTCACCGGCCCGCGCTTGCCGCATAACTGGATCAGCATGGACCTGCCTGATGGCGGCGTGGCCGAACGTGATCTGGTGATTCAGTTTCCACACGAACCGATTGAGCAGAGCAGCCGCGCCATCCCAGAACTGCGCTCCGCATTGCCATTGCTGGAGCGGGCCCGCCATGGCATCGAATTTTTTGACATGGGCGCCAAAGCGCAGCTGTACTGGCAGCGTATCAAGGCGACACAAGGCCTTGCACGCTTCGCTGCGTTTTGTGAGTTCCTCAATGAACTCGCCCGCTGCAGTGAATACCGTCTGCTGTCGACTGCGCAGATCCAGAGCGTGGACAACGATGCGCAACTGGATCAGATCAACGCGATCTTGGGTCGCATCACGGGTCAGTTCGGTGACATCTTGTCCGCTGCGGATCTGGCTGAGGAATTCGGTATGAGCGAGAGCCGCTTTTCGCGTTTTTTCCGACGCGCAACCGGCAATACGTTCACTGATTTTGTGAACCACGTGCGCATTAACCGGGCCTGCCAGTTGCTGACCGCGTCAGACCAGCAGATCACGGCGATCGCGTTTGAGGTCGGTTTCAACAACCTGGCCAATTTCAACCGCCGGTTTTTGGATATCAAGGGCATGACCCCGCGCGACTACCGTCGCCAGGGCGCCAAGCTGTTCAACGCCTGAGTGCCGCAGCGCTCGCCGGGGCCGCCCATTCAGCGCGCATCTGGGCTTCGATCGCATCAATCTTGGCCAAAATTTCCGCCCGGCCGCGTTCGGACACACCGGCCGGCGCAACTGCTTCAGTCAATGCGGGTGTTGCTGAAGGCGCTGTCGGTGGCTTACGCAGCTGTGCCAATTCGGCTTTGCGCAGTTGGTGGATATCGGTCAAAGCGGCCCGGGGTTGTGAGCTGACGTTCAGTCCCCAAACATCTTCTGCTTGAGTTCACGGCGCTGCTGCGCTTCCAGCGACAGTGTGGCGGTGGGACGGGCCAGCAAGCGGCCAACGCCAATGGGCTCTCCGGTTTCATCGCAGTAGCCGTATTCGTTGGCGTCAATGCGGCTGATCGCCTGTTCAATCTTCTTCAAAAGTTTGCGCTCGCGGTCGCGGGTGCGCAACTCCAAGGCGTGTTCTTCTTCAATCGTGGCCCGGTCGGCGGGATCCGGCATGACTGATGTGTCTTCGCGCAGGTGCTCGGTGGTTTCACCGGCATTGCTCAGAATGCCGTTTTTCAGCGCCACCAGTTTGAGACGGAACGCGGTCATTTGCACGTCGTTCATGTATTCCGAATCGGGCATGGCGATCAATTCGTCGTCGCTCAAGTCGCCAGGGGCCTTCTTCTTCCAGTTGCCAGCGAGCTTGGGGTCTTTCTTGATGGCATGCGGCACCAGCGGATGCAACTCGTCGCGGGCTTCGGTGGGCAGGAAAGAGGACTTGGCGGCGTTGGAGGCCACGCTTTGCGCCATGGAAGGCACGGTGATTTGCACCAAACGCGACGAGGGGCGCACCGCCTTCACGATACCAGAGGCATGTACGATGGGTGCAGAGGGAGGCAGCGGCACTGCCTTTACCGCTGGCTTCGTTGCTGCAGGCACTACTGCAGGCTTGATCACGGGCTTTGTCACCGGTTTCGGTGCTACTTTGGCGGCAAGTTGCGCAACCGATGGGGCCTTCTTGGCAGGTGCAGTCGCTACCGCTTTTTTTGCCGGCAGGGCCGCTGACTTTGATGCTGCTACCTTGGGCGGGACTGCTTTCGCTGTAGGCTTCAATGTGGTTTTGGGCGGCGCTTTGGATGCTGTTTTAGCTGCGACCTTCGTAACCGGCGCGATCGCTTTTTTCGAGGCTACCGGAGTTTTGGACGCCGGTGCCGATTTGGCGGTTGGCGACTTGACGGCTGTCTTGGCTTTCACAGGTGCGGCTTTGACCGGAGCGGTTGCAGTGCGTGGGGCAGGCTTTTTGGCGGGGGGTTTCACGGCTCGTCTCCTGTGGGGGCCAATTGGCTGGGAATCTATGGAAGGCGCTCTGCCGCCCGTTTTCCGTGCGGCGGCGAGGGACTCGGCTTCGGCGCGCGAGTGTACAGGCAAGCTAAGTCCCAAACCCATCCATTGAAAAATCGCAGAAAACATCGCCAACAAGCATGCGCATGGGCTGGCGCTTCAGACCAGCGACTGCTCTAGGCCTTGACGCAAGATGTCTTGGGGCAGGTCGATCCCGATGAATACCATTTTGCTCTGGCGCAGCTCATCGGCACCCCAGGGCGGGCCTAAATCGCTGCCCATCAACTGGTGCACACCCTGAAAAATCACCTTGCGCTCCGTGTCCTTCATATACAGCACGCCCTTGTAGCGCAGCATGCGTGGCCCGTAGATGTTGACGATGGCACCAAGAAAGTCTTCCAAGCGTGCCGGATCGAAGGCGCGGGG
>CAIOUR010000167.1 GCA_903861575.1 uncultured beta proteobacterium | reverse complement strand
TCAATGCCCCGGAACAAAACCGCCAGCATGATGAAAGGCAAAACCATGGGCAGCGTGATGGACCAGAACTGCCGCCATTTAGAGGCGCGGTCCACCTCAGCGGCCTCGTAGATGTAGTCTGGAATGGAGCGCAGGCCGGCCAGGCAGATCAGCATGACGTAGGGCGTCCACATCCACACGTCGACGATCACGATGGCCCAAGGCGCCAGCGGCACTTCGCCCAGCATGGAAAACGACGAGGGGGAGGCTCCGCTGATGAAGGAGGCGATGACGTTGAACAGCCCCGTTTGAGGCTGGTACAAAAAGGCCCAGAAGTTGCCCACCACGGCGGGCGACAACATCATGGGAATCAGAATCAGGGTGGTCCAAAACCCGTGCCCGCGGAATTTGCGGTCAATCAGGTAGGCCAGGGCAAAACCGATCAGGGTTTGCAGCAAGATGGTCCAGAAGACGAAGTGCGCGGTGGTTTGCATGGCCGCCCATACATCGGGGTCGGTCAGCACCGAGACATAGTTGTCGATGCCCACATCGACGGGGGACGCATTGGGGCGGTTGGCCCGGAAATTGGTGAACGACAGCTTGATCGTCCAGATCAGCGGGAAGATGTTGATCGCCAGCAACAACAGCATCGTCGGGCCGATGAAGATCCACGCAATCGAGCGGTCCGACAAGCCGCGCATACGCTGCGCCAGCGGCGCGGGGGTGGCGCGTGCCAAACGGTCAACCAATGGATTCGTTGAGGACATAGGGGCTTGCAGTCAGAGAACCGGGAAGGGCACCCGTCGCCCATGGGGACACGGAGGACGGGTGCGGCGTTTTACCGAAGGGGCAGCTTATTTGAGCTTGCCGTCCTCTTTGAACACTTTCTTCCAGTCAGCCAGCAGGCCGTCCAGCGCTTCTTTGGCAGTGCCTTTATCGGCCACCACAAAGTCGTGCACACGCTTTTGCTCAGCCAGCAGCAGTTGCGCGTAGGACGGCTCAGCCCAGAAGTCGACCACCTGGTTCATCGACTCCTGGAACGCTGCCGCGTACGGTGCGCTCTTCAGATAACCGGGGTCTTTGAGCACCGCGTTGTGCGCTGAAGAGCCGCCGATAGCCTGCCACTTTTTCTGCACTTCAGGGTTGGCAAACCATTTGATGTACTGCAGCGCTTCGTTGCGGTTAGGCGAGTACGACACCACCGAGATACCCTGTCCACCGAGCTGCACGCCCTTGGTTTTATCCGAGGGGTTCACAAAGTAGCCAATCTTGGCGCCGCCGACTTGCGGGTCTTTGTCCAGACCCGGGAAGAAGGCAAACCAGTTCATCATCATGGCCACCTGGCCGGACTTGAATGCGTCCAGACCCTCACCCATGTATGAGTTGGTCATGCCGGGGGGCGTGCTGCCTTTGTAGAGCGACTTGTAAAACTCCAGCGCACGAATCGCGTCCGGTGAATTGACAAAGCCGTCCATTGCGTACGGTTTTTTGGGGTCTTCGTATTTGAAGCCGAATGGGTAGAGCACGTTGCTCACACCCATGGTGATGCCTTCAGAGCCACGCTCGGTGAAGATGTACGCGCCATAGACCTTCTTGCCGTCGATCTCGCGACCCTGGAAGAATTCAGACACTTCCTTGAACTCGGTCCAGGTTTTGGGCGGAGCCAGGTCACGCTTGTGCTTTTTCTTGAACTCAGCCTGGATTTCGGGCTTGCTGAACCAGTCTTTGCGGTAGGTCCAACCCAGTGCGTCGGCCATGGCCGGCAGCGCCCAGTAGTTGGGCGTGTTCTTGGGCCACTCTGCGTAGCCGACCACGGTGGCCGGTGCGAAGTCCGTCATCTTGATGCCTTCTTTGGCGAAGAAGTCATTGAGCTTGACGTAGTGGCCGCTCTCTGCCGAGCCGCCGATCCACTGGCTGTCACCAATGATCAGGTCGCATAGTTTGCCTTTGGAGTTCAGCTCATTGAGCATGCGGTCCGCGAAATTGGGCCATGGCACAAATTCGAACTTCATCTTGATCTTGCTTTGCGCCGTGAAGTCCTTGGACAACTCGACCAGCGCATTGGCCGGGTCCCATGCCGCCCAGCACAGGGTGATGGTTTTGTCCTGGGCCTGGGCGGTGCCCACGCTCAGTGCACCTGCCAGCGCGACGGTCGCGAGTGCGGGCAGTTTTTTCAGTAGCTTCTTCATCAATAGTTCTCCTCAAAGTAATAAACAGAGACCAACACACCAACACACATCCGGCCGCCGCATCAATGCAGATTCTCAGCAGTCAAGATTTCAACCCGGGGCTGCACCACGCTGGGCGCGCCGCGGATGTTTTCGCACAAGCCGCGCAAGGTGCGCGCCGCCGTGAGCACGCAGTAATGCACGTCCTGGTGCAACACAAAAGCCATCGTTCCATCCACCAGCATGGCCTGGTGGGTGGACGTCAAATCGTGTGCCACCAACGGGACTTCGGTGGTCAGGCCCAACAGGGCAAGCGCTTTGGCGGTGCCGGCTGTGGCACCGCCCACGCAATACACGCCGCCCAGCCGTGATGCTTCTACCTGCGCTGTCAGGTGGTCCACCAGGTAGTCGCAGGCATCGTCGTCGTCGGCGGGCAGGTCGGTCAGCCGGACGACCTCCAGTGCGGGGAAACGGTCTTCCACAACCTGCGCAAAACCGATGCGGCGCTCAATTTCGTTGGACATGCGGGTTGCGGTTGAGAGCAGCAGGAGAACCGAGCGCGGACCCGGACGCGCCATGCGTCCCAGTAACAGGCCGGCGGTGCGCCCTTCGGCGCGCGCGTCTGCACCAACATGGGCCTGGCGCATCGAACCGGCCACATCGCTGAACAAGGTGACCACATGCACGCCAGCGCGCACGTGCTCGTTGATCGCTAGCTTGACCGCAGGCACGTCCGGCGCGACGAGCACCATGGCGTCGCAGCCGCTGACCCGGCCCAACGCGAGCCCGAATTCGGCGGGGTCGTCCGCGTCCAGACGGTAGGTGATTTCGGTGATGTGTTGGTGGCGGAAGTCGCCGGCCGTTTGGGCGATGTGGCGCTCAAGCTGGTTAAGGTACGTGCTTTGCAGATCCGGCAGCACATAGGCGAACTTCCAGTTTCCTTTGCTGCGCGGTCGACCCCGGGTGACGATGGGGGTGCCTAAGTTGTCAATTGCCTGTAAAACCTTGCGCTCGGTTTCCGAATTCACACCGGTGCGGCCATTGAGCACGCGGTCTACGGTTGCAGTCCCTACGCCGGCGTTGCGGGCGATTTCGGCGATGGTGACGTTGGCGGACATGGTGTGGTGCAGGGCAGATGCACCACAGTGTTATTCCATCAAAAATTAAATCAATCAGGGTTTTTACTAGGGCTTGCCGCCTTGCGCCGCTCTGGCGCGCTCGAAAAGCGGCATCACGCTGGGCAGTGCGGCTTGCATGTCGGCAATCCGCGTCTCGCTGGCCGGGTGGGTGGACAGCCATTGCGGCGGCGCGCCTTTGTTGTTGGCGCCCATTTTTTCCCAGAGGGTGATGCCCGCGCGCGGATCGAAGCCGGCGCGCGCGGCGATCTCCATGCCCACGAGGTCGGCCTCGGATTCGTCTTCGCGGCTGAATTTGAGGTTGAGCAGGTTGGCGCCCTGCTGCGCCACCATATCGGTCAAGTTGGGGTCGATGCCCAACCAGCCTGAGAGCAAGGCCCCGCCCAAACGGGCTGCGCCCGTTGTCACCGTGGATTTGCCCATGCGCTCGCGCGCGTGTTCGCGCAGCGCGTGGGCCATCTCATGCCCCATCACCATGGCGGCTTCGTCATCGGTCAGTTGCAGCGTGCGCATGATGCCGGTGTAGAACGCAATCTTGCCCCCCGGCATGCAGTAGGCGTTGATTTGCTTGGAGCCAATCAGGTTCACCTCCCATTGCCATTGGCTGGCGCGCTCGTTCCACGGGGTGGCAAAGGGGATCAGGAGTTGCGCGATGGTGCGCAGCCGTTTGAGCTCTTCGCTGCTGGATGGAGCCAACGCATTTTTGCTGTCGGCCTGCTCCAGAACCTGCTTGTATTGCTGCCCAGCCATTCTTTCCACGTCCTGGGCCGGAACCAGGTTGGTGAAGGCGGAACGCTTGCCCACGTTGACACCTTCACGTTGCTGCGCGGCCACCGGCACACTGGCACAGACCACAGCCAGCGCCAGCGCACAGGCGCGTATGGCACTCATCGCTTTCGGGGCTGCATCTGGGTTGGGTTTCACACCGTTATTATTCCCTTCATGCATGAACAGCCCCCGCCAACGGCAGCTACCAGTTGGCTCCGCAGTCTTAAGGTCTATGCCGAACCGGCTTCCCTGCGCATGTTGTCGTTGGGTTTTTCTTCCGGGCTGCCTTTATTGCTGGTCTTTGGAACGCTAAGTTTTTGGTTGCGCGAGGCCGGCATCGACCGCACCACCATTGGATTCATGAGCTGGATCGGGCTGGCCTATGCCTTCAAGTGGGCCTGGGCACCCATGGTCGACCGGCTGCCGATTCCCCTATTGACGCGCGCCCTGGGGCGCAGGCGTAGCTGGTTGTTGCTCGCGCAGGCGGTGATCATGGCCGCGCTGGTCGGCATGGCGCTGACCGATCCGCAACAGTCGCTGATGCCGGTGGTCTGGTGCGCCATTGCGGTCGCCGTGGGTTCGGCCACCCAGGATATTGCCTTGGATGCTTTTCGCATTGAGTCCGCTGACAGCGACCACCAGGCCGCGCTGGCCGCGACGTACCAAACCGGTTACCGCATTGCGATGATTTGGGCCGGCGCCGGCGCGCTATGGATTGCGGCGCGCGCTGAGGCTCCCGACACAGCCGGATACCAGCATGGACCCTGGCAAACCGCTTATCTGACTATGGCTTTGAGTATGTTGCCCGGTGTGGTCACGGTCTTGTTTTCCCGAGAGCCGGTGCCCCTCCCTCTGGCACCCAGCAAAAATTTGCTGGAATGGTTACGCGGCGCGGTGGTCAACCCGTTTGCAGACTTTGTGCTGCGTTACCGCGCCCAGGCCGTGGTGATCCTGGCTTTGATTGCGACCTACCGGATCAGCGACGTGGTGATGGGCATCATGGCCAATCCTTTTTATGTCGACATGGGTTACACCAAAGACGAGGTCGCGGCGGTAACAAAAATTTACGGCGTGCTGATGACCCTGCTGGGCGCGTTTGCCGGCGGTGCCATGGCGATGCGCTGGGGTGTTATGCGGGTTTTGATGTTGGGCGCCGTGCTGAGTGCGTCCAGCAATTTACTGTTTGCCTGGCTGGCAGGACAGGGACATGACGTGCATGCTTTGATTGCTGTTGTCTCTGCCGATAACCTGGCGGGCGGTATCGCCACCAGCGCCTTCATTGCATATTTGTCGTCGCTGACCAACGTGCAGTATTCCGCCACGCAGTACGCCATGTTCAGCTCACTGATGCTGCTGTTCCCGAAGTTCCTGGCCGGATTTTCCGGGCAGTACGTGGACGCCCATAGTTATGCAGAGTTTTTTACCGCGACTGCATTTCTGGGTGTGCCGGTGCTCGCTTTGATCTGGCTTGCCGAGCGACTGCGTCGCGGTTGAAGCAAGCGCCTTTGGCGGCGTGGGGCTTTACATAACTTTTCGTATTGTTCATGTGTACGGCGCGGGCGCTCACGGGCGACCGCTACACTGAACCATGACTTCCCGATTGCTCATCATCGACGACGACGCCCGCCTGTGCGCCATGCTGGCGAGTTACCTGGAGCAAAACCATTTCGTGGTCAGTAAAGCGGGTGATGGCCGCAGCGGTTTGGCAGCGTTGCAAGGCGCCAATCCAGCGATTGATCTGGTCATTCTGGATTTGATGCTGCCGGATATGGACGGGCTGGACTTGTGCCGTGCGATACGGGCAATGGGTGACGGCATAGGCCGCGTAGCGGTACTCATGCTGACGGCCAAAGGCGATCCCATGGACCGCATCCTGGGCCTGGAAATCGGAGCGGATGATTACCTCGCAAAACCCTTTGAGCCGCGCGAATTGCTGGCCCGCATCAAAGCCATTCTGCGGCGACAGGGCGCTGTCCTCACGGATGGCGTTCAAGGAAAAATGCAGTTCGGTCGGCTGGAGATTGACCGAGACGCACGTACCGTCACCTTGGCGGGTGCAGTCTGTGTGCTGACTTCCTACCAGTTTGATTTGCTGGTGGCTTTGGCGCAGCGTGCAGGGCGGGTACTGACGCGCGACCAGATTATGGAAGCCGTGCGCGGGCGCGAGCTCGAAGCGTTTGACCGCTCCATCGATGTCCACATGGGCCGTATTCGCGTGGCGATTGAGGACGACATCAAAAATCCCAAGCGCATCCTGACCGTGCGTGGCGTCGGCTACACCTTCGCGCGCCAACAAGACTGAGTCGCGCCAGCCGTGTACCGCAAGCTGTATTTCCGGATTTGGCTGGCGGTGGTTCTAGCAATAGCGGTGCTGACCCTGGCCGTTGGTACGGTGTGGCGTATGACCATGGACCCGCCATTGCGCCACGTGGTGTTGCGCAACGCAGCCGGCGAGGTGCTCGGTGCGGCGGCTATGCGTCCGCTGGCTGAGCCTGCGAAGTCCAGTTGGCATTCGGCAGAAGCAGATCCTGATGGTGACAGGGAAAACCATTCTGTAACCGGAGTCGACGAATCGCTGGAGCATCGGGCGCTGCCGGTCGGCCAGTTCGGGCGCGGTCCCGAATTCCTGGTGCAAATGGAGGGTGGGCAGGTGTTGCATGTCCACATGCCCCGTCCCGAGCTGCGGCCATGGATGGGCTCGATAGGTTGGGTATCGGCCTTGTGCCTGGTCGCTTTGGCGGTTGCCTTGGGAACATATCCAGTGGTCCGACGCTTGACCCGTCGGTTGGAGAACCTGCAAAAAAGCGTAGAGGCCTGGGGAGATGGCAATTTGGGTGCGCGTGCGTTGGTGGAGGGTAACGATGAGGCGGCATTTTTGGCGCGCCGCTTCAACCACGCTGCGCAGCGTGTCGAAGCGTTGGTGCAGGCGCGTGACACCTTGCTCGAATCGCAAAAATCGCTTTTAGCCAATGCGTCTCACGAGTTGCGCTCACCGCTTGCCCGCCTGCGCATGGGCTTGGAGTTGTTGCAAGGTGGGGATGCGCGTGATGCACTGCGGCTGGAGTTGGAGCGCAATATCAGTGAGCTCGACCAACTGATTGGTGAAATTTTGTTAGCCAGTCGACTGGACGCCAAGGAGGCGGATCTGGGCGCTGTGGAGCTGGTCGATCTGGTGCCACTGTGTGCGCAAGAGTGTGCGCATACCGGCGCCCTGCTGAACTGTTCAGAAGCGGCGGTGCAGGTGCAGGGAGTTCCTAAATTGCTGCGCAGGGCCATTCGTAACTTGCTCGAAAACGCCCTTCGTCACGGGCGTACCTCTCACGGTAACGCGGTGACCGCTGGTGTGATTCTCGAAGTGCGCCCCGCGCTGCAGGAAATGCCGTCGGTGGTACGTCTAGCGGTGATTGACCAGGGACCGGGCGTGCCCGTTGAACATCAGCAGCGTGTTTTCCAGCCCTTTTATCGGCTTCCCGGCGTCTCGGAGACGGGCGGAGGCGTGGGTCTGGGGCTGGCGCTCGTCAAATCTATCGCCGAGCGGCACGGCGGATCGGTTCGGTGCACGAACAACCCATCCGGCGGCGCGCGTTTTGAGCTGACCATTCCCCTCGGTCGCGTAGAGGCTTCGCGGGCTTTTACCCAACAATAAAACACACAGAAATATGCGAAATATCCCCCAATCAGGGGATATCGGGTGTCTGTCCGCACACTACATTCCCAACCACTGCTGTCACAGTCAACACGCTGAAAAGTCGTTAACGCATTCAGCAACCCGGTTCCAACGAAGTCTCCTCGGAGACCTTTACAGCCACCCCCAACCGGGGTGGCTTTTTTTTACCCCAGGCTAGCCAAGGCATCCATCGCCCGCTGTGGGGTTAGGTCTTGCAGGCAGCGTGTGTGCCCCAGCGGGCATGTGCGCGCGTAACAGGGTGCGCAATCCAATGGTGGATGGTATCCGGCATCGTTTTTTAGCCACAAAATTCGCGCCACATCGCTCATAGGTGGCGTATGCAGCGGATTGGAGGACCCAAAAAGTGCCACCTGGGGCGTACCCAAGGCCGCCGCGATGTGCATCAAACCCGAGTCGTTGCTCACCAAGGCGCGGGCGCCTGCTACCAGCGCCAAGGACTCATCCAGGCCCGAACGCCCGGCCAGGTTGGTGCACGCACCAGGGCGGGACACCTGGGCAAGACGCACAATTTCTTCGCACAAGGCTTGGTCGCTGGCCGATCCCAACAGTACGACCGGTGCATTCAAGCGCCCTGCCAATTCTGCAAAGTGCCGCGCTGGCCATCGTTTAGCGGGGCCGTATTCCGCGCCGGGTGCAAAAACATAATAGCCATCAGCGTGTAAGCCCCAACTGCTCAAAACTGCGATGCGCGTGTCCGGCTTGACCTGTAGCACCGGGCGCACCGGGTCGTCTGTGGGTACGATGCCACCCGCTAGCGCCAGATAATGCTTCACCATGGAGCCGCGATCATGCCGGGGGGGATTGGGTAGCGCGTGGGTCAAGAGTCCCCAGCGCGCTTCACCGCGGTAGCCTATGCGCTGGTCAATACCTGCCATCCACGGTACGAGCGCACTCTTCAGTGAGTTCGGGCAAACCACCGCCTGCTGGAATTGCCCGCGAAGGCTTTTGGCCAAGTTCCTCCGGTCGGACAACTGCAGGCGGCCGTGCGCAAAGGGAAACTCAATGACACGGGACACCTGCGCCATCGCCCGATACACCGGTGCTACCCACGGCAGCGCGCCAACAGTCAGTCTTTGTCCGCGGGCGTGCAAGACCGCCAGCAAGGGTTGGGTCATTACGGCATCCCCGATCCACTGCGGTGCAATCAACAGGGTCTCGGCACCCAGGGGGGCCGGAAAAGATGCGATCACGCCGCGCGCCCTGTTAGGAAAAAGACTGCGGTTTTGTCAGTGTTGGGCGTTGACATGTTCCCCGGCTTTGAGCTGGTACACCGTGCCGCAATAAGGGCACTTACCATGCCCCTGCCGGGCTACATCGAGGTAGACCTTGGGGTGGGTGTTCCAGGACTTCATGCCCGCCAGGGGGCTGGGACAAAAGACACCGCCTTGCGGGTTGAGGTCTCTCGCCAGGACCTCAACCACGGACTGTTGCTTAGACATAAGAGCCTCGGGCTTCAGACGTGCGCCAGCCAGTGCGCATATTTCGGGTTACGACCGTTGACGATATCGAAAAATGCGGACTGGATCTTCTCGGTGATGGGGCCGCGCGCACCCGCACCCAGCGCAATGCGGTCCAACTCGCGGATGGGCGTGACCTCCGCTGCCGTGCCGGTGAAGAACGCTTCGTCACAAATGTAGACCTCGTCGCGTGTGATCCGCTTTTGCACCAGCTCCAGCCCCAGGTCTTTGCAGATGTGGAAAACCGTGTTGCGGGTTATGCCGTTGAGTGCGCCGGCTGAGAGGTCGGGGGTGTAGACCACGCCATCTTTGATGACAAATAGGTTCTCGCCCGCACCTTCAGAGACAAAGCCATTCGCATCAAGCAGCATGGCTTCATCGTAGCCATCATCTGTGGCTTCCATGTTCGCCAAAATCGAATTGGTGTAGTTCGACACTGCCTTAGCCTGCGTCATGGTGATGTTGACGTGATGCCGGGTGTAGCTGGAGATTTTGACGCGGATGCCGCGCTTCAAGCCTTCCTCACCCAGGTAAGCCCCCCAGGGCCAGGCGGCGACCATCAGGTGGATGGTGTTTCCCTTCGGCGAAACACCTAGCTTGCGGTCACCAATCCAGGTCAGCGGGCGCAGGTAGCAGCTCTCCAGCTTGTTTTCACGCACTACATCTTTTTGCGCTTGCATAACTTCTTCCTTGGAGAAGGGGATGTTCATGCGCAGAATTTTGGCGCTGTTAAAGAGACGCTCGGTGTGTTCCTGCAGGCGGAAGATGGCGGTGCCGTTGACCGTGTTGTAGGCGCGTACGCCCTCAAAAGCCCCGCAGCCGTAGTGCAATGTGTGCGTGAGCACGTGGATCTTGGCATCGCGCCAGTCGACCATGCGGCCGTCCATCCAAATTTTGCCGTCGCGGTCGGACATGGAGGGCGGCATAACGGTCATGGGAGCTTCTTTCTATGAACGGGCTTTGAAACAGAGGTCAAGCCCATCATTCTAGGGGCAGGATGAACGTCTCAATGTCCGCCGCCCAGGTACGCCGCCTTGACCGCTGGGTCGTCGCGCAATTTGGCGGCCTCGCCGTGTACCGAGATACGCCCGTTTTCCATGACGTAGCCGTAGTCAGCAACCTTCAGGGCTGCTGCAGCGAATTGCTCGACCAAAAGCATAGTCACGCCGCGCGACTTCAGGTCGTTGATGATGCGGAACACCTCTTCGACCAGGATGGGCGCCAGACCCATGGAGGGCTCATCGAGCAAAACAATGTCAGGGTTGAGCATGACCGCGCGGGCCATGGCCAGCATCTGCTGCTCACCGCCCGATAGCGTGCCGGCCAACTGATTGCGCCGTTCTTTCAAGCGGGGAAACAACTCCATAGCGCGCTCTAGATCACCAGCGACGTCGCCTTTGGGGCGGCTGCCGGTCAGGCGCGGGAAGGCACCCAGAATCAAGTTATCTGTCACGGACATGGTGGCAAACACGCGGCGGCCTTCCGGCGAATGTGCCAGCCCCAATTTGGCGATGGTGTATGACTCCAATCCGTCAATGCGTTTGCCATTGAGGCTGATCTCACCGCCGCCCGGTTTGACCATGCCGCATATGGCGCGCATGGTGGTGGTTTTTCCTGCACCGTTGGAGCCGATCAGGGTGACGACTTTGCCCTTGGGTACGGTCAGCGAAATTCCGTGCAAGACCTGCACCTTGCCGTATCCGGCTTCCAGGTTTTGAATGCTCAACATGGGGGTAAATCCTTGGGTGTCGTGGGTCAGGCGGCGGGTGCGCCAAGGTAGGCTTCAATGACCTTCTCATCGGCTTGTACCGCCGCGGGCTTGCCCTCGGCGATTTTCTGGCCGAAGTCCAGCACAGTGACTTCATCACAAATCGACATGACCACATCCATGTGGTGTTCGATCAGAATGACCGTGATACCGTGGTCGCGGATTTTGCGGATGATCGTGATCAGCTCTTTGATATCGGGTGCCGTTAAGCCAGCAGCAGGCTCATCGAGCAGCAGCAGTTGCGGATCGAGCGCCAAGGCGCGGGCTATTTCCAGCAAGCGTTGTTTGCCATACGGCAGATTGCGAGCCTCTTCGCCGGCCAATTCGCCAAGGCCTACGAAATGCAGCAAGCCCAAGCCGCGCTGAACGGAGGCATCGTTTTCGCGCTGGTAACGCGATGAGTTAAGCGCAACATCTACAAAATTACTGTCAAAAGTGTGGTGCAAGCCCACCTGCACGTTTTGCAGCGCCGTCATTTCGCCGAACAACTGTACGTTTTGGAAGGTACGTGCAATGCCGGAAAGTGCGATGTCCGAGGATGTACGACCGACAACGGAGTCTCCGTCAAACGCGATGCTGCCTGCCGTTGGCACGTAAATACCGGTCAGCACATTCATCATCGTGCTCTTGCCCGAGCCATTAGGGCCGATGAGGCCGTGGATGGAGCCGCGCTTGATGCGCAGATCCACCATGTTCAGAGCCTTTAGGCCGCCGAACTGCATCAGTACGCCCTGAGCGACCAAAACATCACCACCGCTTCGGCCTGCAGCAGCCTGGCTGAGTGCGTCGAGTTGCGTGTCGAAAGCGGCGTCCGCATCAACCGACCGGGCCTTGCGGAAAAGCAGATTGCGGAAGAATCCAACGATGCCGTCCTGCAAGTAATAGACCACGAACAAGATCATCAAACCAAAAATACTCAGACGCCAGTCGGTGATGGAGGTCAGCCAAAAGGAGAACGCTGCCAGAGCCGCAGTGCCGATGACTGGAATCGCCATCTTGCGGGGCGTTGAAATGTGCTTGCTGATTGCAATAGCAGCACCCACCGCCATCAACACCGCCAGGGTGGTCGCCACCGAACGGAATAGAGCCAAATCGTCGAGTAATTTGGGCAGGATCACGATGATGGCCGCGCCAAGCAGCGAGCCCAAGCGCGACTTGCGTCCGCCCATAATGACCGCGAGCAAAAACAAAACCGTCAGCTCGAAGTTGTAGGTATTGGGCGAAATGTATTGCTCTGAATAGGCATACAGGCACCCTGCGAGGCCTGCAAACCCGGCACTCACTACAAATGCGTACACCTTGTAGCGGTACACCGACACACCCATACAGTCCGAGGCCACCGGGCTGCCGCGCAAGGCTTCAAAAGCGCGGCCAAGCTGCGAGCGCAGTATGCGGTCGACGACCAGCGCCGACAGCGCCATCAATGCCAGCACCAGCCAGTAAAAGCCGTCTTCGGTGAACTTCATTCCGAAGATGGCGGGCTTGGGCACTTTGATCCCGAGCGGGCCTTCGGTGAGGAAGGTCATTTCGTTGATCAAGATTTGCACAATCGTTCCGAACGCCAGCGTCACCATGGCCAGGTAAGGGCCGGTAACCCGAAGCGCAGGCAACGCGAGAATTGCACCAAAGATGGCTGTAACGCCCACACTGGCAATCAGAATCACCCACAGCGGCGCGCCGAGTTTGAAAAACAAGACGCCAGCGGTGTACGAGCCAACCCCAAACAAGCCGGCGTGACCCAGTGACACCTGCCCCGTGTAGCCCACCACGATGTCAAGGCCGAAAAGCAAAATAGCGTAAATCATGATCGTGCCGATCATGTGGATGTAATACGAGTTGTGCAAATAAAACGGCGCGGTCGCAAGAAGCACCAATCCGATTAGCGCGAACAGAATGTTGGAGCGGGTCATCTTCAGACTTTCTTGATGGCGGTTTTTCCGAACAAGCCGGCGGGTTTGAGTGCCAATACCATCAGCAACAAAACGAGGCCGGGTACATCTTTGTAGCCGGTCGAGAGATAAAAACCGGTCGTGGTTTCAGCGATTCCCAAAATAACGCCGCCGACAATAATCCCCAAGCCGCTGGTGAGGCCACCAATAATGGCAACCGCAAAGGCTTTAAGGCCCAATACGGCACCCATGGTCGCGCCGGTTAGGGTTAAAGGCGCAATCAGTGCACCGGCAAAGCCCGCGGTTGCAGATGACAGCGCATAAGAGAACGTAATGACCAGGCTGGTGTTGATGCCCATCAATTTGGCTGCATCACGGTCGTTGAATGTGGCCACCACAGCTTTGCCATAAATGGTTTTGCGGTTGAAGAACTCCACCGCGAGCATCATTGTTATGGCGCCAATCACGACCAGAACTTCCATGGGCAAAATGTTGGCACCCAGGAAGTGCATGGGTGCCTCTGGTAAGGGTGACGGGAATTTCAGATCGTCGCGACCCCAAATATTTTCCGCTACGTTTTTGGCAATGATTCCAAGGGCAATGGTGGACATGATCCAGCCGAATTCACTCTTAATTTTGATGGCTGGAGCTACGCCGATGCGCTCCACCACGCTTCCTTGAACCAGGCCAAACAAAATCACGATGGGCAACATGAGCCAGTAATTCACGCCGGCGTTGACCAACGATAAACCCACCATTGCACCCAGCATGAGCGCATCACCCTGACCGAAATTCAAGGTATCCGAGGTTTGAAAAGTGAGTTGATACCCGAACGCAATGACCGCGTAAATCATTCCCAACGCGATACCGCTGTAAACCAATTGAAGCAATATTTCCATTTTCTATCTCACCCGTTGAAACCGTCGGATATTCAAACCGTGTTCTCCCTAAAAAATTACCGCGTCGGCCTGTCAAGGCCAACGCGGTAATGGCGGAGAACGCTACTTTGGGTTCAGCTTATTTTGTCTTTACTTCCAAAGCACCCTTAGCTGTAGCGTCTTTCACGCGAACCTCAGATGCCTTCTTTTGATCTTCTTCATAGGCGTAGTCAACTTTTCCGCTCTTGACTTCACCGAAGACCGGGATGTTAGCCGTGATGGCTTCATGGTCTTTAGCTGTGAAAGGCTTGTTGTAGGTCGTCACCACGCCAACCACCGGCGTTTTCAGATCTTCCAATGCGGCCTTGATTTTTGGTCCTTCCAGCGATTGCGCTTGGTTGATCGCAGCAGCAAGTAAATAGATGGAGTCATAGCCCTGTGCAGCAGAAACGGGTGAGTCAATGCGCGCGTTTTTCGGCTTGAAGGTCTTCAGGTAGTTGATGATGAAGGCCTGGCGCTTGGGCGTGGTAGGCGCCTGGATGAAGGTTTGCGGCATGCGCGCACCCTCACCACCAGGACCTGCGTTGTCGATGAAGTTGGCCATCGACAAAGTCCAGCTGCCGATCATGGGGACTTTCCAGCCCAGCTTGGTCATGCCGTTGGCGATTTGTGCCAGTTCAGGACCAATGGCATAGGTCAGAATCACTTCTGCGCCAGCGGCTTTGGCCTTCAAAAGTTGGGCTGTCATGTCGACGTCCTTGACGTTGAACTTCTCCACCGCCACTGGCTTGATGCCTTTGAGGGACAGAGCGCGCTCCAAGTCTTCGCGGCCCAATTGGCCGTAGTTGGTGGAGTCCGCCAGGATTGCCACGTTTTTGAATTTGCGGCGGGTGATGGCTTCTTCCACGATCATGGGTGCCTGGATGCTGTCGTGCGCAGCATTGCGGAAGATGTAGTTCTCGGGCTGGTCATCGAACTGGTGGGTCAGGATAGAGCCGGTCGCCACGTTGTTCATCACCGGGATTTTGGCTTCTTGGTAGAAGCGCTGTGAGGCCAAAGCCACGCCGGTGTTGATGTAGCCCACGGTCGCGGTGACCTTTTGGCTGATCAGTTCTTGTGCAATTTGTACGCCGCGCTCATTTTTGGCTTCGTCGTCGCGCTCGATCAACTCAATTTGCCGACCCATAACGCCGCCAGCCTTGTTGATTTCTTCAACAGCCAAACGAACGCCGTCGCGCATGCTGACGCCCATGGATGAGGAGCCTCCAGTGAAGGGGCCCTGTACGCCGAGCTTGATGGTGTCTGCCGCCGCTGCCGCGCCCGCAAAGACGAGTACTGCCGCGCTGATCGCCAAACGGCGCGAAACTTGTGCCAGATGAATTGTCATAGTGTCTCCAACAGAAAAGGCCAAAGGCCCAAGAACAGAAAAGTCAACCCAATTACCCCGCCGAAATCGAAGTCTTCAAGAGACCACTCCCCAAAGGGAATCGACAACTAGAAAGGATACCGCATTAAGGCGCGGTTTGAATTGCTTTGCAAATAGTGCATTCCCTTATATGGCGTAGAAATAGTGCTGAACAAATTTCATCAGCCGCCTTCATTTTGCTCATTCCAGCGTGCGCAGACAATGCAGGGCCTCTTCAACCCGCTCTACCGCATGCACTTCCAGGCCTGCAATTGGCTTTTTCGGCGCATTGGCTTTGGGTACCAGCGCAACGCTAAATCCAAGCTTTGCCGCTTCCTTCAGTCGCTCCTGTCCGCGTGGGGCCGGGCGAACCTCACCCGCTAGCCCAACTTCTCCAAACGCAAAAAAACCTTTGGGCAAGGCTTTGCCGCGCAAAGACGATGAGATGGCCAGCATCACCGCTAAGTCCGCTGCCGGTTCGCTGATGCGCACTCCGCCGACCGCGTTGACGAAAACGTCTTGGTCCATGCAGGCTACGCCAGCGTGGCGGTGTAACACGGCCAACAGCATCGCCAGGCGATCGCGGTCCAGTCCCACGCTCAGTCGCCGCGGCGAGGGGCCACCGCTATCAACCAAGGCTTGGACTTCCACCAACAAAGGTCGGGTGCCCTCCAGCGTCACCATCACGCAGCTGCCCGGTACCGGCTCGGTGTGCTGACTCAGAAAAATCGCGCTGGGGTTGGATACGCCTTTGAGCCCGCGCTCGGTCATGGCGAATACGCCTATTTCGTTCACTGCGCCGAAGCGGTTTTTGATGGCACGCACCAGCCGGAATGGGCCGTGGGTGTCCCCTTCGAAATACAACACCGTGTCGACCATGTGCTCAAGCACCCGCGGTCCGGCCAGCGCGCCTTCTTTGGTGACGTGGCCGACCAGCACGATGCAGGTCCCGCTGGCTTTGGCTGCACGCGTGAGATGCGCCGCACATTCCCGCACCTGCGCCACTGAGCCCGGGGCGGAGCTGAGCTGGTCGGAGTAAACGGTCTGAATTGAGTCGATGACCGCCACGGCGGGCGCGTGGGCTTGCAGTGTGGCAAGGATTTTTTCCAACTGGATTTCGGCAAGCACCCGGACCTGCGATCGTTCCAGCCCCAGACGGCGCGAGCGCAGTGCCACCTGTGCGCCGCTCTCCTCGCCCGTGACATACAAGGTGCTTTTGCCTTGGCGCTGCAACGAGTCGAGCGCCTGGAGCAGCAGGGTCGATTTCCCGATGCCGGGGTCACCGCCGATCAGCACGACCCCCCCTTCAACGATCCCACCGCCCAGAACCCGGTCCAGCTCCTCATGGCCAGTGGGGCTGCGCTCGACTTCGTTGGCTTCAATGTCGGCCAGGACCGCCATTTCGGCGGTGGCGCTCAGCGCGGCAAAACGGTTTTTGGTTTCGCCCTGTTGCGGGGCGATGCTCTCCACGAGGCTATTCCAGGCGCCGCAGGCCGGGCACTTACCCAACCACTTCGGGCTCGTGCCCCCGCAATCGGAACAGACAAACTGGGATTTTTCTTTGGCCATGGGGACATGGTACTGGATAAATGAACAGCTTTATCCGCTGCTCACGGAATCGGCATCCACGGCCACCGGCACACGGGCCGCCAGCGCGCACATCAATTCGTAGCCGACCGTCTGGGCGCTCGCCGCAACTTCGTCGATGCGGAGCACCGGCCCGCCCGTGCTGCGACCCCACAGCGTGACCTCGGTGCCGATCCGTGCCTGCGGCGTGTCCGACAAGTCAACGGTCAGCATGTCCATGCTGATCCGGCCAACGACCCTGCTTCGCACGCCGCCCACCAAAACCGGCGTGCCGGTGGATGCGTGGCGGGGGTAGCCGTCGGCGTAGCCGCAGGCCACTACGCCGATTCGCATGGGTCTTTCGGCCACAAATGTGGAGCCGTAACCCACGCTGTCGCGGACCTGCAGGTCTTGCGTGCTGATGATTTTCGAGCGCAAACTCATGGTGGGCTCCAGACCCCAGTCGCCGTTGGCGGGGAAATCCGGGGCGCTGCCATACAAGGCAATGCCCGCACGCACCCAGTCGGATGCCACCTGCGCGTCATTACCAAAGCGCAAGAGGGCTGCGCTATTGCATACGCACCGCTCTCCGGGGAGGTCCGCGCAAGCCGCGTTGAAAACGGCAAACTGCTCGGCAATACCGCGTGCCCCGTCGGCATCGCTGAAATGCGTCATCAGCGAAATTTCATCGACCTGCGGCAAGGCGTCCAGGCGCGCCCAGGCGGCGCGAAACTGCGCGGGACGCAGGCCCAGGCGGTTCATGCCGCTGTTCATTTTCAGGAACACGCGGTGCGGCTCGTGGGTTTTGTGCGCGGCCAGCATGTCGATTTGGGCGTCGCAATGCACCGTGTGCCATAGCCCCAGCCGCGAGCACAGTTCCAGGTCACGGGCCTCAAACACACCCTCTAACAAAAGAATCGGTCCGCGCCACCCCAAGGAGCGCAGGCGTTGGGCTTCGGACAGATCCAGCAGAGCGAAGCCGTCGGCCGCATGCAGTCCGTCAAACACCCGCTCAATTCCGTGGCCATAAGCATTCGCCTTGACCACAGCCCACACGCGGGCATCGCCCGCCCGCCGCCGCAAAGCTTGGAGGTTGGCGCGCAGGGCAGCCGTGTGGATGGTGGCAAGAATCGGGCGAGGCATAGTGTGTAGGGCGTGCAAACAAGGCGTGGCTTGCGGCGGAATTGTGGCAGCTGTGCCCATGCTATAACCCGCGCACCATTTTGCAGCGGCGCGCTCTAGCCCGCTGTTTCGCGCCGACCTGAGCCCTTTTCCCCATGCAACTGAATCTCCTAGCGACGGTATGAAACGCGGCTTTTTCATCATCATGGCGGCGCAGTTTTTCAGTTCGCTCGCCGACAATGCTTTGTTTGTCGCAGCCGTTCAGTTGCTGCGGGATGCCCATGCCGCGGAGTGGCAGCAGGCTTCATTGGTGCCGCTGTTTGCCTTGTTTTATGTGGTTTTGGCGCCATTCGTGGGTGCGGTAGCCGACGCCTGGCCCAAAGGGCAGGTCATGCTGGTGAGCAATGCCATCAAAATTGTGGGTTGCCTGATGATGTTGTTTGGAGGCCATCCTTTGTTGGCCTACGCCATTGTGGGCCTGGGCGCGGCCGCTTATTCACCGGCCAAATACGGCATCCTCACCGAGCTTCTGCCCGCATCGCAGCTAGTTAAAGCCAATGGCTGGATCGAGGGCTTGACGATCGCCTCCATCATTCTGGGGGTTCTGTTGGGCGGTCAATTGATCGGCCCCAATGTCGCGCCGTGGCTGCTGTCATGGGATCTGCCGTTTATCGATACCAGCATCGACACGCCGCCTGAAGCTGCTATTGCCGTGCTGGTACTTCTGTACTTGGCCGCTGCTTGGTTCAACAACCGGATTCCCGATACGGGCGTGGAAATGCGCCCCTTGCCGCGCAACCCCATGATCCTGCTGCCTGATTTTTGGCGTTGCAACGGAAGCTTGTGGCGTGACAAGTTGGGCCAGATTTCGCTGTCCACCACCACCTTGTTCTGGGGCGTCAGTGGTAACTTGCGCTACGTCGTGCTGGCTTGGGCAGGTGCAGCGCTGGGGTACACGGTGACGCAGGCCTCCACGCTGGTGGGTGTGGTAGCTCTGGGCACTGCGGTGGGCGCTGTGGTCGCGTCCTTGCGCTGCCGCCTGGAGGATGCCCCGCGTTTGATGGCGCTGGGCATCGGCATGGGCTTGCTGGTCCTGCTGCTGAACTTGATTGACAACGTCTGGCTGGCCGCGCCGTTTCTGGTGCTGCTGGGCGCGCTGGGCGGCTATCTGGTGGTCCCCATGAATGCGCTGCTGCAACACCGCGGCCACAACCTGATGGGTGCGGGCCGCTCGATTGCGGTTCAAAACTTCAATGAACAGGCGTGCATTCTGGTGTTGGGCGGCCTCT
The DNA here is from genome assembly GCA_903861575.1 of uncultured beta proteobacterium. Taxonomy (GTDB): domain Bacteria; phylum Pseudomonadota; class Gammaproteobacteria; order Burkholderiales; family Burkholderiaceae_C; genus Allorhodoferax. The sequence continues at coordinate 4,951 of CAIOUR010000167.1, read as the reverse complement.
ATGCCTGGGCTACGGGTGAGGGTGTGTCGGCCTTTGGCGCCATCAGCGGCTTTGGCATATTGGTGGCGGTACTGATGTGGCGCATCCAGGTCTGGCATGCCAGCAACCTGCGTGTCCACGGCCCCGAAGTGGAGCATTTGCTGCAGATCGCCCGCGACGATTCAGCACACGGCTGAAGGCCGCAAGCCGGCGTGCGATCTCCCCCCGCTTCCCTGGTTCCCTTGCTGGCTGTCACCGGCCTGGTGATCAACGCCCTGAATTACGGGCTGATCTGGTGGCCCCTGCGCTATCTGCAAGGCTGGGGCTTGCATCCCATGTGGGCCACTGTCATGGTGGACGCGCTTGCGTGCGCCGGGATCTTCGTGTTGTTTCCGCGCATCTGGCGCGTTTTTCTGACGCACCGCTGGTTGTGGCTGTTGGCTGTGGCCGCGGGCGGCACCAACGTGGGTTTCAGCTGGGGCGTAGTTGTCAGCGATGTGGTGCGTGTGACGCTGCTGACCTATCTAATGCCGGCTTGGGTGGTGTTGCTGGCCTGGCCGATTCTGGGTGAGAAGCCCAATGCCGGAGCGATCGCGCGCTTGGCCCTGGCGCTGGGCGGCATGGTGGTAGTCCTGAAAACCCCGGAGTCGCCCTGGCCGGTGCCCGAGAGTTTTGCCGATGTGCTGGGCCTGTTGGGTGGCCTGAGCTTTGCCATGGTCAACATCATGTTGCGCAAGCTGCGCGACGCCCCGCCCGTTGCCAACGCCCTCGCCATGTTCGGTGGTGGCGGTCTGGGTTGTCTGGTGGCTGCGCTGGTGGGTATGCAGTTCGGCATCGTGCAGGCGGTGCCGCCTGTGGCGACCGAATGGGTGATCGGCGTCCTGCTGCTGACCGTGGCCATCATCATCGCCAATTCCACTTTGCAATACGGTGCCTCGCGCCTGCCCGCCAACACCACGTCCATCATCATGTTGCTGGAGGTGGTGTTTGCCAGCGTGTCGTCGGTTTACTGGGGCGCAGGTCTCTTGACTGCCAATACCCTGATCGGTGGCGCTTTGATTTTTGCGGCCTGCGTGTGGTCGGCCCTGTCCAGCGCTCCGCCAATAGCAAGTGACGCGCCGCTTGCACCGCCACAGTGATGTAACGGCCCATTCACCTGAGACAAAGGACCCCTATGCCCATGATTTCTGATTTCACCGCAGTCCGTATCGACGGTACGCCCTTTGACTTCGCTGCCTTGCAAGGCAAGGTCGTTCTGGTGGTCAACACCGCCAGCGCCTGCGGCTTCACGCCGCAATTTGCCGGGTTGGAAAAATTGCATCAAGACTATGCGGCGCGCGGTGTGGTGGTGATTGGATTTCCGTGCAACCAGTTCGGCGGGCAGGATGCGGGCAGCAATGCAGACATCGCCAGCTTTTGCCAGAAAAATTACGGCGTCAGTTTTACGATGATGGAAAAGGTCGAGGTCAACGGCGCAGGCGCGCACCCGCTCTTCCAATGGCTGACCAGCAGCGCGCGCGGCATATTGGGAACCGAGTCGATCAAATGGAACTTCACCAAGTTCCTGGTCGGCAAAGACGGCATGCCGATCAAGCGCTTTGGATCGGCCGATGCGCCGGATTCTTTGCGCGGCGTAATCGATGGGGCCTTGGCCGCATAAGTTACGCGCCTCTGTGTGCAGTACGCGGCCTGCCTGCGCAGGGGGCGGCCCGTAGAATTGTCCTCTGGGGTGCGCTGATGCGCCCCTGTGTTTCTTCACCTATCCGCATCGATGTTGACCTTCCAGCAAATCATTCTGAAACTCCAGGCCTACTGGGACGCACGAGGCTGCGCGCTTTTGCAGCCCTACGACATGGAAGTCGGCGCCGGCACGTCGCACACCGCCACCTTCTTGCGCGCCATCGGCCCCGAGCCCTGGAAGGCGGCGTATGTGCAACCCAGCCGCCGCCCCAAAGACGGGCGCTACGGCGAGAATCCCAACCGCTTGCAGCACTACTACCAGTACCAGGTGGTCATGAAACCGGCCCCGGCCAACATCCTGGACCTGTATTTGGGTTCGTTGGAAGCCCTGGGCTTTGATCTGAAGCACAACGACGTGCGCTTTGTCGAAGACGATTGGGAGAACCCCACCTTGGGCGCATGGGGTCTGGGCTGGGAGGTCTGGCTCAACGGCATGGAGGTCACGCAGTTCACCTATTTCCAGCAGGTCGGCGGCATTGATTGCAAACCCGTCACCGGCGAAATCACCTACGGTCTGGAGCGCCTGGCCATGTACCTGCAGGGCGTGGACAACGTCTACAACTTGCAGTGGACCGCAGACATGAGCTACGGCGATGTGTACAAACAAAACGAAGTTGAGCAGTCGACCTACAACTTCGAACACAGCGACACTGACTTTCTGTTCACCGCCTTCAGCGCCCATGAAAAACAGGCCAAGCACTTGATCACCGTGCCTTTGGCCCTGCCCGCATACGAGCAGGTTTTGAAAGCCGCCCATACTTTCAATCTGTTGGACGCGCGCGGCGCGATCAGCGTGACCGAGCGTGCTGCCTATATGGGCCGCATCCGCAACCTGGCGCGGGGCGTGGCCCAGTGCTACTTCGAGAGTCGCGAGCGTTTGGGCTTCCCGATGGCCCCGCCGGAATGGATCGCGCAGATGGCGAAGAAGGCGGCATGAGCATGGCTACTGAAAATCTATTGGTGGAGCTCCTGGTTGAAGAGTTGCCGCCCAAGGCGCTGCGCAATTTAGGCCTGGCTTTTGCTGCTGCGTTGGCCGACAGCTTGAAGGCCCAAGGGCTGGCTGCGGCAGATGCGGTGGTTACCGATTACGCGTCGCCGCGTCGCCTCGGTGTGCACATTGCAGCAGTGGTGGCGCAAGCCGCTGACAAAGCGGTATCCCAGAAGCTAATGCCTGTTGCCGTCGGCCTGGACGCCACTGGCAACGCCACCGCAGCATTGCTGAAAAAACTGCAATCTCTGGGCGCGGATGCCAGCGCGGTTCCCGGCCTGCATAAGCGCATGGACGGCAAAGCCGAAGCGCTGTTTTTCGACAGCACTGTGCGCGGCGCCGGCCTGACTGAAGGCTTGCAAAAAGCCCTCGCTGAGGCCATTGCAAAACTGCCCATCCCCAAGGTGATGCAGTACCAGCTCGCCCGCGATTGCGAGCTGCCTGGTTGGAGCACTGTGAGCTTTGTGCGCCCGGCCCACGGCCTTGTCGCGCTGCATGGCAGCACCGTGGTGCCGGTGACTGCGCTGGGTTTGCAGGCAGGCAACAGCACACAAGGCCACCGCTTTGAAGCGCCTGTGTCGCCAGTGGTGATTGCGCATGCGGATGCGTATGCGCAAACCCTGGCGGACGATGGCGCGGTAATCGCCAGCTTTGACCAGCGCCGCGCTGACATTGCGCGGCAATTGCAAGCCGCAGCCGCTGCGCTCGGTGCGCAGCCAGTAGACGACGACGCTTTGTTGGAAGAGGTGACCGGCCTGGTCGAGCGCCCGACCGTCATGGCGTGCAGCTTTGACGCGGAGTTTCTGGAGGTGCCGCAGGAATGCTTGATTCTGACGATGAAGGCGAACCAGAAATACTTCCCGCTGCTGGACGCGGCGGGCAGACTGAGCAACCGGTTTTTGATCGTCAGCAACATCAATCCGCAAGACCCGAGCGCTGTGATTGGTGGCAACGAGCGCGTGGTGCGCCCGCGCCTAGCCGATGCCCAATTTTTCTACAACCAAGACCGCAAGCGCACACTCGAGTCGCGCGTTGAGGGTCTGTCCAAAGTGGTTTATCACAACCAGCTGGGTACCCAAGGCGATCGCATGCAGCGCGTGTGTCAGATCGCAAGTGCGATCGGCATGCAATTAGGTGGTCCCGCGCTGGCTGAAAAAGCCACCTTGGCCGCGCGTTTGGCCAAGACTGATTTGCTCACCGATATGGTGGGCGAATTCCCCGAGCTGCAAGGCACGATGGGTGGCTACTACGCACGCCACGATGGTTTATCGGCCGATGTCGCAGAAGCGATTGAAGACCACTACAAACCCCGCTTCGCCGGTGACAGCCTGCCGCGCAGCGATGCGGGTGTGGTCGTGGCGCTTGCCGACAAGCTCGAAACCCTGGTCGGCATGTTTGGCATTGGCAATCTGCCTACCGGCGATAAAGATCCGTTTGCTTTGCGCCGCCACGCGCTGGGCGTGATTCGCATGCTGGTAGAGAAGGACTTGCCTTTGCCGCTCGCCGATTTGCTGCGCGATGCCCAACCGGCTTTTGGCGCCCTCATTAGCGATGCAACGGCAGCGCTGACCGACTTCATGTTTGACCGCCTATCCGGCAGCCTGCGCGAACAAGGCTATAGCGCCCAAGAGATCGACGCCGTTCTGGCTCTGCGCCCGCAGCGTCTGGGCGAGGTGCCCAAGCGCCTTGCGGCCGTGCGCGCTTTTGCCGCCCTGCCTGAGAGCCCCGCGCTCGCCGCTGCCAACAAGCGCATCGCCAACATCCTCAAAAAAGCCGACGATGTGGACGCGCACGTCAGCCCGGTTCTGTTACAGGAAGACGCCGAAAAAGCCCTTTACAACGCAATGCAAACCGTGCTGCCCACATCCCAAGCGCTGTTCGATACCGGTGACTACACCGCCAGCTTGCAAGCACTCGCCGCGTTGCGAGCGCCGGTGGATGCGTTCTTCGACGGCGTGATGGTCAATGCCGAGAAGCTGGATGTTCGCTTGAACCGCCTGGGCCTGCTCAAGACATTGCATCGAGCCATGAACCGCGTGGCAGACCTCTCCAAACTCGCGGCCTGATGGCACGGACGCTGCTATGAAGCTCGTCATCCTCGATCGCGACGGCACCATCAACGCGGACCGCGACGACTACGTCAAGTCGCCCGCTGAATGGCTGCCGCTGCCTGGTTCGCTGGAGGCGATTGCCCGCCTTAACCAGGCGGGATGGCATGTGGTGGTGGCGACCAACCAGAGTGGC
>CAIOUR010000166.1 GCA_903861575.1 uncultured beta proteobacterium | reverse complement strand
GTGATACAGACGCAGCGTGCCGGCCGGTCAGCCACCAGGTTCGCACCTGGTTCTGGCTGGTTGTGGTGATCACGCTGGTGCCTTTGTTGGTGCCACTGGCGGCCCCGTGGTTTTATTGATCGGGGCTTTGAATATGCGGCTGATCCAATTTTTTACGGCTTGTGTGATCTGGTTCGGCGTGTGGCCAGTGGGTGCCGCTGTACAGCAGGTCACACTCACCGTGCCCACCATGGACTGTGCCACCTGCCCGGTCACCATCAAAGTGGCTTTGATGAAAGTCCCCGGCGTGAAAAAAGCGGTGGTCAGCTATGCCCGGCGCACGGCCAAGGTGACGTTTGACGATGAAAAAACCACTGTCCAGGCGCTGACCCAGGCCACCGACGCAGCGGGCTATCCGTCTTTTCAGGCGGACTGAAGGACGTCGCGCAGCCAGCGGACCGCTGGCTCCCGATCCCACGCGCATTCACCGGTCACCGTCCACCGGATGTGGCCTCGCCGATCGAAAATGACTGTCGTCGGGAAGATGCCAATCCCCAGCGACTTCGCCACCGAGCCGTCCCCGTCCAGCAGCACCGGCAGTGTCATGCCGGTGGTCGTGACGAAACGGCGCACGGTATCCGGCGACTCGCGGTAGTTCACGGCCAACACCTGCAAACCCCTCTGCACGTAGCGTTCGGACAGGCGCTGCAGCGCGGGCATCTCGGCCCGGCAGGGTTCGCACCAGCTGGCCCAGAAGTTCAATAAAACGACTTGCCCGGCTTGTCCAGACAAGTTCCACGGCTCCCCGTACAGCGTGGGCAAGGCCAGGGTGGGTTGCGGTTTGTTGCGTGGCCAGGGCTGTGGCTGGGGTGTATCGGCGCGGGTTGCCGAAAAGCCCGTAGCAGCCGCTGACAGCGCGAGCAATGCGCGGCGCGTCACCGCAGGCCACGGGCGGCTCACTGCGGCGCGAGCATCCATTCGTGTGCGGGGTCGTTCTTGAATACCCAGAACCGGTTGGGCCCGGCCATCACGTTCAGGTAGTACAAGTCGTAGCCGTGCGGCGCGACCACCGGGTGGTAACCGCGCGGCACCATGACCACGTCGTGGTCCTCGACGGCGCAGGCTTCGTCCAGGCTGCGGTCGTCGGTGTAGACGCGCTGGAACGCGAAGCCTTGCGGCGGGTTCAGGCGGTGGTAATAGGTTTCTTCGAGCTGGGTTTCCAGCGGGGGTTGCTCCAGATCGTGCTTGTGCGGCGGGTAACTGGACGAATGCCCGGCTGGGGTCAGCACCTCGACCACCAGCAGGTGCGCAGCGGTCGGGTCGTCATGGGGCAGGATGTCGCAGATGTAGCGCGTGTTGCTGCCTGAGCCGCGCACGCTGCGGCGCATGCTGGCGGGGTCTAAGACCTTGACCGTGCGCGCTTGTGGGTTGGCTCCGGCAGGTGCTGTGCACAGGCCGATTTCTGCGCCACCCACCAAGCCGGTGATGCTGACTGCATGACCGGCAGGCACGTAAACCGCCGCAGGCGACACCTCGTCAAACACGCTGCTGCGGGTGCCTAAATCGGCGTACCGCACACCCGCGACCGTGATGTCCACCTTGCCGCTGAGTACCACGATGCACAGCTCGCGCGCACCGGTTTCCAATGATTCGGTTTCACCATCGGCCAGGCGGATGGCACGAAAACCCACGTGTATCCAGCCCGCACGCTGCGGCGTCACGTCGACGATTTCGCGCCCGCTCATACGGGCTTTGGCAAGAAGGGGGCTGACCATGGCGCGCGCCTAGTGCAGGCTGGCGACCAGGTCGCGCAGGGTCTCGAACCCCTTTTTGGCATACGCGTAACTGGGGGCTACGGCCGGGTCTTGCTCGGCCTCGACGACCAGCCAACCTTCGTAACCGGATGCGCGCAACAACCCCAGCACCTTGGCAAAGTCAATGCTGCCGTCGCCCGGCACGGTGAAGACGCCGTTGAGCACGCCATTCAAAAAGCTCCAGCCTTCGTTGCGGGCTTTGGCAATCACCGGCGTACGCACGTCTTTGCAATGCACATGGACCACGCGGTGGATGTGTTTTTGCAGCACGGTGCTGGGGTCGGACGCGCCGCCGAAATAGGCGTGACCGGTGTCAAACAGCAAGAACACTTTCGCCGGGTCGGTGAGCTGCATCAGCATGTCGATGTCCTGCGGCGACTCCACGTATGCACCCATGTGGTGGTGGTAGGCCAGGCGGATGCCGTACTGCGCGATCAAATGCGCGCCAAAGGCGTTCAGCCGCTCGGCATAGGCCTGCCACAGCGCCGCGTTGGCAAACTGCGGACGGCGTGCCACAGGGGTGTCGATTTGGCCTTGCACCGTGCCCGCGCATTCGCCGTAGACCACCACCTTCACGCCGTTGTAGTGCAGCTTTTCCATGTGCGCTTTGCAGCGGGCGATTTCTGCGGCTACCGACTGCGCGTTGTCCTGGCCGGGTTCCACTTCGGCCAGAAAGCCCGAGTACCAACCCGACACGCAGGCCAGTTGGTAGGAATCCAACTGCGCCTTCAGGCCGGGGCCGTCTTTGGCGAATTTGTTGCCCAACTCGAACCCGGCGTAGCCGATTTCTTTGCCTTCGCTGAGCGCCGTTTCCAATGGAGTTTCGCCGCCGAGTTCGGGCAGGTCGTCGTTCATCCAGCTGATGGGGTTGATACCTATGCGTACGTTCCAGCTCATGCCAAGTTCCTTGTTGGATTAGTCAATCAAAATAAAAATGGATGCTCACAGGCGCTGAGCGGTCTTGGCCTGCACATAGGCCGCGTGCGCCGTGTTCACACTTTCGGTGTGCGAGACCTCGGGCACCGCAACTTCCCACCAGCAGCCGCCGTCATCGGTGCTGCGCGTGTGCGTGGTGTCGATCACGATCACCTGCGTGGTGCTTGCGGCGCGGGCTTGCACCATCGCAGCCCGGAGTTCGGCGATGTCTTTGGCGTGCACCGCATGCGCGCCCATGCTGCG
>CAIOUR010000165.1 GCA_903861575.1 uncultured beta proteobacterium | reverse complement strand
GACGCGACGTCACCCGCTTGGCGCCTGCACTGCGCGATGTGACCTTTGTGTTCCAGCAATACTCGCTCTACCCGCACCTCAGCGTCTACGACAACCTGGCCTTTCCCCTGCGCTCGCCGCTGCGCAAAACCAACGAAGCCGATGTCAAAGCCAAAGTGATCGAAGTCGCCCGCATGCTGCGCATGGAAGACAAGCTGCAGAACCCCGCGACCAAGCTCTCCGGCGGGCAGATGCAGCGCGTCGCCATCGGGCGGGCGCTGGTGCGCAACCCTTCGGTTTATTTGATGGACGAACCGCTGTCCTCGTTGGACGCCAAGCTGCGTAACGACCTGCGTCTGGAACTCAAGCGCATCCAGCAAGACACCGGCGCCACCATGCTGTATGTCACGCACGACCAGGTCGAGGCACTCACGCTGGCCAACCGCATCGGCGTGCTGGACCACGGGCGCATGGTGCAACTCGGCACGCCGCAGCAGGTCTACGAAGACCCCCATACGGTGGCTGTGGCCAGCCGCCTGGGTTCGCCGCGCATCAACCTGCTGCCCCGCGCCGCGCTGGGCCAGGCGGCTTTGCCTGCTGCGGTCTACACCGTGGGGGTACGCGCTGAACATGTGCAACTCGGAGATGCAGCGGGGGCGCCGCTGCGCGGCCGGGTGCAGCGGATCGAGCGCCTGAGCGACCAGTACCTTTTGCATCTGCGTCTGGCCGATAGCGATACCGAATTGATCGTCTCCGCGCCACCCGAACAACTGGCCCACGCGGGCCAGGAAGTCGGCATCCACATCGTCCAAAGCCTGTGGTTCGACGCGGCCGGGCTACGTGTACGCGGCTGAAAACCCATTGCCTCAAGGGAAAACCGACCATGTCCTTCACCCCCATGATCCAAAACGCCACGCAAACGCTGGTCGACCACCTGGAAGAACTGACTGCGCTGGACCAGGCCATCGGCGACGGCGACCACGGCCTGAACATGAAACGCGGGGCGCAGGCCATTCAAGCCAAACTGTCCGAGATGGAGGGTAAAGGCCTGCACGAGTCGCTCAAAACCATGGGCAAGACCTGTGTGGCCATGATCGGCGGCTCCTCGGGCCCGGTATTCGGAACCCTGCTGATGACGCTGGGCAAAGAGCTGCCACCCGAACCCACCTCGCACGATTTCGCTGCAGCCTTGCGCGCCAGCATCGAAGCGCTGACCCGCTTGGGCAAAGCCGAAGTGGGGCAAAAAACCCTGCTCGATGTGCTTGACCCCGTGCAAAAAGTGCTGGCCGCAGGTGGCCCCGATCTGATCGCGCGCGTGCGCCAATGTGCATTTGACAGCGCGCAAGCCACGGCCGACATGGACGCCACGCGCGGGCGCTCGTCATTCCTGGGCGACCGTGCCAAAGGCCATGTGGACCCCGGATCGCGCTCCATGGCGCTGATCATCGGCGCGGTCTGCGACAGCCTGCAGGCGGCCTGACTATCCCGATACCCCTTATTTTTTGACGCAGAGGCGCACCATGAAAAACCTGATGAACAACGTCGACAACGTGCTGACCGAATCGCTGGACGGCTTTGCCGCCGCGCACGCCGACATCGTGGCGCTTGGCGCGGAACAT
>CAIOUR010000164.1 GCA_903861575.1 uncultured beta proteobacterium | reverse complement strand
CGCGCAAAGCCGCCGTGACCTAGCCGCTGACCCGGCCGTACTGGTCGTCAAAGCGCACGATATCGTCCTCGCCCAGGTAGCCGCCGCTCTGCACCTCGATCATCACGCAGGGCGTTTTACCGGGGTTGGTCAGGCGGTGCTGCTGGCCTGCGGGGATGAAGGTGGATTCGTTGGTGTGGATCATGATTTCGCGTGCGCCGTTGACCACCATGGCCACGCCACTGACCACGACCCAGTGTTCGCTGCGGTGGTGGTGCATTTGCAGGCTGAGCGCCGCGCCCGGCTTGACCTCGATGCGCTTGATCTTGAAACCTGGCCCCTCCTCCAGAACCGTATAGGTACCCCAGGGCCGATGCACCGTGCGGTGCAACTTGTGCGCCTCGTGACCACTGGCTTTGAGCTGGGCGTAGATGTGCTTCACATCCTGCGCGCGGTCTTTGTTGGCTACCAGCAGCGCGTCGGGGGTGTCGATGATGATCAGGTGGTCCAGCCCGACCGCGCCGACCAAACGCTCGCTACTGTGAATCGTCGTGTCACGGGTGTCGTGCAACAAGGCCTCGCCACGGATACGGTTGCCTTGCGCATCAGGCGCGTCCAGGTCGCCCAGTGCTGCCCAGGAACCGATGTCGCTCCAGCCGATGTTGCAAGGTACCACCGCCACCTGCGCGGATTTTTCCATCAGCGCGTAGTCAATCGAATCGTCGGGCACCGCCTCAAAAGTCGCAGCATCCAGCGTTAGTTGCGCAAACCCGTCGCCCTGCGCACTGCGGGACTGGGCCATGCAGGCCCGGGTTGCGGCCAGCAGCTGCGGGCAATGCGCCTCCATCTCTCGAAGCACTGCGCCAGCAGAAAAGCAGAAGATGCCGGCATTCCAGAAGAAGTCGCCACTGGCCAAATAGGCTTGGGCCTTTTCGAGCGAAGGCTTTTCCACAAAGCGCAGCACCGTATTGCCCTGCGCCTGGAGGTAGCCATAGCCGGTCTCCGGCGCGTCCGGGTGGATACCGAAGGTGACCAGCTTGCCCGTTGCGGCCAAGGCTGTGGCCTGTGCCACCGCCGCCGCAAAGGCGGCCTGGTCCGCAATCAAATGGTCGGCGGCGAGCACCAGCAGGATCGCGTCCTCGCCCACGGTCTGCGCAATATGCAAGGCAGCAGCAGCGATGGCCGGGGCGGTGTTGCGTCCGAAGGGCTCCAAAATAAAACTGGTGGCTAAACCCTTTAGGTTCACGGGCGCGAAGGCGTCCTGGGTCTTGAAGCTCAGCTCGCGGTTGGTGACGGTGAGCACCTGGGAGACGCCCGGCAGCGTGGCCCCGCGAACAAAAGCCTTTTGCAGCAGGCTTTGGCCGTCGGCCAGGGTGATGAAGGGCTTGGGGTGGGTGTCGCGGGAGACGGGCCACAGCCGGGAGCCGGCACCGCCGCAGAGGATGATGGGGATGAGGTGTGCGGGGGTCTGGGGCATTTTGGGGGAAGTGAACAGGGCTTGGATGAGATTATCGGCCTGAGGCAGAGCGCCAGTGGGATGCGGCGGGGCTCAGCCCCGGCTCTCGACTAGCCGCTCGTAGAGGTCCGCGTAAGACTTACACATCTTGTCCGCAGTGAAATGGGACAGGTAGCGGGCATGGGCCCTCTGGCCCATCTCCGCAGCCTGGTCCGGGTGTTCCCACAGGTGCAGCATGGCTTGGCGCAGCGCACAAGCGTCCGCAGGGGGCACCACCAGACCGGTTTCCCCGCCGATGTTCACGTAGGTGGTACCCGTGCCTATCTCGCTGGAGATCATGGGCTTGCCGTACATCGCCCCCTCCAGCAGCGAGACGCCGAAGGCCTCCGATCGCAAGTGCGACGGGAAGACGACGGCGTAGCAGGCGGCCAAAAGGGCGGCCTTGTCGGCCTCGGAGACGTAGCCGAGGAAGTGCACGTTGGTCAACCCCAGCTGGGCGGCTTGAACCCTCAGCTCGCTCTCTATAGGACCGGCGCCCACGATCACAACGGGGTAGCCTGTGCCCTGCGCCGCCTCCAGGAGGATGTGCAGGCCCTTGTAGTAGCGCAGCACACCAACGAACAGGAAGAACCTAGGGCCAAAGCGCTGTCGCCATTCGGCGCCATTACCCGCCTCGGCAGCCGGGTAGGCGTGGCGGTCCACTCCGATCGGAATCACGCTGGTCTTGGCCTTGAAGTCAGCCAGGACCTGGCTGGTCTCCAGGTAGTTGGGCGAGGTGGCCACGATGTGCGTGGCGTCTGCGAGGAACCGGTTCATCAGCGGGCGGTAAAGCCGCATCAGTCCCCTTTGCCGGACGATGTCGGAGTGGTAGGTCACCACGCTAGGCTTCTTCATACGGGTCATGAAGTGCACCAGGTCCATGAAGGGCCAGGGAAAGTGGTAGTGGATCAGATCGGCTTGGCGAGCGAGCGCGGCAAAACGCGGGATCACGGAGAGGGACATACCGGTGGAGGCGACCTCCAGGACCAACTGTGAGCGGTGCAACCGGTACCCGCCCATGTCCGTCGTGGCCGGCACCGGGTTGCGCGATAAGGCCAGCACGTCAACGTCGATGCCCAGCCTAGCCGTACCTTGGGCAAGCGTGTCCATCACGTGCTCCGTGCCGCCGGCACCGTCGGCTATGGAGGTCTTGAAGAAGTGGAGGACTCGCAAACGATTGATACCAAGCCGATGAGGAAGAACTGCAGACCTACTAAATTTGTATTTCCAGCAAGTTTAATTAACTTAGCGGTCAAGGCGCGCGGCCTCCCCTGGCCTGGCGGGCCTCGATGGCCTCCTCGAAGACCTCCATGGTCCGGCGGGCCGAACGGTCCCAGCTGAAGCGCCGCGCGCTGGCCACGGCGCGTCCAGCGAGCTCGGCACCGCACTTCGAGTCGCCCAGCATCTGGGACAGGCCCCTGGTGATGGAGTCGACGTCCAGAGGGGAGACCAAGACACCGGCATCGCCGGCGACTTCGGGCATGGACGAGATATTTGAAGTCAAAACCGGTACCCCGCGCGAGGTGGCCTCCAGCAGCGGAAGCCCGAAGCCCTCGTAAAGCGAGGGCATGGCTACAAAGAGCGCGTGCGCGTACAGGGTGGCGAGTTGCTGGTCGCTCACAAATCCAAGAACCCGCACCCGGTCCTGCAGGCCCAGACTCAGGACCATGGCCTGGACATCCACCCCACCCCAGCCCACGCCGCCGGCCACTGCCAACACAGCACCTCCGCCCAAACTCGGTGGCAGCCTAGACCAGGCCTCTAGCAGTCGGCCAAGGTTCTTGCGCGGCTCCAGCGTGCCCACGAACAAAAAGTACGGCCCGGACAGGCCCAGCGCTTCCAGGGACTCCCTGGGCCCGGGCTCGCCCAGCTCGGCTGCCCCCAACGGAATCGCACGGACCTTGCCCACTGCGAAGGGCATCGCATGCTCAATATCCCGGGCGGTGCTTTCGGAAACTGCGACCACGCGGTCTGAGGCCCGAACCGCATGCGGCATCAGGGTCTGGTCCAGCCAGCGGTTCAGGGGCCGCATGGTCTGCCCGGCGTGGCGCCAGACGAGGTCGTGGATGGTGACTACGCTGGCCAGGCCGGAAGGCATTACCAAGGGGAGCCGGTGCAGCGGGGACCAGAACAGATCAAGCCGGTCCTGGCTGGCCCACCATGGCATGACAGTCTGGGACCAGAGCATGCGCAGGTAGGTGTGCGAGATGCCGGCTGTGCGCACCTGCACGTTCGGGCGATTCCAGTCGCCGAGCGCAAGGGGCCGGTGGGAGTACAGGAACCACTCGTGACCCATTTCCACCAGCCGGGACAGCACCTCGGCGTTGTAGCGCCCAATTCCTGAGACTTGAGTCGATAGCTGCCGGGCGTCAACCCCGATCCTGTACCCGCGACCAGTGGCGCGGATCTCAAATGGCTTCTGCATGCTATCGGGTGATCTCTTTTGAATGAGCGGGGTGACGCTGCCTTAGCAAAGATGTGGCCAGACAAATGAACAGCACTGCCTCGGTGGCTACCGTAGTGTACGCAGCGGCGACGGTGCCGAACTGGGACACCAGGGCGCAGTTCATGGCCACGTTGGTAACAGCCGCAAGGCCTGCCGCCCACAAGTAGGCGCGGTCCCAATCCAGAGCCAGTGCGGCTTGTGTGAGGACGGTGTTGGGCAGCACAAATACTAGGGCACAGCAGACGACCCGCAGCAGTCCGGCCGATTCAGGGTACTGTGGCCCGTACGACCACCCGACCAGCAGGTCAGCCGCACCGTACATCGCCAAAACCGCTGCGATACCCAAGGCGGCCGCGGCGATGACATGCAGCGTTAGGCTGCGCCCGAAGGCATCCCGGTGACCATCAAAGAGGCGCATGCGCCGAAACAACAGTAGTCCTACCGGACCGGCGAGCAAGATCACCGCTTCAAAAAGCCGGTACGCGGCGGCGTACTGCCCCACCTCCTGTTGCCGAACGTCAAACCAGCCCAGCACCAGCATGTCAGACCGGAAGTAAACCGCGGTGGCAAGGTCTATCAACACGAGCGGCGCCGTTATCTTATAAACCTCCGGCTTGAGACCAAATTCCGGACGGCAACGCAGGGGTGAAGGAAACGCAAGGAACGCAATCAGCGATGCGGCCGCCCAGGCGGCCATGACCTGCCAAGGCACCGTCAACCCAACGGCTAGTGAACCCAAAATCAGGGCTGCGCTAAGCGTTCGTTGGCTGACCTGCCAGCCCGCGTCCGCAGCCCAGCGGCCCTTACCTCGCAGCAACGCGGAGAGGTACCCAACAAGTACGGTGCCCCAAAAACAGGCCTGGGTGGCCAGCGCCAAAAGCACCTGATCACCGGCGAGGCTGACTGCCAACAAAGCAGCGATAAGTGCCACCGCACAAGCGTGCCCGAGCGCGATACCTGG
>CAIOUR010000163.1 GCA_903861575.1 uncultured beta proteobacterium | reverse complement strand
GGGCGCAGTGCGTCCGGCTGTTACGCCATGCCGTTGCGGCGGGCGAGTTCGGCAAAAAAAGCGGCCTGATCCATCCCGGACAGGCCGTTTTCACTGGCGCTGGCGTAGAGCGTTTCCAGCAACCCGGTAATCGGCGCATCAAACCCCAGCTCCTGCGCGGTGGCCATGGCGTTGCGCATGTCTTTGAGTTGCACCGAAATGCGTCCGCGCGGCGCAAAGTCGCGTTCGATCATGCGTTGCCCGTGGACTTGCAGGATGCGGCTGTCAGCAAAGCCGCCGGTCACGGCTTCCTTCACCTTGGCCATGTCTGCGCCGCCCTTGGCGCACAGCAGCAGCGCTTCAGCCACCACACCAATTGTCACGCCCACAATCATCTGGTTGGCCAGTTTGGCCAGTTGGCCGGAACCCGTGGGTCCGACCCGCGTCGGGCGGCCGAAGTGCGTCAGCACGGCGTGGGCGCGCTCAAAGTCCGCGTCGCTACCGCCAGCCATGATGGCCAGATTACCGGCTTCCGCGCCCAAGGTTCCGCCGGAGACCGGTGCATCCAAATAGCCTACGCCCAACGCCGCCAGCCGCTGCCCGTGGCTGCGTGCCTGCGCCGGCTGGATGGACGACATGTCGATCAGCAAGCCGCCCGGTTGGAGCGCCTGCGCCAGTCCTTGTTCAAACAGCACGGATTCCACGACATCGCCATCTTCGAGCATGGTGACCACGATGTCGGCATGGCGTACCGCCTGCGCCGGTGTGTCGTGCACCCGCGCGCCAAGGGCGGCCAGAGGCTCTGCTTTGGAGCGGGTACGGTTCCAAAGATGGGGCTGCAGCCCGGCCTCACACAGTCGCTTGGCCATGGGCAGGCCCATGAGGCCGATTCCGATCAATGCGACTTGCATGCGCAACTCCGCTTACATCAGCAAATGTTCGCCGGCATTGTCGCCGCCCAGGATCACGTAATTCACCCGCCGCACGTCCATCAAGCGGGTGCCACCGGCATAGCTGATCGAGCTTTGCAAATCCTGCTCCATTTCAATCAGCGTCTCTGCCAGTTTGCCTTTGACCGGCTCCAGAATCCGCTTGCCTTCGACGTGCTTGTATTCGCCCTTGTTGAAGTCCGAGGCGGACCCGTAATACTCTTTGTAGAGCTTGCCATCGACTTCCACGGTGGCGCCCGGGCTTTCTTCGTGACCGGCGAGCATGGAGCCAATCATCACCATGCTCGCGCCAAAGCGCACGCTCTTGGCGATGTCGCCGTGCTCCCGGATACCGCCGTCGGCGATGATGGGTTTGGTCGCCACGCGGGCGCACCACTTCAAGGCACTGAGTTGCCAGCCGCCGGTGCCAAAACCGGTCTTGAGTTTGGTGATGCAAACCTTGCCCGGGCCAATGCCGACCTTGGTCGCGTCCGCGCCCCAGTTTTCCAAATCGATGACCGCCTCCGGCGTTCCCACATTGCCCGCGATGATGAAGGTATCGGGCAGGTTTTCTTTGATGTGGCTGATCACCGCGTGCACGCTGTCGGCGTGGCCGTGGGCGATATCGATGGTGATGAAATCCGGGCGCAGGCCTTCGCTGCGCATGCGGCTGATGGATTCGTGGTCCGCCTTTTTGACGCCCACCGAGATGGAGGCGTACAAGCCCTGCGCGGCCATGTCGCGCACAAACTGCAGGTTGTCCAGGTCAAAGCGGTGCATGACATAGAAATAGCCGTTACGCGCAAGCCAGGCGCAGATCTGCGGGTCGACCACGGTTTTCATGTTCGCCGGTACGACCGGCAGGCGGAAGGTATGTTTGCCCAGCGTGACGCTCGTGTCGCATTCTGAGCGGCTTTCCACGCGGCATTTGCGGGGCAGCAGCAGGATGTTGTCGTAGTCAAAAATTTCCATGATCCAAGCTCCAGGTGAAGTCTGCAAACCAGCCGTTGAACGGCCGGGGCGCTTGGATTGGGACCGGCAAAAAAATACCGGGTGCCAAATGCTTGGGCCCGGTGACTGATTCTATCGACTTCCTACAATCCCCCGATGCTGCCCCCATCCCCCCTGGTTGAATCCCTGAATCCCGAGCAGCGCGCCGCTGTCGAACTCCCCGCAGAACACGCGCTGATCCTGGCTGGCGCGGGCTCCGGCAAGACCCGGGTGCTGACGACCCGCATCGCCTGGCTGCTGCAAAACGGCCATGTCACGCCTGGCGGCGTGCTGGCGGTGACCTTCACCAACAAGGCCGCCAAAGAGATGATGACGCGCTTGTCGGCCATGCTGCCGGTGAATGTGCGGGCGATGTGGATTGGCACCTTCCATGGGCTGTGCAACCGGTTTTTGCGCACCCACTACAAAACAGCCAACCTGCCGCAGGCTTTTCAGATTCTGGACACGCAGGATCAACTCAGCGCGGTTAAGCGACTGTGCAAACAAATGGGCGTCGACGAGGACCGGTTGCCGCCCAAGCAGCTCATGTGGTTCATCGCCGGTTGCAAAGAAGACGGCCTGCGCCCGCAGCACGTGGAGTTGCGCGACCCCGAGACCCGCCGCAAGGTCGATCTGTACCAGTTGTATGAAGAGCAGTGCCAGCGCGAAGGCGTGGTGGATTTTGGTGAGTTGATGCTGCGCTGCTACGAGTTACTGCGCGACCACGCCGACATCCGCACGCACTACCAGCGCCGCTTTCGCCACATCCTGATTGATGAGTTCCAAGACACCAACAAGCTGCAATACGCCTGGGTGAAGATGCTGGCCGGCGTGGACGCCAGCGGTGTGGCGGGGCCGCCGGGGCTGGGTGGGGCGGTGTTGGCGGTGGGCGACGATGACCAGAGCATTTACGCCTTTCGCGGCGCGCGGGTCGGCAATATGGCCGACTTTGTGCGCGAGTTCGATGTGCGCCACCAGATCAAGCTGGAGCAAAACTACCGCAGCCACAGCAACATCCTGGACGCGGCCAACGCGCTCATCAGCCACAACAGCACCCGCTTGGGGAAGAACCTGCGCACCGACCAGGGACCGGGCGAGCCGGTGCGGGTTTACGAGGCGACCAGCGACTTTGCCGAAGCGCAGTGGATGGTCGATGAGATGCGCCAACTCGTGCGCGACGGCTTGCCGCGCAGCGAGGTGGCGGTGCTGTACCGGTCCAACGCGCAAAGTCGGGTGATTGAGACCGCGCTCTTCAATGCCGCTGTGCCTTACCGGGTATACGGCGGTTTGCGCTTTTTCGAGCGGGCTGAGATCAAACACGCGCTGGCCTATTTGCGTTTGCTGGAGAACCCCAACGACGACACCAGCTTCATGCGCGTGGTCAACTTTCCGGCACGCGGCATTGGCGCGCGCAGCATTGAGCAGTTGCAAGACCTGGCCAAATCCAGCGGTTGCTCGCTCCACGACGCGGTCAGCGCTTTGCCCGGGCGCGCCGGGGCCAATATTGCGGCCTTTGTGGCGAAGATTGATGTGCTGCGTGAGCAAACCGCCGATATGAATTTGCGCGACATCATGGCCACCATGCTGGACCACAGCGGCCTGCTGACCCATTACCGCGCCGAGCGCGAGGGTGAGGACCGGCTGGAAAACTTGGAAGAGCTGCTGAGCGCTGCGGAGAGTTTTGTGTTGCAAGAGGGCTTTGGGCGCGAGGCTGCCGGGCTGCGTCCCGCCGCGCTGAGCCAAAGCCCGGCCAGCCAGGGCCTCGACCCCAACCTGGAAGCTGAGCCGAGCCCGCCCGACTTCGACGAAACCGGAGAAACCCTCTCGCCGCTGGTCGCGTTTCTGACCCATGCCGCGTTGGAAGCCGGCGACAACATGGCGCAGGCCGGGCAGGACGCGGTGCAACTCATGACGGTACACGCCGCCAAAGGCCTGGAGTTCGATGCGGTGTTCATTACGGGGTTGGAGGAGGGCTTGTTCCCCAACGAAAACGCCCTCAGCGACCGCGACGGTTTGGAAGAGGAGCGGCGCCTGATGTACGTGGCGATTACCCGTGCCCGCCAGCGTCTGTACCTGACCTTCAGCCAGACCCGCATGCTGCACGGCCAGACCCGCTACAACCTGCGCAGCCGCTTTTTCGATGAGTTGCCTGACGAGAACCTGAAGTTCCTCACCCCGCCGCGTGCGCCTGCGCGCAGCAGTTTTGGTAACAGCTGGGGTGCCGGTACGCGTGATGGCACGATGTCGCCGTCCTGGAGCACGCCGGCAACGCCGCCTGTCGCCCAAAAAGAGCCGCCCGCCCACGGACTTCGGCTGGCACAGAAGGTCTTCCATAACAAGTTTGGCGAGGGCACCATCTTGACCCTGGAGGGCAGTGGCGACGACGCGCGTGCCCAGATCAGCTTTCCCCGCCACGGCACCAAGTGGCTGGCTTTGAGTGTGGCCAAGCTCACCCCGGTCTAACGTGAACCTTGCATGGGCTCAAAAAAAGCACCCCGTGGGGTGCTTTTTTCTTGCTTGTGGCGATACGGCTATTTTTGTTCCAGCATCAGGCCAGGCGGCAACACCACGCCCTTGATGGCCATTTGCGCCAGTTTGAAAAACACGTCGGTGTTGTCGATCACGCCGGTGAACGAATAGGCACCGGGACCGAAGGCCGACAGGGGGATGTCGCTGGCCGTGTGCACCGCGCTATTACCAGGCACTTGGCCCGTAATCAGGAACTTGCCCTCCGCATCGCGCTTGGAAGGATCCACCGGATACGCGGCCAAGGGCTGGCTTTTCACGAAAGGTTGCTGGCTGTCCTGCAAGGGCAGGGGGTTGGTGCGGTAGTCCTCATAGCGGTCGGAGTTGGCGCCGTAGGCCACCAGCAGGCGGTTGTCGATATCGGTAGTCTCCGGGTAGCCATCTGCGGCGATGCGGTACTTCGGAAAACCCGCTGCTTCATAAATGCCCACGGTCTTGTCACGCAGTGCAGTACCACCTTCGCGCACCAGTTCTTGCAAGCGTGCGTCACTCACCAGCGAGCCGCCAATCAGGGCCACACCCGCGCACTCATGGTCAGCGGTCACGATGACCAGCGTGTCACCGCGGTGGGCGGCGAAGTCGCGGGCAAGCGCGATGGCGCGGTCGAATTCGATCGTGTCGAGCAGCCAGCGCTCGGTGTCCATGTTGTGTGCCTGCTTGTCGATCGATGCCCCTTCCACCATCAGTACAAAACCGTCTTTCTTGCGCTCCAGAACGGCAAGCGCTTTGGCGGTCATCTCGTCGAGCATGGGTTGGTCAGGAAAACCGTAGTCATCGACCACGCGGTTTTTACCGTCATTGCCCACGCCCTGTCCCTGTTTGCGCCGACCGTCCATCTTGTCCAGGGCAACGTTCATGTTCGAGTGGGCGAACAGTCCGAGCAGATGGTCTGCGGTCTGGGCGTTCACCGCATCCATCTCGGTTTTGCTGCCAGCGTAGGCAAACCCGGCCGCCTGGAATTCACCGATCAGGTCGCGATCCTTGTCCAATTTCCCTGCCG
>CAIOUR010000162.1 GCA_903861575.1 uncultured beta proteobacterium | reverse complement strand
ACCCGTCCGAAGGGCCGGGCAGCGATGACGAGAAACGCCTGGCATTCACGCAAACCCTGCACCAGATCCGCCGCCGCTTAGAACTTTTTATCAACCTGCCGCAGTCCAGCCTGCGCGGTATGGCCCTGCAAGAACAGGCGCGTGCACTGGCCCGCTCGTGAGTGTACGCCACGCCTGCCTGGCCGAGTTGCTGGGTACCGCCGCCCTGCTCTGCACGGTCATCGGTTCCGGCATCATGGCCGAGAACCTGGCGGGCGGGAACATCGCCGTCGCGCTGCTGGCCAACACGCTGGCCACGGTGTTTGCCTTGTACGTGCTGATTGAAACCCTGGGCCCCGTCAGCGGCGCGCATTTCAACCCGGCAGTAACGCTGGTGATGGCGATGCGGCGTGCGCTTCCACCTGGACTCGCCTGCGCCTACCTCGTGGCGCAATTGATCGGTGCCGCGCTGGGCGCGTGGATCGCGCATGCCATGTTCGGGCTGGACATCGTGCAATGGTCGCAAAAGGTCCGCACCGGACCGGCCCAGTGGCTGGCCGAAGCGATGGCCACGGCTGGCCTGCTGTTCGTCATTTTTCGCGCCCCCACAGGCAAAGCCCCGGCGCTGGTGGCCTGCTACATCGGCGCGGCCTATTGGTTCACAGCAAGCACCTCGTTTGCCAACCCGGCTGCCGTATTCGGTCGGATGATGAGCAACACCTTTGCCGGCATCAGCCCGGCTGACGCGCCGGGCTTTGTGTTGGCGCAATTGGTGGGCGCTGCTATGGGCGTTCTGCTGCATGGCGCGCTCGGTCAAACTGCCTTGGAAGATACTGCGCGACCACGTACCCCGGATTGAACATCCCTACGACCATGCCCCACACGCACCCTTTGCCCGAACAACTCGACGCCGTCTGCTTCCATATGCCCAGCGCCCAGACGCTGGTTCCTGCGCAGCGGGCCAGCCACGCGCCCCGGTTTTTACTGCTGTATGGATCTTTGCGCGAACGCTCTTACAGCAAGCTGCTCACGCTGGAGGCGCAGCGCCTGCTGCAGGCCATGGGCGGTGACACCCGCATCTTTGACCCGGCGGGCTTGCCCCAACCGGACGGCGCGCCGGACACCCACCCCAAGGTGCAGGAACTGCGCACCCTGGCCGACTGGTGCGAGGGCATGGTTTGGTGTTCCCCCGAGCGGCATGGCGCCATGACGGGGATCCTGAAATCCCAAATCGACTGGATTCCGCTGGCCATTGGCGCCATCCGCCCCACGCAGGGCAAGACGCTGGCGGTGATGGAGGTCAGCGGCGGGTCGCAGTCATTCAACGCGGTCAATCAATTGCGCATCCTGGGGCGCTGGATGCGCCTGCTGACCATTCCGAATCAAAGCTCAGTGCCCAAGGCCTATGAGCAGTTCGACGAGGCCGGGCGCATGAAACCATCGGCCTTGTACGACCGCGTGGTCGACGTAATGGAAGAGCTCTACAAGTTCACCCTGCTCACGCGCGACGTGGCCCCCTACCTGGTGGACCGCTACAGCGAGCGCAAAGAGGCTGCCGACGCGCTGGCCGCACGGGTCCGGCAAACCGCCATGTGATTACGCGGCCCCGGCGGCCAGCTGGCTCATGCCGCCGTCCACATAAACCATCGGCCGCACCGCGTCGATGGCACGTGATTCCAGCACCCGCGCGATCACCACGGAATGGGTCCCGGCTTCAATCACCTGCGCAATGTCGCAAAAAAACAGGGCCTGGGCATGGGGCAGGTAGGGCAATTGAAAGTCCGCGTGGTGGTCCCAATCGGCAACCGCAAAGCGCTCTTCGTAAGGCAGTGAGCTGCTGAAGGCGCGCACCAGTTCGGCCTGTTCATCGCGCAATACGTTGATGCACATCCGTTTGCGCGCCATCAAAGCGGGATGCAGATGCGCGCTGCGGCTGACGCAAACCAGCAACATCGGCGGCTCCATGGCGACCGATGTCACCGATGTGGCCAACATGCCGTAGCGCTGGCCCTGCGCGTCACTGGTGGTGACCAAGGTGACCGTGGCGGCCAGGCGGCGCATGGCGTGGCGGAAATCGGAGACCAGGGTGTCAGGTGACGCGAGAGAAACAGTCAAACAAAACTCCAGAAGTGACGGCAAAGCCGCTGATTATCCGCCGCACACCCCGCCAGGGCATTTATGCAATCCAGATGGCCCTGAAGTCGTTCACATTAGTGTGCGTGGGGCCGGTAACGACCAGGTCGCCAAGCGCATGGAAAAATCCATATGCATCATTGCGCTCCAGATGGTCGGTGAGCTTGAGACCCGCAGCGCGCGCACGGTCCAGCGTATCCGGGCCGATACAAGCGCCCGCGTTGTCTTCCACACCGTCAATGCCGTCGGTATCCGCCGCCAGCGCCCAGACGCCGGGCAGGCCTTGCAGCGCCTGCGCCAGCCCCATGCAGAACTCACCCGCGCGGCCGCCGCGCCCTTTGGGCGCTCCAGGTACACGCGGACGGATGGTGACCGTCGTTTCACCACCGCTGAGCAAAACGCAGGGCTTGGGAAAAGGGCCCCGGCCTAGCGCCACCGCACGCGCCAAAGCCGCATGGACTTTGGCGACCTCGCGCGACTCGCCTTCCATGGCGTCGCTCAACACAAAGGCGTGTAGCCCGTAACTGCGCGCCAACGTGGCTGCCGCTTCCAACGAACGCTGCGGCGCGGCAATGATTTCCACCTGCGTGCGTGCCAGCGCCGCGTCGCCGGGCTTGGGCGTCTCCAGCGCACCAGCTTCCAGCGCAGACTGGATAGCGGGCGGAACCGCAATGCCGTAGCGGCGCAGGATCGCCAAGGCGTCTGCGCAGGTGGTGGCATCCGCCACCGTAGGCCCACTGCCGATGACCGACGGGTCATCACCGGGCACATCGCTGATCGCCAGCGTCAACACCCGCGCCGGGGCGCAGGCCTGCGCCAAACGCCCACCCTTGATACGCGAAAGGTGCTTGCGCACGCAGTTCATCTCGTCAATCGCGGCACCGCACTCCAGCAGTTGGCGGTTGATGCCTTGCTTGGTTTCAAAGTCCAAACCGTCAGCAGGCAAGGTCAGAAGGGCCGATGCCCCGCCCGACATCAGGCAAATCACCAGATCGTCTTCATGGAGGCCCTGGGTCAGCGCCAGGATGCGCGCTGCAGCGGCCAGTCCGGCAGCGTCGGGAACCGGGTGCGAAGCCTCCACAATCTCCACCCGCGCCGCCACACCGGCAGGCCGCGCGGGCGTGTGGCCATAGCGGGTCACGACCAAACCTGACAAAGGCGCATCTACGGGCCAGGCGGCCTCCAAGGCGTGCACCATCGCGCCAGCGGCCTTACCTGCACCCAATACCAAGGTACGACCTTTGGGCGGCGAAGGCAGGTGCGCAGCGAGTGTGTGGGATGGCATGGCCTTGTGCACTGCGGCGTGAAACAAGGCAAGCAGGCCGTCGCGGGGAGCGGGTGATGGTGTCATGCCGTCAATATACTGCGCGACAACCCACCCGAGAACGGAAGCATGGTTTGGAACACGCCGCCTCGAACGACAAAGAAGCCTTGACGCACACTGTCCATGGCGCAGCCCGCGCACCATGGGTGTTGCTCGTAAGCGTGGTGATCTTGGCAGCTTGCGCCCCACCAATTCCGCTTGTGACCCACACGCCTGCCGTGCAGGTTGCTATGCCCTCGGACCCGATACCGATCGTGAGCAATGCCCCCGAAGTGGTACCTGCCTCGAAATTACCGCCTGTTAGCGCCCCGGAAATCGTTGCGGTTCATCAAGCAACGGAAGCAGCGGAAACCACAAAGCCTTCGCCGCCCGCGGTCATAGAGGAGTCGAAGGCTCCCGCTGAAACCCCAACCGATACGGAATACGTTGCCGCCCTGACCTTCGCAAAAGCAGCCCTACCGGACCTAAGGGCGCCACCTCTTGCCGCCCTGCAATCCACTGCGCGTAGCCCGAAAGCTTACCGGCTCGATGGTGCGCGCCACATCTACAGCAAATTTCCTGATCGCCTGTTTGTTGGAAAACTACCCCGCCTGATATTGGCGGTGGGCGTCGTGCATATTGACATTGACGCCCGTGGCGAGGTTACCGCCATCCGATGGGCCCGGACACCGCGAAACTCACCGCGCGTGGCCCAGGAAATTGAGCAATTGGTGCGGGCTGCGGCACCCTACCCTGCCCCTCAGCACATGGAGGGCGTGACGTACACCGAAACCTGGCTGTGGGATAAGAGCGGACGCTTCCAACTGGACACGCTCACGCAGGGACAGAACTGACTGCTGGTAAGGCGCAATGGCTTAAAGCTAAGTTGCCTTCTGCGCCGCTCTCGCTGCGAACTCGGCACGCAGAGCACGCAACTTTTCGCGTGGGTCCTCCTTGACGGTGCTCTGGTCCAGCGCCATTTCTGCAATAAATCGGCTGGGCTGGGCAGCAATCAGATCGCGACCCTTTTTACGGCGCTTGGTCCAACTGACTGACAGCGTGCGTTGGGCGCGGGTGATGCCCACGTACATCAAGCGGCGCTCCTCTTGCAGGCGCTCGGCAGTTGCCAGATTGGCCAGCTCATCGGCCCGGGTGCTGCCGCCGGGCTTATCGGCACCATCGTCCATTTTGAATGGCAGCATGCCTTCGGTGACTCCGACCAGCATCACATGCGGCCACTCCAAGCCTTTGGCGGCGTGCAGCGTTGACAAGGTCACCACGTTCTGGTCATTTTCCCGCTCGCTCAGGGTGGACAGGAGCGCGATGGTCTGCGCCACTTCCAAAAGATTTTTAGTGGGCGTCTGGATCACCATGACGTCCTCATCCACTTGGCCGCCACAGCGCTGCGCCATCCAATCGCAAAACTCCATCACGTTGGCCCACTTGGCCGCTGCGATCTGCGGGCTCTCTTCGCCGTCATACAAATGCTTTTCGTAGGCAATATCGCCCAGCCATTCATGTAAAAAACGTAAGGCCGATTCAGCGCCTTCTGTATGCCTTGCACGGAATTGCAGGTCGTTCACGAAGCGCCCGAATTCGTGCAAGCTGCCCACCGCGCGCGCAGGTAACGCAGCGCCCAGCGAAGACGCGAACAAGGCCTCGAACAGGCTGACCTTGTAGCGCGTGGCAAAGCTGCCCAGGCTGCCCAGCGTCTGGTGGCCGATGCCGCGCTTAGGGCTGGTGATGGCGCGCAGAAACGCGGGGTCATCGTCGTTGTTGGCCCACAAGCGGAACCAGGCGCACAAGTCGCGGATTTCGGCCCGGTCAAAAAAGCTCTGGCCGCCGGATACCTTGTAGGGAATGGCGGCTTTGCGCAAGGCCTTTTCCAAGGGCTTGGAGAGGTGGTTGGCCCGGTACAACACCGCGAAGTCGCGCAACTCTTTGAACTGCGGACCCGGCTGCGCCACACCATCGGCGCGCAGGCTTTGGATGCGCGCCACCACGCGCTCGGCCTCGTGGTCCTCGGTGTCGGCGTCCACCACCCGCACCGGCTCGCCCTCACCCAAGTCGCTCCACAAATTTTTGGGATACAGCTTGGGGTTGGGGCCGATCACATTGTTCGCTGCACGCAGGATGGCCGAGGTGCTGCGGTAGTTTTGCTCCAGCTTGATGACTTTGAGCTGCGGAAAGTCCTGGGGCAGGAGGCGCAGATTGTCCAAGGTCGCGCCACGCCAGCCGTAAATACTTTGGTCGTCGTCACCGACCGCCGTGAAGCGCGCAGCGTCCTTACCTGGCGACAGGCTGCCGTCGGGCTCGCAGCCCACCAGCAGCTTGAGCATGGCGTACTGGGTGGCGTTCGTATCTTGGTATTCATCCACCAGCACATGGCCCATCTGCGCCTGCCATTGGGCGCGCACCTCCGGGTGGTCGCGCAGCAATTTCAGCGGCAGGCTGATCAGATCGTCAAAGTCCACACTCTGGTACGCGCTCAGGCGCTCCTCGTAGCGGCCCATCACAACCGCAGCGATACGTTGGCTATCGTCAGCCGCCTGCGCCAGCGCCTGCTCAGCATTGAGCCCCGCGCTTTTCCAGGCGCTGATGGTCCACTGCCAGGCGCGCGCCGTGGCAGCGTCGGTGCTGCCGCCGGCGTCTTTCAAGATGCTGGTGACGTCGTCGGTATCCAGGATGCTGAACTGCGGCTTGAGCCCCAACACCGCGCCATTGGCGCGCAGCATGCGCACGCCCAATGCGTGAAAGGTACAAATGAGCACCTCAGAAGCGGCGCGTCCAATCAAAGCCTTGGCGCGCTCGCTCATTTCGGCGGCGGCCTTGTTGGTGAAGGTGATGGCTGCCACCCGGTTGGCAGGCATGCCGGCCTGAATCAGCCGTGCCACCTTGTGGGTGATGACACGGGTCTTGCCCGAACCGGCACCGGCCAGCACGAGCAGCGGCCCGTGCATGTAATTGACCGCCTCTTGTTGGGCGGTGTTCATAGCGGGCGCGGTGGACATGCGAAGACGGAAAGCAAAGGGAGTGTACGGACGGGCCGCGCCGCAAAACGGCGGGAAGACGTTGCGCATCTTATCGCCTGCCGCTACAGCGGCCACCCGCCTGGCCAGCGCAGGTGGTGCAGGCATCACAATCGGGCGATGGTTGCCATTCTCAGCGTCACGTTCCCGTTTTTTGCCCTGGTTTTATGCGGATTTTTTGCGACCCGCAAAGGCCTGCTGCCGCTGGAGGCCATACCGGGCCTGAACACCTTTGTGCTGTTTTTCGCCCTGCCCTGCATGCTGTTCCGTTTCGGCTCCAGCACGCCGATTGCGGCGTTGCTGGACCCCGCGCTGGCGATCGTGTACCTCACATGCGCGCTGATGATGGTGGCACTCCTGGTGCTGCTCACACGCAACGCGCAGCGCGGCGGGCATATCGGCTGGAACGATGCCGCCATGGGCGCGCTGGTGGGAGCCTTCCCCAACACCGGCTTCATGGGCGTGCCTTTGCTGGTGGCATTTTTAGGGGCGGCATCTGTCGGGCCGGCCATTTTGAGCATCGTGGTCGACATCGTGCTGACCTCGTCGCTGTGCATCGCCCTCTCGCGCCTGGACCGTGGGGGCGGTGATGCTGTGGGGGCTGCCAAAAGTGCGCTCACCGGTGTGGCGTCCAACCCCATGCCCTGGTCCATATTGCTGGGCGCGGTGGCCTCGGCGAACGGACTGGTCCTGCCCGCACCGCTGGCCTCCACCGTGGGGCTGCTGGCCGACAGCGCCTCGCCGGTGGCCTTGTTCACCCTCGGGGCGGTGCTGGCGCGCTCGCATCTGCTGGCCTCGCAGGACGCGGCGCACGCCGTGCCCTGGCAGGACTTTGTCCCCATCGCGCTGGCCAAGTTGCTGGTGCACCCCGCGCTGTTGCTAGGCCTGGCGTATGGCGGGCGGGCGCTGGGCCTGCCGCTTGAACCGGCTGCCATCACCGTGGTGGTGCTGGTGGCTGCACTTCCCAGCGCAGGCAATGTGACGCTGCTGGCCGAGCGCCTGGGTGCCAACAACGGCCGCATCGCGCGCATCATTCTGGTATCCACAGTGGGCGCTTTTTTCACATTCAGCGCGGCGGTCGCGCTCCTAGTGGGCCGCTGACGCGCGCCGCACCGGGCTTTTCAGACCAGCACCGGGTCGACGTCAATCGCCCAGCGTATCAGGCCCTTGCAGGCGGGCAACTTGCGGCTGCTGTGCAAAATGGGTTGCCAGGCGGCGAGGAATTTTTGCAGCGCCCCACGGTTGGTACTTTCCACCAGCATTTGCGCACGCTCCACATTGGCCACGCGCTGCATTCCCATCGGGACGGCGGAATACAGAAAGACCGCTTGCAGGATCTCGCCCCAGCCGTCCCAGGCCGCCATCTCGCTGCGCGCAGCCGCGCCGGCGGCGACCAAAAATGCCTGCGCCGCCTCTTGCGTGCGCGCCTCGGCGCGTACCAGCGCCTGAAAACTAAAGGGAGGCATACCCGCCTGCTCACGCTCACGCAGCTGGCTTTCCGCGAAGGCGGGGTAGTCGTACTGTTTCAATGCCGCATACAGCGGGTGCGCGGGCTGGTGGGTCTGAATCCACACTTCGCTTTGCGCACCCAGGCTGGCGTCGCGCCCGGCGCGCCCGGCGGCTTGCATCAAAAGGCTGAATAGTCGCTCCGGCGCGCGGTAATCCACCGAATACAAAGCGCCGTCCGGGTTGATGGCGGCCACCAGCGTGACGCGGCGAAAGTCGTGGCCTTTGGCAATCATCTGGGTGCCCACCAAAACGTCAACCTCCCCCCCGTGCACGGCGGCCATTTGGGCCTGCAGCGCTCCCTTCAAACGGGTGCTATCGGCATCAATCCGCGCCACGCGCACCGGCTCGCCTTCAGGGAACTGCGCACTCCGGGAACCCGGTCGGCGTATGTCGGCAAGCAGCTCTGCAATATGTTCTTCCACCTGCTCCGTGCCACGGCCCTGGGTACCAATGTCGAGGTTGCCGCACTCTGGACAGGCTTTGGGCACCTTGTCGGTAAAGCCGCAATGGTGGCAACGCAAAGTACGGTCGATTTTGTGGAACACGCGAAAGGCACTGCAATGGCTGCAGGCGCTTTTCCAGCCGCATGAATCACAGCGCAACACCGGCGCGTAGCCGCGCCGGTTGATAAACACCAGGCACTGCTCACCGCGCGCTATCGTTTGGCGCATCGCATCCAGCAGGGGCGGCGAGAAGACCGCGCCTTTGGGCTGGTGCGTCATATCGACCCGGCGCAGCAGCGGCAAGGCCATCGCGCCCTGCCCGACGCGGCTGGGCATGAGCAGCCGCTCGTAGCGCCCGCCCTGCGCGGCTTCGCGGCTATGGTGCCAACTCTCCAATGAGGGAGTGGCAGATCCCAGTATCACCTTGGCACCTTCCAAGCGCCCACGATAAAGCGCCAAATCGCGGGCGGAGTAGCGGGCACCTTCGCTGCTTTTGTAGCTAGGGTCGTGCTCTTCGTCCACCACAATTAAGCGTAAGCGCGGCATGGAGGCGAACACCGCCATCCGCGTTCCCAAAACAATGCGCGCCGGCCCCTGGTGCGCGGCCAACCAGCTGCGCAGGCGCTGTGGATTACTCATGCCGCTGTGCATGCTGACCACGCTGGAGGGGCCGTACTGCGGTTCAAAGCGCGCCCGAAAACGTGCCTCTAGTTGCGGGGTCAGGTTGATCTCCGGCACCATGACCAACACCTGCGCGTCCACGTGCTCGGCCAGCACCTGCATCGCCGCCTGCAAATAAACTTCGGTTTTGCCACTGCCAGTCGCACCAAAAAGTAAAAACGGACCGTTGCCGGCTTGGATGCGCATGAGCGCTTCACGCTGCTCCAGCGTCAAGGGCGGCGTGGTCTGCTCAGGTGCTCGCTGCACAGGTCCTTGCCCCTTGAGTTTGCCAGTTGCAACGAGGCGACGAGCCAGTTGTTGCGCGGTCAGATCCCGCAATTGCAGGGGCAACGCAGCGACTGCCACCTCTCCCAGGGATCGCTGGTAGTACTGCGAGGCGAAGGCCACCAGCTGGCACCACCCGGGGGACAAGGCTGCCACGCCTTCCATGACGCCCGCAATAGGTCGCAGTGATGGGGTAGCCGGCTTCTGCGGATCGGCGTTCGCCACGCCAGTCTCAGGCTGTGCAGCCCACACCACACCCAGGGTCTCGCGGCTTCCCAATGGAACACGCACGAGCGTACCCGCCGGCAAGAGCCCTTCAGCCGTATAAGTCAAGAGCGGCCCGATTCCGGCGTGCGCGGGTGTGTGAACCAGGACTGGAATAAGGTGAACCATGGCGCTGATTGTTAGCCAGTTCTGAAATCCGAGTTAGTGCGGTCTATGTATGTGAATCTGCGAAAGGAGCGCTAAACCGTTGATTCATAAGGACCTCACTATTGCCCACAGATTCTGTGGATAACTTTGTTGATAGCCCTACCCAGGCGTGACGCGCCCTAGGCGGATCAAGCGGATCATTAGGTTGATGAAAAATTAGACAAATAATTAAATCTATATTTTTCAATGACTTAGCGCACTTATCACCGCCCTTCGAAGTCTTCATGCAGCCCCGCATGATGGCTAGGTCCCTACACTAAATTTGTGCATAAGTAAGCAATTCCCAGCAATAAATGCTGGCAAAAAGCCGTACCAAGGTAAATCAAGGACTTAGCGCTACTCAGCCGCGTGCGCATCAGGGGAACTTAAAGGTGAACCCCAATTGGCCCACCACGCCAAAACAACTATGAATGCCAAATATGCGTGCATCTGCGCAAGCACGCATCAGCGAAGCGGCGTCAAATACAGCAGGCGCCGAAAGCCAATTATTTGACCTCAGAAGCAATAAACGTTTCCGACTCGGTGGGGCTGATCAGTCAAATGGTATAGTTATTGCAAACAAAATTTGCATTTTTGCAGAGGGAGATGGCCATGAAAACCCAGACTGGAGCCAGTCGGGTGCTTGTAATCGACGACAGCGCAACCATCCGGCGAAGCGCAGAGGTCTTTTTACGCCAAGGTGGGTATGACGTCATGCTCGCCGAAGACGGCTTCGCTGCGCTATCAAAGATCGGCATTCAGCGGCCCGACCTTGTTTTCTGCGACGTGTTAATGCCCCGGCTGGATGGTTACCAAACCTGCACCATCATCAAACAAAGTGCTGAGTACTCCAATATACCGGTTGTCATGCTCTCTTCAAAAGATGGCGTTTTCGATAAAGCACGCGGAAAAATCGCCGGCGCATCAAGCTACCTGACAAAGCCGTTCGACAAAAGCGACATTTTGGACGCCGCAGCGACGTGGACCAAGCCGTCGTCGGCGCAATAGCATGGCCGTTCAGAAAATTCTGGTCGTCGACGACTCCAACACCGAAAAAGTGGTCCTGTTGGAGCTACTGACGGCAGCCGGATATGTCGTCTCCAGCGTCTCCACTGCCGACGAAGCTTGGAATCATCTCCAAACCGATCTTCCCGACTTGATGCTTCTGGACGTGGTCATGCCGGGCGTTAACGGTTTTGAATTTACCCGTCGCCTGCGGCGAACGCCGAAGTACGCGGATTTACCCATCTTCTTATGCTCCAGCAAAAACCTGACGAGCGATAGGCTGTGGGGTCTGCTCCAAGGAGCGAAGGGCTACTTCACCAAGCCGGTCAACGCAACCGATCTGCTGTCCAAAATTCAAGCAATCGAATAGCGACCCCAGATGGCTCACCCGGCAAACATCGATACGGTGCCACTAGGCGGTGCCCAGCCCGAAAAAATCATGCAGCGAATGCCACAGACCGCTACGTGGTTGGCATGCATGTCCCCATCACAACGCTACCTGTTCGCCTTGAAGCACACCGGAGAAATAATTCGAGGGGCCACGGTGACCAAAGTACCTTATACCCACGCTTGGTTTCGCGGCCTCATTAATGTACGCGGCCAATTGCACGGCGTAATCGACTTACCCGACTTCTTGGCCGTACACCGGGGCGCCTCACCACCAGCTGCCGTCGGCCCGCGGCGTCCAACGAACCAAGAAAGTGCTT
>CAIOUR010000161.1 GCA_903861575.1 uncultured beta proteobacterium | reverse complement strand
CGTGAACCCATCCCTACGGCGCTGCCGACGGACCAAAACAGGACCGAGACGCCCATTACCGCACCCACGCTTCCAAACAGCAGGGGCATCACAACACTGGAAGAGTTGATCGCCATCAGTCGCAGCGCCAGCGCTTGGCTGCGCTGTGGCTCGGGCGTGATGTGGTGCAAGGTGCTCATGATCATGGGCTGAACCGATCCCAGTGCGAAGCCCAAGAAAACCGAACAAATGGCCATGGCCCAGGCGCTGTGCATCAGCGGGTAGATGGCAAAAAGCAGCGCGGTACCTAGCATGGCTGCGGTGGTCACATGCCACTCGCGGGCCTGCGCGGCCATCAGGGGAATCAAAAGCCGCACCAGTGCCGCCGCCACCGCAAAGCCGCCCAAAATGCCTCCGATCACCGAGGCGCTGAGCTGGCGCCCGTGGCCAAGCACCGGCACAGCGAACGTGTGCACATCCCAGCAAGACGAGAGCAGCCAGTTCACGAAGAGCAAGGCCCGCATACGCGGAGCGCGCAGCAAATCCCAGACGGAGGCTAGGGGCTGCGTGCTGTCGCGGTGCACGGGCAGGTGCAGCGTTTGTGCACTGGCTGCAGACCGCACGAGCAGCCAACTGATCAGCGGCAACAGCGCGAGGCAGCCGAAAGCGGCCCTGAAGCCCGAGAGGTGGTCGCTGGCTGGAAGGGCTTGGGCGAAATGGTCAATGCACAAGCCCGCCAGTACCGGCCCCACAAAGTTGGATGCCGCGGGTCCCAGTGAGAGCCAACTGAACATGCGTTTGAGTTCGGTGCCGTCACGGGCGGCACGGCCCACATAGCGCTGCAAGGCGATCATGCATAAACCAGTGGCACCCCCCATCAACAAGGCTGCTAGACACAGCACCTCAAAGCGCGGAAAAACAACGCAGAGCGATGCGCCTGAACCAGCCGCCAATGCCCCCAGGCCCAAGGGTCGGCGCAGACCGTGTCGTTCAACTAAACGCCCGACGGGCAAAGCGATAAAAACCTGCGTCAGGGAATAGAGCGACAGCAACACGCCGACGTACACAGTACCCAGGCCCAGATGCAGGGCCAACAAGGGTGCCGCCAATCGCATTCCTGACATGCTGGCGTGCACCAGCGTATGCCCGACTACCAACCGCGCAAAGCCTTGAGCCCCCCCGGGCGCGGGGTGTGCTTCAGCGCTCAGATCACCCACGCGCCGTGTCATCCGCCAAAGCGGAAGCGGCTTCGGACTCGCTTTCGGAATGAATGGCCAAAAGAACCTGGGACGTCTCGTCCGGCAAAGCTTGGACCGTTTTCAGGGCCCGCTGCATCGCACGGCTGCGGGTGTCGGCGCTGTCCAAGGTGTTGAGGACGGTCTGGGTCTGGGCTTTGACTTTGGCCAGCACATCACCGAACTTGCCGAACTCGGTCTTGAC
The DNA here is from genome assembly GCA_903861575.1 of uncultured beta proteobacterium. GTDB lineage: Bacteria > Pseudomonadota > Gammaproteobacteria > Burkholderiales > Burkholderiaceae_C > Allorhodoferax. The sequence continues at coordinate 11,393 of CAIOUR010000161.1, read as the reverse complement.
CGCACCCAGCACCTGCCATACCTCGCTGGACCGCTTTTCCAGAGCCAGCGTACGGAAACCCATTTGCAAAGAGCTGAGCATCGCCAGCAACGTCGTCGGCCCCGCCAGCGTGACGCGGTAATCGCGTTGCAAAGCCTCCATCAAGCCGGGGCGACGCAAGACCTCGGCGTACAAACCTTCGGTGGGCAAAAACAAAATCGCAAAGTCGGTGGTGTGCGGGGGCTCCACATACTTTTCAGTAATGGATTTGGCCTCCAGCCGTATGCGCTGCTCCAGGGCTTTTGCCGCGGCGTCGGCATCAACCGGGTCGGCGCGGCCCTGAGCGTCGAGCAAGCGGGCGTAATCTTCATTCGGAAATTTGGCGTCGATCGGCAACCACAACGGCGCACCGTCGGCTGCCTTTCCCGGCAGTTTGATGGCGAAGTCGACCAGGTTTTTACTGCCCGGGCGGGTCGCCACCTGCGCGGCGTACTGGTCGGGCACGAATACCTGCTCCAGTAAAGCGGCAAGCTGCGCCTCGCCAAAAATACCCCGCGTCTTCACGTTCGTCAGCAGATGCTTCAAGTCGCCCACGCCCTGCGCCAGGGTTTGCATTTCGCCAAGGCCTTTGTGGACTTGCTCCAGCCGGTCAGCCACTTGTTTGAAGCTTTCGCCCAGGCGCGCTTGCAGGGTGGACTGCAACTTCTCGTCCACCGTGATACGCATCTCTTCGAGCTTGCTGGTGTTGCTGCTCTGCAGCTGGGCCAGCTGCGTCTCCAAGGTGCTGCGCATTTCGCGCAAGCGGGCCGCGCTAGTCTCGTTGAGTTCGGCTAAACGGCGGGCATTGGCCTCGCTGAGCGAACCCAGTTGCGAACTCAAGGTATCGGCCAGGCCTTTTTGCATGGCCGCAAGCTGCGAACCAAACGCATCAAGGCGCGCATTCTGCGTGCGGGTGGCTTCGGCGCCGTGCTGCACCAGCGTTTGCTGGAAGGTCGCCATGTTGGCAGACGCTTCCTGGCGCGCAGCACGCGCCGCCTCCTGCACCTCTTGCCGCAGCTCCCGGCCGATGTCTTGTCGGTTCGTGTCCAGCGCCTGCAACACCTTGTCCGCAGAGGCTGCAGAGACATCCGGCTTGCGCCACAGAAGCACCAAGATCAGCAGTTGGAACGCCCCGCAAATGAGCAGGGCCGGCAACGCAGCGTCGTTCCAGGCCATGGCCTAGCGCGCCGGTGCGTTCAAGGGCGTGATGGCCTTGCCATGAACCAGATAACCGACCAGGTTGTCCGCTGCCAGGTTGGCCATCGCCAGACGGGTTGGAATGGTGGCACTGGCTATGTGCGGCGTCAGCACCACATTTGGCACCGTCAGCAAATCGGGATGCACCGAGGGCTCGCCCTCAAACACATCGATTCCCGCTGCAGCAATCGTGCGATCACGCAGCGCTGCGGCCAGCGCAGCATCGTCGACGATGCCACCACGAGCAATGTTGACCAGTGTCGCGGTCGGCTTCATCAGCTTGAGTTCAGCCGGACCAATGGTGTGGTGGGCTTCGGCGCTGTAGGGCAAAACCAGCATGACGTGGTCAGCCGTTTGGAGAAGCTCGGTTTTGCTGACATAGCGGGCCTGGCACGCTGCTTCGGTAGCGGCATCCAGCGGTTTGCGGTTGGAGTAGATGACTTTCATGCCAAAGCCCAAAGCGCCCCGGCGGGCTATGCCTTGGCCGATGCGACCCATGCCGATGATGCCCAAGGTGCTTCCGTGCACTTCGGCGCCGGCGAACATGTCATAGCTCCAGCGAGTCCACAAGCCAGCGCGCAGAAAATGCTCGCTCTCAGCCATGCGCCTGGCCGTGGCCATGAGGAGCGCAAAACCGAAATCGGCCGTGGTCTCGGTGAGTACGTCGGGCGTATTCGTGGCCACAATGCCCGCCGCAGTCATGGCCGGCAAATCGAAGTTGTTGTAACCCACGGCCATGTTGGCGCAAATACGCAACTCCGGACATTGAGCCACAAGCGCCGCGCTGATGCGCTCGCTGCCGGTGGTGAACACGCCTACCTTGCCTTGTAAACGCCGCGCCAACTCCTCCGCCGTGAACAGAATATCGTCCTGATTTGACTCCACGTCAAAGTGCTGCAATAGGCGCTGCAATACCTCAGGGAAAACGGCGCGGGCAACGAGGATTGCGGGCTTGGTACTCATGGATTACTCCAACCAGTGGGTGAATTCGGCGGCGGGGACACGCGGAGTGCGAAAAGTGTTGACGATGTCGCCTTCGTCCGCATAGCCCAAGGCCATCCCGCAGACCAGCATTTCAGTCTCCGCCGCACCGATATGCGGGAGGATGATTTTGGCAAAACCGTTCCAGGCGGCTTGCGGGCAGGTATGCAATCCGCGCCCGCGTGCGGCAACCATGATGTTTTGCAAAAAAGCGCCGTAATCCAGCAAAGAGCCCCGACCCATGACCCGGTCCAGGGTAAATATCAGCCCCACGGGCGCATCAAAAAAGCGGAAGTTGCGCTGGTGTTGGGCGTGCATGCGGTCCTTATCGCCGCGCGTGATGCCCAGCAGGCCATACAAACCCCAACCGTTTTCTCGGCGCCGGTCGATATAGGGGCTAACCCACTCGGTCGGGTAATAGTCGTATGCCTCGACGTACTGACTTGCGAGAGATGGGTCTTCACGCACCGCATCGTGGGCTGCGCAGACTTTATCCACCAAAGACTGGCGGCTTTGGCCCTGCAAGACGTAAACCCGCCAGGGTTGCGTGTTGGTACCAGAGGGTGCGCGACTGGCTAGCTGCAAAATCGCCTGCAGATCGGCGCGTTCGACCGGCTGCTGGGTAAAGGCCCGTACGGACATCCGCGAATCAATCGCTTCATCCACAGGGCTGCGGGGGGAAAGGCTCACAACAAGTTCTCCGGTAGATGCTCCCTGCACGCCAAGCGCGATCTTGCGGGCGGATTGGCACCGGTCGATCGCCTGAACATCAGCGGCGAAGCCGAACGGGAAAAGAGATTGTGCCACTTGGGCCGCCACGCCGTACCCGGTGAGGCGGGCGCAGCCCTCAGCGCAAACTCCCACGATTGTTGGTTTTTTGCTGCACCGCAACAAAAAAGCGTGATCGCGCCACTTTTATCCCTATAATTCGGTTCATGCTGCACTGCAACATGAGCCAGTAAGACAGTTCAGAGCGGCACTTATCCCTGTAACTTTACTTTTTGGAGAATTTTTATGTTGACTGCTGAACAAATCACCGCATCCCACAAAGCCAACCTGGAAACCCTGTTCGGTCTGACCGGCAAGGCGTTTGAAGGCGTGGAAAAAATCATTGAGCTGAACCTGGCCGCTTCCAAAGCAGTTCTGGCTGACGCTTCCGCCAACACACACGCCCTGCTGACTGTCAAAGACGCGCAAGAACTGATGGCTCTGCAGGCTGGCATGCTCCAACCCGTTGCTGAAAAAGCAGCTGCTTACAGCCGCCACCTGTACGACATCGCAACCAGCACCGGCGGCGAGTTCACCAAAGTTGCCGAAGCCAAAGCTGCCGAAGCCCAAGCTTCTGTGAGCGCTCTGGTAGACAGCGTTTCCAAGAACGCTCCTGCCGGTTCAGACTCGGTGGTTTCGATCATGAAGGGCGCTGTAACTGCCGCCAACAGTGCGTTGGAAAGCGTGCAAAAGGCCGTGAAACAAGCCACCGAAATGGCCGAAGCGAACTTCCACGCTGTTTCCGCTACTGCTGCTAGCGCGACCAAGCAAGCCAGCACCGCCGGCAAAAAGCGTTAATCGTCGACCTACGGGAAAACCCTGACATAATTATCGCCAGGGCTCACCCATTTAGTTGTCTCCTCGGATTCTTTCGTAACCACAGGGTTCAGGAATCCCTTAAGGCCCCGTTGCAAAACGGGGCCTTTTTTTGTGCAGTCAATGCACCTTGGCTAGCATCGCAGCGCGCAACTGGGGCAATAGCTCCAACATAGCCCGTCGCCCCGCCTCGATCGCCTTCTTGCGGGATGAGAAATCGGCGCTGGACACTTCGCGTAAGTCGGGCCGAACCACCACATCGGCTTCTTTGAGTTCGAAAACATTGATACTTTTGCCCATGATGCTCGCGGTCTGCAGCAAAACCGCAACCGTCCCGTCTTTACCGCTTGAGTCGGGCGGGCTAGAGATATCAATAGCCAAAACAACCTGTGCCCCCATGCGCCGAGCAGCACGCACCGGCACAGGCGACACCAGCCCGCCATCCACATAAGAACGCCCAGCGATTTTGACGGGCTGAAAAAGCGCCGGAACGGCGCTGGAGGCGCGCACGGCAATGCCTGTATCGCCCCGCTGAAACAGCATCATCTCTCCGGAATACAGGTCGGTCGCAACAATGCCCAGCGGAACTGCCATGTTCTCAATCAACCGCCCGCCGACCTGCTGGTTCACATATTTGGCCAGTGCATCGCCGCGCAGAATGCCCGAGTTAAATACCGGCAGAGTCCAGTCGGTTATGGCCGCCTCCTCCATAGACTCGCCAATCTGCTGCAGTTGCGCGCCTGTCTTTCCGCTGGCGTACAACGCAGCGACGACGCTACCCGCCGAGGTACCCGCGACAAAATCCGGACGCAACCCAGCCTCCTCCAAAATCTGGATCACTCCTATGTGGGCAAAGCCCCGAGCCGCACCTCCGCCGAGAGCGAGCCCCAACTTAGGGGGTACCCGAACTACAGGGGGCGCTTCAACTGCAACAGCTTTCGGAGGCTCTGGGCTTATTGGTGGTGTTACGGGCGCGAAGGTGGGCACGGCAACCACGTCCACCGGGCGCACAGGCACCTGAGGCCCCGCCGCTGCGCAAGCGACTAGGAGCGCTACCGGCACATATAAAAGTAGGCAAGATATCAGACGAGGCATGGGCGCACAATAGTCACTTCTTTTACCCTTCAAGACTCGATGGCAAAAAAAAGTTTTTGGGCCGACAAAGTGTGTGCCTTGGTTCAAAGTGGCAACACAGAGGCAGCGATCGCGCAAATGCGGGTTGCACCGGACCCTCAAGACTTAAAGCGCCTGAGGATCTTGCTCCGGCAATCGGGCCTATTGTCTCGATACCCAGCTTTGGCCTTGGCACTAGATGACCATCTTGCCTTGCTCTCCTCCCCGCGTCTGCACCGCGCACCCTGAGCAGGGCGCGGGAGCACATCGCCGCTTACATGCTGGCGGATTTTTTAGCTTTGTGCTTCGCTTTGTGGTGTTTTTTGGCCACTACCTTGTGCAGGTGCTTCATGTGGGCTTTTCCGTGCGATTTTTTGACGACCGTGGCAGTACGCGCCGGCTCCGCGCCTTGGGAATCCGACTGGGCGTGCGCCATCAACGCAAATGCCGAAATCACAGTACCGATCACGATTGAATACAGTTTCATACAAATCCTCTAGGTGGCAAAAAATAGTCCGCGGGAATCCTAGCACGGGGTAGGTAAAGCAATATCAGTTGGGGCTGCTAAAGCAGGCTGTCTAAAGCGTGCATGTAAGCCGGCTGGGTCATCAAATCGTCCCACGGCAGTGGCGCAGATGCCGGAATCAAAGCGCGTCGCCGCGCCTCAGCACGTTCGCTGGCTTGCCAGTCTCCTTTTAAGAGAGCTTCGGTGAGTCGCTCCAGCAGTCTGTCAATCGCCGCACCCTCGCCTACAACCGACTGGTTGCACAGCAAAGTCATGTCACAGCCTGCGCGCAAGGCAGCCAACGTCGCGTCCACATCACTTAACTCGACCCCATCTACGCGCCGCGCTGCAGCCATGGACAAATCGTCACTGAAAATTGCACCGGTAAAACCCAGACGCTCGCGTAAGACATTTTGTAACCATACCGGCGAGAAACCAGCTGGCCGGTGGTCGACCTTCGGATAAATCACATGCGCGGGCATGACGGCCGACAAACTGTTGCTCAACCACCGATACGGTGCCGCATCGTCCGCGAGGATGGCGGCCAAACTGCGCCGGTCTACAGCCGCTGCAACATGCGAGTCCGCCGTTGCAAAGCCATGCCCTGGGAAATGCTTGCCACAGTGCGACATGCCACTTTGCAACATGCCGTGCATCACGCTTTTGGCCAACAGTGCCACAACGCCCGGGTCCCGTCCAAAGGAGCGATCTCCGATCACGCCGCTGCGACCGTGGTCGAGGTCGAGGACCGGCGCGAAGCTCAGGTCCACGCCGCAGGCACGCAATTCACTGCCCAATACATAACCGCAGGCGCTGGCGGCGTTAGCGGCATCCAGCGGGCCGCAACGCTTGTGAGAGCCGCTTTTGGCAGCGTGTGTCGGTTTTTGCAGCCACATCTCGCCGAGTGCCCGCATGGGCGGCAGGTGGGTAAAACCATCCGTCTTGAAACGCTGCACCCGACCGCCTTCGTGGTCAACGGCAATCAGCAAATCGGCGCGCAGGGCCTTGATGCTTTTGCACAGCGCCGTGAGCTGCGCGCGGCTTTCCCAATTGCGCGAGAACAAAATCAATCCGCCCACCAAAGGGTTGCGCAGCCGTTGACGGTCCAGCTTACTCAGCGCGGTACCGGCAATGTCAATGATCAAGGGCGCGTGCACATCAGTCTCCTACAAAACAGGGGGCGCAGCCAGCGGATGGACTTCGGCCACGCAAAAGCTGGTGGCGTAATCACTCTCGTCGCTCACGGTCACATGGAAGTGCAGTTGATGCCCAGCGCACCATGCGCGCAAGTCGCCGTGGAGCTGCACATACGGCGCACCGCTGGGCAGATTCAGGATTTCACACTGTCGCCACGTCATGGGCATGCGCATGCCCAAACCAATCGCCTTGCTAAAGGCCTCTTTGGCGCTGAAGCGCGTCGCCAAATAGCGGTTGGCCCGGTCCGGCCAACGCTGGCCACGAGCGCGCCAGACATGCAGTTCGGCGGGTCCGAGCACGCGCTGGGCAAAGCGGTCACCGTGTCGCAACTGCGCCGCCGCAATGCGGCGCACATCGCAGATATCGGTACCGACACCGAAAATCATGCTGCCCTCAAGCCAGGCACGCTCGGTAGGCGCGCACCGTATCGGCGTAGCCGATTTCCAGCGCATCGGCGATCAGCGCATGGCCAATCGACACCTCGCGCAGCCCGGGCACACGCTGCGCGAAAGCGGCCAGGTTGTCCCGGTTCAAGTCATGGCCGGCGTTCACGCCAAGGCCTGCATCCAAGGCCGCTTGGGCCGCTGCGGCGAAGCGCTGCAATTGGTTTTCCTGATCGGCAGTGCCCCAGGCGGCGGCATAGGGCTCGGTGTACAACTCCACCCGGTCCGCGCCGACCGCTTTGGCCGCAGCCATCGCGGATGCATCCGCATCCATGAAGAGGCTGACACGCGCGCCCAAGGCCTGCGCTTGCGCAATCAAAGGCCGCAAGGTCACGTCGTCGGCCGGGAAACTCCAGCCGTGGTCACTGGTGAACTGCCCCTCGCCATCGGGCACAAAGGTCAGCTGGTGCACCGGCAGGCCGCGTTCGCGGATGGCGCGGGCGCATTCCAGCAGGTTGTGCAGTGGGTTGCCTTCGATGTTGAACTCACGGTCCGGCCATTGAAGCATGAGCGTGGCCAAGTCCACGACGTCTTGGGCGCGGATATGGCGCTCGTCCGGACGCGGATGCACCGTGATGCCCGCAGCGCCAGCCTCCAGGCACACAGTCGCTGCGCGGGTCAGACTCGGTATGCCCAGATGCCGGGTGTTGCGCACGAGCGCGACTTTGTTGAGATTGACGGACAGGGCGATGCGGTTGGAGCTCATAGGGCTTTGAGGGGATAAGGCGCCTAAAGCGCCTGGATATCGAACATCATTTGGCGGGTACGCAGTGTCTTCACGCCGCAATGGTAGTGCAGCAACTGGCGCAGCTGCGGCTTGAGCCCCGCCATGTGGTCGGCGCAAGCGCGCAGGGTGGCAGCAAACGGCGCGCTGTCCTGCAAGGCAGCCTGCACTTCGGTCCATTGCGCACCGCTCAGGCTGGCGCGGTCATCCGCATGGGCTGCTCGCAAACCGCCCTCTGGCACCAGCACATACTGCGCGTCGGCTTGCAGTGGCACCAAGGTCAGCGTTTGCATGTCGAGCTGGGGCAGCAAACCGACCTCGCGCAAGAGCAAGATTTCGTAGGTGCGCAGCGCTGCCTGCAATAGCGCGTCCTGCCCGCTCGCAATCACTTCCACCACCCGCGCATACACATCGAACAAGCCCGGGTGCGGGTCGTCGCGGGCCAGCAGCGCCAGCAAAAGCTCGTTGAGGTAGTAACCCGACAACAGCGCATCCCCCTTGGGCATCACATAGCCACCTTGCCACTCGGCACTTTTGAGGGTGCGGATTTCGCCATCGCCGCCAAACGCGATATGCAAGGGCTGCATGGGCAACAAAATCGGCCGGAAGCTGGAGCTCGGCCGCTTAGCCCCTTTGGCCACCAGCGCAATACGGCCGTAGTGGCGGGTGAAGACCTCGAGAATCAGGCTGGATTCGCTCCAGTCATAACGGTGCAGCACGTAGGCCGGCTCATCGCTGAAGCGCTGCGCAGGGCGACGCGTTGCCATAGTGGCCCGATCGGCTTATTCGTAACCGAAAGCGCGCACGCGGGCCTCGTCGTCGGCCCAACCGGAACGCACTTTGACCCACATCTCAATGAACACCTTGGCGTCCAGCAAGCGCTCCAGCTCGACGCGGGTCTCCGTCCCGATGCGCTTGATGCGCTCCCCCTTGTCGCCGATCACCATGGCTTTGTGGCTGTCACGCTCGACCACGATGGTGGCAGCAATGCGCACCAGCCGCTTTTGTTTACCGACGCCGGGCTCTTCCGAAAACTGGTCAATCACCACGGTGGACGTGTAGGGCAACTCGTCGCCGGTGAGGCGGAAGAGTTTTTCGCGCACCGTCTCCGAGGCGAGAAACTTCTCACTGCGATCGGTCAGCTCATCCGGCGCGTACCACCACGGCTGCTCGGGCAAGAACTTCTCGCAAATATCGAGCATGCGCGCGATGTCTTTGGCGTTTTTGGCCGAAATCGGGACGAACTCGGCGAAGGCATGGCGCTGCTGCATCTCTTGCAGCCAGGGCGCCAGATCCGAGCGGCGCTCAACCTGGTCGAGCTTGTTGGCCACCAGAAGCGTCGGCACCTCTTTGCTCAGCAGGGCCAGCACTTTGGCGTCAGCCTGGTTGAACATGCCGGCTTCGACCACAAAAAGAATGAGATCCACATCACCGACCGCACCGACGACGGTTTTGTTCAGAGACCGGTTTAGCGCGTTGTTGTGGCGGGTCTGAAAGCCGGGCGTGTCGACAAACACAAACTGCGTCGCACCGCGCGTGTGCATGCCGGTGATGCGGTGGCGGGTGGTCTGCGCTTTGCGGGACGTGATACTGATCTTCTGCCCGACCAGCGCATTCATGAGCGTGGATTTACCCACATTGGGTTTGCCCACAATGGCCACCAAGCCGCAGCGCTGACCGTCTTGTGCCACTGAGGGGTTGGCGCCTTTCAACCCGGTTTTGAGCAGGCCTTGCAACATGGCGTCAAGCTCCTGCGTGTCCTGGGGCGCGGCTTCGGGGACGGGCGGCGGGTTTTTCTTGGTGCTCATGGAATGGCCCTCTTTTTTATGGTTTGCAACACGGCAGCCGCTGCGGCCTGCTCCCCCGCGCGACGTGAGGCGCCGACACCACGCTCACGCAAATCCAGGGGCTCGATGGCACATTCCACATCAAAACTTTGTTGGTGCGCGGCGCCCAATATCGTGACCACGCGGTACACCGCCAATGGCCGCTTGCGGGCTTGCAGCCACTCCTGCAACTCGGTCTTGGGGTCTTTGCCTACTGCTTGCATCGCCGGGTGGATATCAACCTGGGCAAACAGGCGCTGTACGACCGCCTGCGCGGCGGCAAAACCCGCATCCAGGTACACCGCGCCGAGTACCGACTCCAGCGCATCCGCCAATATCGACGGACGCTTGGGGCCGCCCGAGCGCATTTCACCCTCACCCAGGCGCAGCAACTCGGACAAACCCAAGTCCAGGGCGAGCGTGTGCAAAGTCTCTTGGCGCACGAGGTTGGCACGGACACGCGACAAGTCGCCCTCGGCCAGACTGCCAAGCCGTGCGTACAACATATCGGAGACGGCCAAACCCAATACCGAGTCGCCCAAAAACTCCAGGCGCTCGTAATGGTCAGCAGAGAAGCTGCGGTGCGTCAGCGCGCGGCGCAGCAAGTCAGGGTTTTGAAATCGGTACTGCAAACGCAGCTGCAGCTGCTCCAGCCCCTGGGTCATTGCGGACGTTGGCGTACCGCCATCAGTTGAAGCCGCCAATGCGCTTGAGGCTGCTGAAATTCATCCAGACAAAAAAGGCTTTGCCCACGATATTGGCATCCGGCACAAAACCCCAGTAACGCGAGTCCAGAGAGTTGTCGCGGTTATCGCCCATCATGAAATAGTGACCCTCAGGAACCTTGCAGGTCACGCCTTCCACCGTGTAGTTGCAGCCCTCGGCACCGAAAAAGTTGGGCTGCACCTGCACGAAGGCGGGACGGTTCTCATCGTTCAACAAGCGGTGCGGTTTATCACCGAGTTTTTCTTCGAACTGTTTGAAGTAGCGCATGGAGTCTTCATCCAGAAAATCAGGAAGCGCAGTCGTCTCCACCACCTGGCCATTCACCGTCAGACGCTTATTGAGATAGGCCACGGTATCGCCGGGCACGCCCACCACGCGCTTGATGTAGTCCAAGCTGGGTTGGGGCGGGTAGCGGAACACCATCACATCACCACGCTGCGGCTTGTTGCCTTCGGTGATCTTGGTGTTGATGACCGGCAGACGCAAGCCGTAGTGGTACTTGTTCACCAGAATCAAATCGCCCACCAGCAACGTCGGAATCATGGAGCCGGACGGAATTTTGAAAGGCTCGAACAAAAACGAACGAAGAATAAAGACGGTGATGATGACGGGGAACAAACCTGCGGTCCATTCCAGCCACCAGGGCTGAGCCAGAAGTGCAGCTTTGGCCTCAGCCACATCGCCATCCACCTGCTTGATACCCTGTTGCGCCAGGGCGCTGCGGCGCTGCGCGTCATCCGATTCAAGCTGTCCGGCGGCCCGCTGGCGCGCCGGGGCGAAAATGAATTGCTCACCTAGCCAATAGACGCCAGTGACCGCCGAAGCCAAAAACAACAACAAAGCGAAATTGGCTTCGACCATTCCGGCAAACCAGGCGCCGGCAAACGCCACAAAGGCGGCCAGCACCACAGATGTCAATGCTTGCATCAATCTTCCACTTGCAAAATAGCCAAGAATGCCTCTTGGGGGACTTCCACGGAGCCGATTTGTTTCATGCGTTTTTTACCGGCTTTTTGTTTCTCGAGGAGCTTGCGCTTGCGTGAAATATCGCCGCCGTAGCACTTGGCCAGCACGTTCTT
>CAIOUR010000160.1 GCA_903861575.1 uncultured beta proteobacterium | reverse complement strand
TCGCCTCGCGCTCGTTGGCGCAGCCGTGGTCTTGACCGCATGCGAGCGTCCCTCGCCCACCAGCGTGCAACACGGCTACCGTGGCACCGGCATGGTCCAGGTGTACAACGACCGGATCCTGGATGCGCGCACCATGGCCAATGAGATTCCGGTGTCGCTGCCCGCGGCGTCTACCGATGGGCCCACCGCTGGCAAGACCTACCAGAATGTGCAGGTGCTGGGTAACCTCAGCGTGGCCCAGTTTAACCGCCTGATGGTCTCCATCACCAGCTGGGTCGCACCGGAACAAGGCTGCACCTATTGCCACAACCCGGCCAACTTTGCAGCCGATGAAAAGTACACCAAAGTCGTGGCGCGGCGCATGGTGCAGATGACCCAACACGTCAATGCCGACTGGAAGCCCCACGTTGCCGAGACCGGTGTCACCTGCTACACCTGCCACCGCGGGCAACCGGTACCCGCGAAGATCTGGTTCAAGGAGGAACCGCAAGACCTGCACGCCGACTTCCTGGGCGATCGCGCCGGCCAAAACCTGGCAGCGGCCAGCGTTGGCTCCGCCTCGCTACCGAGCGATCCGTTCACCCCGTACCTGCTGGGCAGTCTGGATATCCGTGTCAACGGTACCAAAGCGCTCCCGGGTACCAACCGCCACTCCATCAAGCAAGCCGAGTGGACCTACAGCCTGATGACCCACATGTCACAGAGCCTGGGCGTGAACTGCACCTACTGCCATAACACCCAGTCGTTCTCCAGCTGGACCAACAACCCGCCCCAGCGCGCGACTGCCTGGTATGGCATCCGCATGGCACGTGATCTGAACCTGGACTATCTTGAGCCCTTGACTGCAACCTTCCCTGCCGAGCGTCTGGGTGCGACAGGTGACGTGGCCAAGGTCAATTGCGCCACTTGCCACCAGGGTGCTTACAAGCCGCTTAACGGACAGTCCATGCTCAAGGATTTCCCTGAGCTGGCCAAGCCCGCCGAACCGGCACCCGCCAAGCTCGTCGAAGACCAGCCCAGCGCCAAAAAGAAGAAAGGCTGAGATAGCTCAGCCCGGAGTAAGCCAGTGCCTGCTCCCGAGTCCCCGTTCATGCCGCAGGGCGCAACCGTTCTGGTTGCGCTCGTCGACCTCCTCAAAGAACACCGCTTGTGGGGCTGGTTACGCATCGCGCAGGGTGCCTACAGCCTAGGTGACGTACCAGGCTTGCGCTTTGCCAAAGTCATGGGAAGCGGTCACGCGGGTGGCTTCGGTCTGCGCCCCAGCGCCAGCCACCAGGGATTGGTGTGTGTCTTTGACACCTTGGCCGCTGCACAGGCATTTTGCGATGGGGCCGTTTTTGCGCAATACCGTAGCCGGGCGCGCGAGCTGTGTTTCGGCTTGTTCGGTATTCAGTCCAGCCGTGGTGCTTGGGATGGCGTGAGTTGGACTCCACAAGCGGGCGTCGCAGGAAGTGAACAGTCTCGAGGCGGTCTCGTCGCAGCCATTACCCGCGCCAGCATCCTGCCCACCAAGGCACCAGCTTTTTGGCGCATGGCGCCCGCCGCGCAAGCCCAGTTACCGCAAGCCGAGGGTTGTCTGGTCGCTATGGGCTTGGGTGAGGCCCCGCTGCTGCGGCAATGCACTTTCAGCATCTGGCGTGACACCGCCGCCATGGACGCGTATGCACGCAGCGGCGCCCATAGCAATGCCATCGCCGCAACCTACCGCAATGGCTTTTTCTCGGAGTCCATGTTCGTGCGCATGCGGGTGCTGTTTTTTGAAGGTACCTGGGAGGGCCGGGTGATGGACCTGGGTGTCGGCTTGGACAGCCCAGCCCATTTGGCGGCGGTGTAAGTGGCTGCGCAGCGCGTGGTGGTGGTCGGAGCGGGTGTCGCCGGTCTGGTCAGCGCCTTGCGTCTGGCGCACGCCGGAATGGACGTCCATGTCGTAGAGGCCGCGCCACAAGCCGGCGGCAAGATCCGGCAGTTGAACGCCGGGGGCGCGCCCATAGACAGCGGCCCGACTGTGTTCACCATGCGCTGGATCTTCGACCAGATCTACCAGGCTGTCGGAACCCGGCTGGAAGCCCAATTGCAAATCGACCCGTTGCCGGTCATCGCCCGCCATGCCTGGGGCGATGGTTCGGTCTTGGACTTGTTCGCCGATCAGGAACGCTCGGTGGCCGCGGTGCGCGAATTTGCGGGCCCCGCAGAGGCCGATCGATTCGTCCAGTTTTGCGCCACTGCGCGCCGGGTCTATGACGAGCTCGAAGGCCCGTTCATCCGCTCGCCCTCGCCCAACGCCGCGCAGATGGTGGGTCGTCTCGGTGCGCGCGGCCTGGGTGTGCTGATGGGCTTGGGTCCCACGCGCAGTTTGTGGGACAGCCTGGGACGGTATTTCCGCGACCCGCGCATGCGCCAGTTGTTCGCCCGCTACGCCACCTACTGCGGCTCCTCGCCCTGGGAGGCACCTGCCACGTTGATGCTGATTGCGCAGGTCGAGATGGACGGCGTCTGGGCCATCCGGGGCGGCATGTACGCCTTGGTGCACAACCTGCAAACCCTGGCGCAGGCACGCGGTGTGCAGTTCCATTTCAACACCCCGTGCGAACGCATCGAGGTGCAGGGCGGCGCCGTGCGTGCTGTGCAGTGCGGTAATGACCTGCGCTTGGAAACCGATGCAGTGGTGTTCAACGGCGACGTGGCTGCTTTGCGCACGGGCTTGGAAGATGTCGTCGAACTCCGCGCGGTAGTCGGATTGGAAAAACACGTTGTGCCGGTCCAAGGCGAAGCCGCTTGTCGGGATACAAGCCGACCAGGTCAGCGCCGAAAGCGAACGGGTGCGCGGCG
>CAIOUR010000159.1 GCA_903861575.1 uncultured beta proteobacterium | reverse complement strand
CCAGGTCGACGCGCCGGTACTGCGGGTCCAGCGGTCCGTCGGTGGCGATGCGGCGTTGCAGGGTGGCGGCATCCAGCCACTCGTGGGCCACTTTTGCCAGCGCCTGCTCGAAGGTGTCGAAATGCGCTTCGTCCACGGTGCATCCTGCGGCCATGGCGTGGCCGCCAAAGCGCAGCAGCACGCCGGGGTGGCGCTTGGCCACCAGGTCCAGCGCGTCGCGCAAATGAAATCCGGGGATCGACCGGCCTGAGCCCTTGAGCTCATGCTCTTTGCCCGGGGCGGCGCTGGCGGCGAAGACAAAGCTGGGGCGGTGGAACTTGTCCTTGATGCGGGCCGCCACGATGCCGACCACGCCTTCGTTGAAGTCGGGGTCGAACACGCAAATCGCCGGAGGCGGCTCGTCGCTGTCGTCAAACAGCGATTCCGCCACTTCCATCGCGGTGTCGCGCATATCGCCCTCAATGACTCGGCGTTCGCGGTTGATCGCGTCGAGGGCGCGCGCCAGCTCGTCCGCGCGGCCAGCGTCATCGGTGAGCAGGCATTCGATGCCCAGCGTCATGTCGCTTAAGCGTCCGGCGGCGTTGATGCGCGGGCCCAGCGCGAAGCCGAAGTCAAAACTGGTGGCCGCTGCGGCGGTGCGCCCCGCAGCCCGGAACAAGGCCGCCATGCCGGCGGGCATCGCCCCGGCGCGCACGCGCTTCAAGCCCTGGGCGACCAGGCGGCGGTTGTTGGCGTCCAGGCGCACCACATCGGCTACCGTTCCCAGCGCCACCAGCGGCAGCAGGCTGTCCAGCTTGGGTTGCGAGGCCGCGTCGAACACGCCGCGCCGGCGTAGTTCGGAGCGCAGCGCCAGCAGCACATAAAACATCACCCCCACGCCCGCCAGCGCCTTGCTGGCAAATGAGCAGCCATGCTGGTTAGGGTTGACGATGACGTCTGCATCGGGTCGCTGGGCGGCGGGCAGGTGGTGGTCGGTCACCAGCACCTGCAGACCCAGCGCTTTGGCATGGGCCACGCCGTCCACGCTGGCAATCCCGTTGTCCACGGTGATCAGCAGTCCCGCACCCTGGTCTTTGACGCGCTGGGCAATCGGCGCCGTCAGGCCGTAGCCGTCCACCACGCGGTCAGGCACCAGGTAGGTCACGTGTTGCGCGCCCAGCAGGCGCAGGCCACGCAGGGACAGCGCACAGGCGGTGGCGCCGTCGCAGTCGTAATCGGCGACCACGCACAGGCGCTTGTCCTGCGCTATCGCATCGGCCAGAAGGGTTGCGGCCTCAGCGATACCCAGCATGCCGTCGGGTGGCAGCAGTTTGGCCAGGCTGTCGTCGAGTTCCTCGGTGCCGGTGACGCCGCGAGCGGCGTACAGGCGCGCCAACAGCGGGTGCACGCCGGCCTGTTCCAACGCATAGACGCTGCGCGGCGGGATGTCGCGGGGGATGATCTTCATGAAACGATAAGCCGTTGAGAAAAAGGGGTGTGTGACCAACCCCGGCGCGCGCGGGCCAGCCAGCCTTGCGTCCGCGCCGCTTGAGCGGTGTAGCTGTGCGCTTGCAAGGTGCCGCACAGGCTGAGGCAGAAGCTGGTGTCGTCTTGCGCCTGCACTAGCCATTGCGCGGCATGGTCTGCGTTCAGCGCAGCCCAGGCCTGCGCCCAGGCCCAGGCATCATCGCGCAAGGCGCTGTCGCGCAGCTCTGTGTGCAGCAAGGTGACCGTGGGGTTGCCGGGCACATGCGGCGGCAGGCTGCCCGTGCCGCTGAGCCAGAAGGCGTTTACCGTGGTCAGCCCGCGCTCGGCGCGGCTGTCGTTGACCGGGTGGGTGTACAGCAGCATTTGCATCTCATTCTGCAAACGGCGCAGGAGGCGGGCGCGCTCGCCCTGCGGCATCCAGGCATCCACCGCCTGGCCACGCACCCGATCCAGCGACGCCGTGGGTAAATCGCGCAGCGGTTCACCGCAGACCAGCCATTGCCCCGCCTGATAGGGGTGCAAGCGGAGTCCGTCTTCCAAAAAATAGGGGCGCATGGCATCCGCCAGCGCTTCGGACTCCAGCGCGTCCAAATCCAGTTCATCCGGCTCCCGCATGGCCACATGGTCGCTGTGCGCTTGCAAATGGCAGAAGGTGAGCAGGCCCCAGGCCGCCGATCCGTCCAGGCCTGCGGCATGTGCGGCCAGCGCACCCAGCGGCATCAGCCCGTCCTGTGCGTGGAGGTGCGCATAGGCCAAGCGTTCGTGCAGCGGCGTCAGGTCCGACGCTTGGGCGTGTGCCACCTCGCTGCGCGCTACCACCGTGAACAGCTTCTGAAGATGAGGCAGTGGCGGGAATTCAGGGCGCGCCAGCAAGGCCTTGCAGTTCGGCCCGTCGGGCAGGGCGTGGGACAAGACAATGTGCATGGGGGCATTGTCCACGCAGTGCCACAATCCAGCCCGTGTCGATATTCCCCTCCCAACTTCCCTTTGAGCTGCGCGTAGGCTGGCGCTATACCCGGGCCGGCCGGTCTACCCGGCGCAACGGCTTTATTTCTTTCATCTCCGGCGTCTCTATGCTGGGCATCGCCTTGGGGGTGGCCGCTCTCATCATTGTGCTCAGCGTGATGAACGGCTTCCAGAAAGAAGTGCGCGACCGCATGCTCAGCGTCGTGTCCCATATCGAGATTTACAGCCCCGCAGGGGCCTTGCCCGATCCCGCGCAAACCATCCGCGAGGCGCGCACCAACCCCGAGGTCGTGGGCGCTGCGCCCTTCATCAGCATGCAAGCGCTGCTGGCACGGGGCGAGGACATGAAAGGCGCGTTGGTGCGCGGCATCGATCCGGCGTTGGAGCCACAGGTCACCGACATGGCCGGTGGCGCGCAGCAGGCGGTGCTGGCGCGGTTGGTGCCGGGTGGCTTTGGTGTGGTCTTGGGCGGGGAGTTGGCGCGCAGCATGGGCGTGCGGGCGGGCGACCAGGTCACGCTGATCGCGCCCGGCGGGCAAGTCACCCCGGCGGGTGTGGTGCCGCGCCTCAAGCAAATGACGGTGGTTGGAACCTTTGAGTCGGGGCACTACGAATACGACTCGGCGCTGGTCTTTATGCACATCGAGGACGCCCAGCGCATGTTCCGCCTGGAAGGCCCCTCCGGCGTGCGCCTGAAGTTGCGGGACTTGCAGCAAGCCCGCTTGGTGGGGCGGCAACTCGCCCAGGAACTCAGCGGCGACATGCTGGTGCGCGACTGGACCCAGCAAAACCGCACCTGGTTTGCCGCCGTGCAGGTAGAAAAACGCATGATGTTCATCATTCTCACGCTGATCGTGGCGGTGGCTGCTTTCAACCTGGTCAGTACGCTGGTGATGTCGGTGACCGACAAGCGCGCCGATATCGCCATCCTGCGCACCCTGGGCGCCAGCCCCGGCAGCATCATGGGGATTTTTGTGGTGCAGGGTGCCATGGTGGGGGTGATAGGCACCGTGGCCGGTCTGGTGCTGGGGCTAGGGGTGGCGCTGAATATCGACGTCATCGTCCCCGCGCTGGAGCAGGCTTTGGGAGCGCATTTTTTGCCGCAGGACATTTATGTGATCAGCCGCATGCCTAGCGACCCCCGTTCGGCCGACATTGTTCCGGTTGCGCTGATCAGTCTGGTGCTGTCGTTTGTGGCTACCATTTATCCGAGCTGGCGCGCCTCGCAGGTCAACCCGGCCGAGGCGCTGCGGTATGAGTGAGTCGACCATGACGGGGCCCTTGCTCGCCTGTACAGGTCTGACCAAACGCTTCGCCGAGGGGCGCTTGGACGTCACCGTCTTGCGCGGCATTGATTTGCAAGTGCAGCGCGGTGAGACGGTGGCCATCGTCGGCGCATCGGGTTCGGGCAAAAGCACCTTGTTGCACCTGCTCGGTGGGCTGGACGCGCCCACCAGCGGCCGCGTGACCTTGTGCGGACAGGCGCTCGCTGATTTGGATGCAGCGGCGCAGGGCCGCTTGCGCAACGCGCACCTGGGTTTTGTCTACCAGTTCCACCACCTGCTGCCCGAATTCAGCGCGCTGGATAACGTGGCCATGCCGCTGACCATACGCCGTGACCCGCCCGCACAAGCCCAAGCGGTTGCCTTGGAGATGTTGCGCCAGGTCGGATTGGGTGAGCGCGCCGCGCACCGGCCGGCCGAACTCTCCGGCGGTGAGCGCCAGCGTGTGGCGATTGCCCGCGCCCTGGTGACCCGCCCGGACTGCGTGCTGGCCGATGAGCCCACCGGCAACCTCGACCGCAGCACGGCTGACGGCGTGTTCGACCTGATGCTGCAACTTGCCCGCGACCGGGGTACGGCCTTTGTGCTGGTTACCCACGACGCTACGCTGGCCGCCAAGTGCAGCCGCCAAATGCGTTTGGAAGGTGGTGTCTTGCGCGATGTGGATTGACACCCACGCCCACCTGGACGCTGCCGAATTTGACCCAGACCGCAGCGCGGTGCGAAAGGCCGCACGGGCAGCGGGCGTAGGCCACTGCGTGATTCCAGCGGTTGAGCGCGCCAACTGGTCTGCGGTGCGCGAACTGGCCCATGCGCAGGGCGACAGCTATTGCCTGGGCATTCACCCGCTGTTTGTGCCGCGAGCGCAGGAATCCGATTTGGCGGCTTTGGATGCCGAGTTGAGCCAACACCGCGATGACCCGCGGCTGGTAGCCGTCGGCGAAATCGGGCTGGACTTTTTTGTCCCCGCGCTGTGCGAGCCCGCCATGCGGGAGCGGCAGGAGTTTTTCTATGCCGCGCAGCTGCGGCTGGCCCGCGCCCACGGCTTACCCGTGGTCCTGCATGTGCGGCGCAGCGCCGACCGCTTGCTCAAATACCTGCGGGCACTGGGGCAGGGCGGTCAGCGCTGGAGCGGGATTGCCCACGCGTTCAACGGGAGCCAGGCGCAGGCTCTGGCTTTTGTCGGTCTGGGCTTGAAGCTGGGCTTTGGTGGCGCACTCACCTATGCGCGGGCCTTGCAGCTGCGCCGCCTGGCGCGCGACCTCCCCTTAGATGCCCTGGTCTTGGAGACCGATTCGCCCGACATTCCGCCGCATTGGCTCTATGTCAACGAGGCGCAGCGCGTAGCCGGCCAGGCGCGGGGCCGTAACAGCCCGGCGGAGCTGCCGCGCATCGCTGCCGAGCTGGCCGGCTTGCGAGGCCTGGACTTGGCGGAGCTACAAGCCGCGACCTATGCCAATGCGTGCGCCGCATTGCCCCGCTTGGCGCTGGTATAAGCGGCGCATGCGAAAAACCACCCTGCCGGACACCGAATTACCCGAAGTCAATTTCTCCGAAGAGGGCGGTATCCGCCACCTGCATTTGGGCAGCATCTGGGTGCAAGGCTCGATGTACCTGGACGACCCGCTGCGGCTGGTGCACGAATACATACAGCGCATGATGGCGTGGATGTTATTCATGGACCCTGCGGGTATCCCCCGCCGCCAGGCTGTGCAGCTGGGCTTGGGTGCCGGCTCGCTCACCAAATTCTGCAGCCAAGCGGTTGGCATGCAGACCATTGCCATCGAACACAACCCGCAGGTTCTGCAAGCCTGCCGGGGCTGGTTCAAATTGCCCACCGACAACGCCCGTATGCGCGTGGTGCTGGCGGACGCCTCGCAGGAAATACGCCAGTCGCATTGGCAGGGCGCTGTGGACGCCTTGCAAGTCGATTTGTATGACGACGAAGCCGCCGCGCCCGTACTCGACAGCCCGGAGTTCTACGCCGATTGCCGTAACCTGCTCGCGTCCGACGGTTGCATGACGGTGAACCTTTTCGGCCGGTCCTCCAGTTTTGATCACAGCGTGGCCAAGATGGCGGTCGCGTTCGGGGCGGACGCGTTATGGGCCTTCAAGCCGACACGTGAGGGCAATACGGTGGTCCTGGCCCAGCGCACCCCTGTTAACCCAGGGCGCGCGCTGATGATGGAGCGGGCGGATGTGATCCAGCGCTTGTGGGGGCTGCCGGCGGCTAAGTGGGTGCGAGGCTTGTCGCCGGCGGCAGTGCGCATTTGAAGCCTTGCGGGTTTACCCTGATCCGCTGTTACGCCAGTCGTGGAATAATGTGATTCAGGCAGTTATTATTTAATTTATAAAGCGACGCTGTCTACAGGCTTTGCATCAAATACCGATGAATTACTGTATTCGTCGCTTCAACGCAGGATATTTATCACCCGCATGAAAAATATGAATTTGTTGCGGGGCGTCTTTCTGACACTGATTGCCCTGGTGTTTGGATTGACGTCCATGACGTACAAGATCGGTGATTTCAGCCGCGCCGGGCCAGCATTGTTTCCGCTCGTTATGAGCGGAATGCTACTGTTAATCGGAATTGCCGCCATCGTGCGCTCGCAGTTTGTTCCGCCAGAACCTGTCGATTATCAGTTTAAGAATATCGCACTGATTCTGTTGAGTTTAGTGGGGTTTGCCCTTATATCCGAGCATATCAATATGATTCTCGGAATATTCTTTTTGGTATTTTGTTCTTCGTATGCGGGACAGTCCCAATCATTCATTCGCAGTTTGAAAATCGTAGCAGGGCTGGTTGGCGTTGCTTTGGCCTTCAAATATGGCCTTCATTTAAACCTTCCCCTGATTTAATACCATGGATTTATTCACCAATCTGGCGTTTGGTTTTGACCATGCGCTGACGATGAGCAATTTGATGTACTGCGCCATCGGCTGCGTGGTGGGTACTTTAATTGGTCTGTTACCCGGACTCGGACCTCTGTCGACGATCAGTCTGTTATTGCCGCTGACGTATTCCATTCCGACGGATGGTTCGCTGATCATGTTGGCGGGTATCTATTACGGCGCTCAGTATGGAGATAGTGTTAGCGCAATCACCATGAAAATACCGCATGCCAGCAGTATTGTTGCCTGTATTGACGGTTATCAAATGAATTTGAATGGCAAGACGGGCCTTGCCTTGTTCACCGCCGGTATTTCGAGTTTCATTGGTGGCACGATTGCGATTCTGGTGTTGGCTACTTTGTCTCCCTTGCTCGGCGAAGTTGGTTTAATGTTCGGACCGGCTGATTATTGCGCGCTGATGTTGTTGGGATTTTTCTGCGTCAGTTTTGTCACAACCGGCAGTATGCTCAATGGCTTGGCTATGACCTTGATTGGGGTATTACTGGGGCTTGTCGGAACAGATGTGAATAGCGGGCAAATGCGTTTCACCATGAATCTGCCATTTTTAATGGACGGCATTGGACTCATTAGTATCGCTTTGGGCTGCTTTGGTATCGCGGAGATTGTTAAAAATCTCGATAGCCACGAGGAGCGTACGCCGTTTTCCGGCACCATCAAGTTGATGCCAACGTGGCCCGAATTCAAGCGCATCATGCCTAGCGCATTGCGTGGAAGCGTTATAGGATCTTTTCTGGGTATTCTGCCTGGCGGTGGTCCTGTGATTGCGCAATTTGCGGCCTATGCAGCGGAAAAACGTTTCAGTAAGTACAAAGACGAAATTGGGCACGGAGCCATTGAAGGCGTTGCAGGTCAAGCGGCGGCAGACGAGGCGGCTGCGCGAACCAGTTTCATTCCCCTTATGAGTATTGGTATTCCTGAAAATGCGGTGATGGCGCTGATGATGGCGGCATTTATCGTCAAGGGCGTGCAGCCCGGTCCCAATATGATTGCGACGCACCCTGATATTTTTTGGGGACTGGTTGCCAGTATGTGGATCGGTAATTGTTTTCTGGTGATTTTGAACGTGCCCTTAGTACGTTATTGGTTATCGGTCTTCAAAATTCCCTTTAGCGTATTATTTCCGTCGATTCTTTTCTTTTGCTGCGTTGGAACCTTTAGTATCAACAACAGCTTGGACGATGTTTATATTACCGCCACGTTTGGGGCGATAGGCTACATATTCATGCGATTTGGCTTAGAGGCGGCGCCGCTGATGTTAGGCTTTATTCTGGGCCCCATGCTGGAAGAGTATTTCCGGCGCGCGCTGTTGTTGAGCCGCGGTAGTTTTTACACCTTTGTATCGCGTCCCATCAGCGGTAGTTTGTTGGCGCTGATTGCTGTTTTCATCATCTGGCAGTTGATCAGCTTTTATCTGGGATTGCGCAAGCAAAAGGCCGCTCAAGCCTTGTCTGCCGCCTGACCGGATCGTTTTCGCGCGCTAGACGCCCGTCTGAAATAGCCCAGACGCGTGATTTGTTCAGGTCTTGTCGGAGTCCAGCACCAGTTGCAGCTTTAACGGTCTGCCCCTGTGACGGCTACCTGAAGTTACATCTACACCGTCACAGCCCTGAGCGGAGTGCTCTGCCTTAATCCTCCCACAGGGCGCTCAGGCCACCTTCGGGTTCGAAGCGTTGATCGCGCCAGATCAGGCGCGTTGGGCCGGGTAAGGCGCGGGTTGAGACGCTATGGCGCGGGTCGCCGGGGTAGCAGATGACTCGTTGCCCGTCCTGGTCGTGTGATTCCGGCAGGATGGCCACCGGTGTGCGCGTGCCCAGATCAGCCAGTACGCTGGCCACGGTTTTGTGGCGAGCCAGGTGTGCCAGGCTCATGATTTGGGGTGGTGCCATGTCGATGGCCCGGCTCCAGTACTGCTCCAGCGCTTGGCGCGGACGCAACCAGGCGCTGGCCGTGGCCTCCACGTTGTCATGCGCCGCCGTCTGATGCGACGGCATAACCGCCATAAAAAACCGTGTGTCAAAGCGCCGGTTGGTGACCGAGGGCAGTCGCGGAGTTATCCAGCGCACCCAGGGATATAGCCTTTGTACGTCCAGCCGCAAGTCCTGCGTGGCCAGCAGAGACTGAAAGTCCTGCATCCGGCCGGCCGTGTCTGGGGCCGGCGGCGTTTCGCTCAACAGCACCCCGGCCTCTTCAAAGGTTTCGCGCAGCGCCGCCACAAAGAGGGCGCTGGCTTTTTCGACTGGGGTTTCAGGCTCACCCAGCTTGCTGTGCAGCGCCTGATGGCTCAAATTAAGGTGGCTGTGGTGCAGCGCGCTGTCAGCAGCGTCGAGCTTGCCACCCGGAAATACGTAGGCTCCCCCCAGCACACGGGAAGCGCTGTGGCGTTTCACCAAAAATACCTCGACTCCGTCTGCTGTATCGCGCAGCAGCATGACGGTGGACGCGTCACGCGGCGGATCGGTTGGGATTTCGGAGTTCAGTTGCATAAGCGCTTGCTTCATTGGGGGGACAAATTGTCGCTGCTGGGCATTCTTCACCGTGATGTGCTACCTTCGCCCACCGCCCCGAGGGGGCTAGTAGAAGCTATTTTTTGACGAGGCGGCACGCATGCAGGATTTGAAACAGGCCATCAACGGTTGGCGCGACGACCGGTTGGCGGGCATGTGCCGTGGTGTAGAAAAAGAAAGCCTGCGTACCCGCGCGGATGGCCACCTGGCAAGCACCGGGCATCCGCAGGTGCTGGGCTCAGCGCTGACCCACCCGCACATCACTACCGACTTCAGTGAATCGCAGGTAGAACTCATCACCGGCGTCCACTCCAGCGCGCAGGCCTGCGCGGCCGAACTCGACGCTGTGCAAACCTTTACGCTCAATGCGATCGGCGATGAATTGCTGTGGCCTTCCAGCATGCCATGCTGGCTACCTGGAGATGACGAAATCCCACTGGGTCAATACGGCACGTCCAACGTCGGACGCAGCAAAACGGTCTACCGTAGCGGCTTGGGTCACCGCTATGGCCGGCG
Source organism: uncultured beta proteobacterium (assembly GCA_903861575.1). GTDB lineage: Bacteria > Pseudomonadota > Gammaproteobacteria > Burkholderiales > Burkholderiaceae_C > Allorhodoferax. The sequence goes on along the minus strand of CAIOUR010000159.1, from coordinate 32,552 downwards.
TATGCAAACCATATCGGGGGTGCATTACAACTGGTCCATTCCTCAGGTGGGGGACGCCGAGTACTTTGGATTGATCCGAAATTTCCGTCGGCATGCCTTTTTGCCCATGGTTTTGTTTGGTGCGTCTCCTGCGGTGTGCGCATGCTTTGCGCGCGGCAATGTCCACACACTGCAGCCCTTGGGTTACGACACTTTGTATTTGCCGTATGCCACGTCGTTGCGCATGGGCGGCCTGGGCTACCAAAGCGATGCCCAAAGCGCGCTGGCCGTCAGTTACAACAGCTTGGAAGGATATGGCCGCTCGCTAGAGGCTGCACTGACTGTGCCCTATCCCAGTTATGAGGCCATCGGCGTACGTGCGCCGGACGGCACCTACCGCCAACTGGGTACCAGCTTGCTGCAAATTGAGAACGAGTTCTACGGCACCATCCGCCCCAAACGCACCATCTATCCCGGCGAGCGTCCGTTGCACGCGTTGCGCGAACGGGGCGTGCAGTATGTGGAGGTGCGTCTGATGGACCTGGATCCGTTTGAGCCGATTGGTATCGCCACCTCAACCATGCGTTTTCTGGATGTGTTTTTGCTGCACTGCCTTTTGAGTGAGAGCCCGTTGGATTCACCCCAGGAAATTGCTGCACTGATGCACAACCAAAGCCAGGTCGCAGAGCGCGGGCGGGAGCCGGGCTTGCGTATTGCTTGCCAGGGCCAGCAGGTGGAGCTGGTCGCATGGGCCGACCGCATCCTGTCAGAAATGGGGCCCATTGCCGAGCGGCTCGATGCGGTGGCCGGCTATAAGCTTTCGAACGCCACGGGCTTGCACCGCGCTGCGCTGGACCATGCGATCGACGCCTTGCACCACCCGGAAAAGCTGCCTGCGGCGCGCGTACTCGCCAGCATGCAAAATGATTTCGGCGGCTCGTTCGGGCGATTCGGTCTGGCGCAGGCGCAGCGTTTAAAAGCCAGCGCTGCTGCCCGGCCGCTCACGGAGATACAAATGTTGGCCATGCAGGCGCAGGCTCTGAAGTCCCGCGATGACCAAGCGGCAGTGGAGGCGGCAGATAGCCTGCCGTTTGACCAATACCTGGCGCAGTACCTGTCCCCTGCGCGTCTGACCCCACGCAGCGTCCAGCGACGCGCCTGAGGCGGCCCGCTACCTCCTAGATCGCTTGCCATGGCCATCCAATGGTTTCCCGGCCACATGCATTTGACGCGCAAAGCCATTGGCGAGCGCATCAAAGACATCGATGTGGTCGTCGAGATGCTGGACGCCCGCTTGCCCGGCTCCAGCGCCAACCCGCTGCTGGCCGAGCTCACCGGCCACAAGCCCACGCTCAAAGTCCTGAACAAACAAGACCTGGCTGACCCGGCGCGCACCGCGCTGTGGCTGGCGCACTACAACGCGCTGCCCGGAACCCGCGCCGTTCCGCTGGACGCCAGCATGACCACGCCGGCGCGTGCGCTGGTCGATGCCTGCCACCAACTCGCGCCCCTGCGCGGCGGAATGACCAAGCCGCTGCGGGTGCTGATTTGCGGCATTCCCAACGTGGGCAAGTCCACGCTGATCAATACCCTCAAAGGCAAGCGCGCAGCGAAGACTGGCGACGAGGCGGGTGTGACCAAAATAGAGCAACGCATCACCATTGCCGATGACTTTTATTTGTACGACACGCCGGGCATGCTGTGGCCGCGGATCATCGTGGCCCAAAGCGGCTACAAGCTAGCAGCCAGTGGTGCGGTAGGGCGTAACGCATTTGACGAACAAGAGGTGGCGCTGGAGCTGGTCGACTACCTGGGAGCGCATTACCCGCAGGCCCTGGCTGCACGGTACAAATTGCAGGATGCACAGACCCTGAGCGACGAGCAGATATTGGATGGCGTTGGCCGCGCCCGCGGTGCGCTGCAAGCCGGTGGACGGGTGAACCTGCAAAAGGCTGCCGAGATTGCGATCCATGACTTCCGCGCCCATGCCTTGGGTCCGGTGACGCTGGAGACACCAGCTGAGTTTGCGGCGTGGCTGGTTGAGGGGCGACGGGTTGACGCAGAGCGCCAGATCAAAAAAGACGCGATCACGCAGGGCCGTCTGATCCGCCACAAAAAGATCCCGCGCCCGCCTCGGGTGCTTGAAGCGGGCGAGCCCTCGGATTAGTGTGCGTTCGCGCCGTTCCGGGCGCAAGGCGGCTTGCTGACCTGCTCCGATTTACGCCTTGGCGCGCGCGATCTCGGCTTTGCGGTCCTCGACCACTTTTTGCGCGCTCGGACGCTCACCCACCAGCTTGAGGTAGGGCTTGTAATCCACCCCGGCGGTCAGCAACAGGTCTTCCCCGTAGACAGCGCGCGTCGCCATGCCAATCAGCGGCAGATTGCTGAACGCCACGCAATCAGCCAGTGTGAAGGCATCTCCCCCGACATAGGGTGCGAAGCGCGCGATGCGCTTGAAGGCTTCGATATTGCGCATCAGCAGTTTGAGCACGGACTCTTTCGTAGCCTGCGGCACGCTGCCGCCAAAAAACGCTTGGGCGTACAACTCACGCGCCACCAACTCGAGGTGCAGGTTGATAAAGGTACACAACTCGCGCACTTTGGCCGCGGCAAATGGATCGACGGGCAGCAGCGGATTTTCGGGGTATTGCGCCTCCAGGTAATCCAGAATCACTGCGCTCTCGCATAAGCCGCCATGCGGCGTGCGGATAAAAGGAATTTTGCCCAGGGGCGAGAGGCTCAGCACCGCCTCGTCTGTGCTGCGCGGCATCACGCGTTCTTCGTTGAACGCGATCTGCTTTTCCAGCAGCACCTGCTTGACGATATTGAAGTAGTTGGAAACGGCAAAACCGTACAGGGTGATCATGAATTTGGGCGCGTGCAGGTGCTTGGGTGCAGGCCTGGACTCTTCCAGGCGCTGATCGAAGGTTCGGCCTATGATAAGTCCATGGTGAAACTCTCGGTGCTTGATCAGTCCGTCGCGTCATACGGACATCCGCAAGGCGCCGCTATCCGTCAGACGCTGACCTTAGCCCAGCGCTGCGAAGAGTGGGGTTACGAACGATTTTGGGTCAGCGAGCACCACAATCTCCCAAGCATCGCAGGTACCGCGCCCGAAGTGCTACTGGCCGCTATTGCCGCCCGCACGACGCGCATCCGCATCGGTAGCGCGGGTGTCATGCTGCCGCACTACGCGCCTTTCAAGGTGGCCGAGCAGTTTCGCGTATTGGACGCGCTGGCACCTGGACGCATTGACCTGGGTTTGGGCCGCGCGCCCGGCAGTGACGGCCGCACTTCGCAGCTGCTCAACCCGGACCGGTACGCATCCGAGCGCTTCCCGCAGCAGGTGCAAGAGCTGCAGGCCTGGGTCAGCAACCAGGGGTTCCCGCCCGGCCACCCGGGCCACGGAGTGGCAGCGCAACCCACCGGGGCGACCACGCCGAGCTTGTGGGTTCTGGGGAGCTCTAACTACGGGGCGCAACTGGCTGCACATCTGGGGCTGCCTTATGCGTTCGCATATTTTTTCAGCGATGGGGTGGGAGTCGAGTCGGCCTTGGAGATGTACCGCAGTCAGTTCCAACCCAGTGCCCAACTGCGTGAGCCGCAGGCGACGATTTGCGTGTCGGCGTTGGCGGCTGATACCGAGCAAGAGGCCTGGTATCAGTTTCAGAGCCGGGCGCGCTGGCGGCTAGAACGCAACCGGGGGCGTATCACGCCCTTGCTGCCCCCGGATATGGCCGTGGCTGGTTTGACCACCGAGGACCTCTCAGCCATCGATGCCATGCGCCCCGGAGCACTGGCGGGAACCGCGTTGCAGGTTGCAGATCAGCTGCAAGGCTTGGCAGCCCGCCACGGCTTAGACGAATTGGTAGTCTGCACCTGGGCCCATGATCCGACCGTTCAAGCCCGCTCCTTCGAGTTATTAGCCAAGGCGTTTGCGAGCAGGCTTGCCGTTGGCTGAGATCTTCAAAAAACGCAGAGCGCCCGCAACAGGTCTTCCCCCGTCGTACCGCGTTTCACCGGTAACCACGGTGATTCGCACCGTGTGTCCACCCGGGTGTCCAGCGTGTCACCAGCTTCGCAGATATTGCGCCCGCGCCCGGGCAGGCGGTTCCCGCTGGCCATGGGAGCATCAAAAAAGCTTTGCCCCCAAGCACGCGCCTGGTATTGGTTGCAGTCATATTGGTTCAGTGCCTTGGACGACATCGCGCCATCGGGCGCCGCAGTGCTCCGGTTGTAAATCACCCAGGTAAAAACGAAATCGCCTTCACGCCGCAGGGTTGTGGTTTCTGCGTAGATAACAACCTGCTTGTCCGCACTGATGGTCAATACGTCCCAGGCTGCCCACAGCTTGCCGGTAAAGGCCAGTAGGGCGATAGTGAGCCAATACTTCATCGGCAGAGCGTATCGCACTTGCCGGGTAAACAGTCAGGGCCTGCGGGAATACCCTGATCGCAAGTAATTGCCATAAAGCAGGGAGTTTGTTAGATTGCGCAGCAGAGGGCTATCCTGCCTTTGGTGTATCCCATGATGGGCATTCCTATGATCAAGGCGGCGGTATTTCCCGGTATCACGAGGCTGGCCGCACCGTTGGCCGAATTGACCTGGATGGCCATGTCGATGTTTTCGAAGGCGTCCGCCGCATCGAACGAAAATTTTCCCGAAAATTTCGAAGGCACTCCGGCAGATTGCCAAGCCTCGCTCCTCGCCGTCATCGAGTCCGAAATTGTTCCCCGACTTTTGCAAGCGCAGCGGATGGACAGAAGCCATTTGAGTTTGGTGCCGTCTACGCGTTCCATGCCAACGCCGCAGGAGATTGCAGCCTTTTTAGAGCTGTGTATCGGTCAGGAACCCCAGGTGGCGCAGGCCTTTGTGGACCGATTGCTCCGTGATGGCCTCAATACGGAGCATATTTTTTTAGAGCTCATCACGCCGACGGCGCGGGCTCTCGGTGCCCGGTGGGAGGACGACACCTTAGATTTCACGCAGGTCACACACGGATTGGTGCAACTCCATACCATTACGCATGCAATTGGCTTTGCCTACGAACAAGGTCCACGTATTCAGGGCGAGGTCAAGCGCGCGATGATTGCTTCCGCGCCTGGTTCTGAGCATTTACTTGGCCCGACGATCGTTGCGGAATTTTTCCGTCGAGGGGGTTGGCAGGTCGTAGTCGAGATATCGCCCAGCGCAAATGAGTTAGCGCACGCGGTGGCCAGTGAATGGTTTGATACGGTGGGCTTATCGGTCAGCATCAATCAGCAGCTGAGTGGCCTTGATGCGTTGGTTGCGCAAATCCGACAGCGTTCCCGCAACCCACGCGTATCCGTATTGTTGGGGGGGCCTATTTTTACCCTGCGCGATTTTGAAGCGACCGCGTTTGGTGCTGATGGCATCTGCACAGATGCTAAGGAGGCCGTGGCGCTGGCCGTTGCGACGCTCCCTAAGGCATAACGGGCCGCTAGATGTGCAGGGCGGCCAGAATGCCAATGACGATACCTAGGCTGCTCACTGCATACATGGCTCGCTTCAGCCAGTCTTTGCGCGTCAGCAGCGCGATCGCAGCCAATGCAATCGATATCTGCAGTACCGTGGTCGCTTGCGCCCAGCGATGATGTTGGTGAATTTCTTCGTCGGAGCGGTGATCCCAGTCTGCTGATTCGGCTTCCAAGGCGTCCGCCTTCTTCTTGATGTCCGCTTTTTCAGTTTTGTAGCGCTCAACTTCACTCAGGTAAAAATCTTTCTTGCCGGGTGCAACTTCGAGTGCAAGCTCTGACAAATTTTGTTTGGTGCTTTTGGATTGGTAATAGTTCCACTGGTTGGCGGCTTCCGTTTTTTTAATCGCGGCATTGTTTTTGTAGAGTCCCGCGTTGGCCTGTGTTGCTCCACCCATGTAGCCGAAGAGGGCGCCCACCGTTGCGACGATGGCGGTGAACATGGCAATTTGGTTGGTGCTACTCGATCCCTTTCCGTGATCGCCGGACTCACCGGCGTGTTCCAGAGCATGTTCATGGGGTGCGTGAACTTCAAATCCTTCCTCGGACATGGTTTTTTACCTTTGCAAATGGGACAAAAAATAGGTGGCTGAGCGGCAAAGGATAGCAGGGCGGACGTTGTGTCGCGTGACAAGGGTAGTCCGACGCTGTTACGCCAATGGGTGCTGGTCTGAAGTGCCGACGTATTCAACTGTCACACACCGCATCTAGGCTTCGTTGCGGGCCTAAGTCGCTGTAGGGCGTTGGGCTCACACATTGGTCTCGCCACGTTAACCCTGCCGATTTACCCGGCATCACTGGAGTATTCATATGCCTGAAGAGCAAGTTTTGGTTTCTGAAGATGGGCACTCGGTTGAGCACGAGTACCACATGCAAGCCGCCGATTTACATCGGTTGGCGGCGCATCACTTTGCCGCCGCTGCAAGGCACCAGCTCGTGGCGGCTGAAGCCGATGAGGCTGACGACGTCCAAGGCGCCGCGTACCAAGCTTATTTGGCATACGGGCATCAAATTCAAGCGGTGTCCTATGCGGAGGAGGCTGCGTTACGGGACGAGGACGCTGAGGAGGATGATGTTGAGGCCGAATAGCCTGTGCAAGCGGGTGTTGCGATAGGTGGCGTGCGGCGACGGCCGCATGCGCACTGAAAGCGTCTATGCGTCGAAAAGTTGCTTTGATTACCGGTGGAAGTTCCGGTATTGGGCGCGTCACAGCTCTGCACCTGTTAGACGCGGGGTGGCATGTGGTGGTTGCGGGCAGAAGTGCGTTGACGTTCAGCGAACGGGAGTTGTTCGAGCGACCGTGGTTACAGATGCATGCGAGCATGCACTTTTTGCCCTTGAATTTGGCCGACTTGGCCTCTGTAAAGGACTGTGCGCAAGCCTTTTTATCTTTGAATCTTCCTTTGGATGTTTTGGTATTGAACGCCGGCGTTGCTGGTCTACGGGGTCAGACCAAACAGGGCTTTGAACTCGCTTTCGGTTTGAATCATCTTGGACACTTTTTGCTGACGCAGCTGCTAGTCGCCAAGTTGCGTGAAAGCGCTCCATCCAGGGTGGTGACGGTAGCCAGCAGGGCGCACCATTTTGCGTACGACGGAATCAAATGGTCCAAGCTTCGACGGGCATCTGAGTCGTGGTTTGGCATCCAAGACTATGCGGCTTCAAAGCTGGCGAATATATGGTTCAGTCGTGTTGTAGGGAAAAAACTGGCGCACGACAATGTGTCCTCCTACTGCCTGCACCCGGGAGTGGTCAGGACAGGAATTTGGCGCTACGCGCCAGCCTGGTCGAAGCCATTGCTAGGTCTGCGGTCCATGCTCACGCCGGAGGAGGGCGCGATGACGACCTTGCATTGCGTTCTGCATGCGCCGCAGCACGAGACATCTTTGTACTACGCAAATTGTCGATCAACACGCCCGTCCGCCATGGCGCTGAATGACGAGGAAGCTGACAAGCTGTGGCTCCACAGCCTCGAGTTTTGCCGCGAATGGTTATAGAGCGAAAACTTCCATCGACAGATCAAGCAGGCCCAGGCTCAAAATCATGGCTCGTTCTGGCGCTTAGCCGTGCGTCCGAGCATCACAATCGCCATGGCGGCGGTGATCAGCATTAAGACCAAACTGACGGCGTTCAAAACCGGGCTGGCCCCCTCGCGCATACGCCCGTACATCATGATGGTCAGGGGCGCATCTGAGCCCACCAACATCAATGTGGTGTTGAAATTCTCAAAGCTCATGAGAAAGGCAATCGCCGCCGACCCGAGCAACGCCGGGCGCAGATAGGGCAGGGTGATCGTACGAAACACCGTGAAGCCAGATGCCCCCAGGTTGTAGGCCGCCTCTTCCAAACTGATGTCAAAGCGTTTTAAGCGCGCCAGCACGCTCAAGGTCGTGATGGAAGCAACAAACGAGAATTGCCCCAGCGCCACCAGCACCAAGCCGGGCCGCAAAAATTCCAGCTCGATGCCCCACAGATCATCGGCCAGGTTAGCTATATGGCTGGCAAAGGCCAGGATGGAGATGCCCAGAATCACACCCGGAATCACCAGGGGCGCGAGCATCATCAAATACAAGGCTTGCTTTCCGGGGAAGCGGATGCGCTCGATCAAAAAGGCATTGGCAGTGCCTACACACAGCGATGCGCTAGTGACCCACAAGGCCACTTTGGTGCTGGTCCAGATACTGCCCAGCAGCGGACGGTCGCCGAACAAGCCTACCCGCTGCGGGTTGGTGCTCCAGAACCAATCCAGAGTGAAGCCTTTCCAAGGCGGCGCTGGATAGGGCGCGTTATTGAAGGCGAAAACGGCCACGATTGCCAAAGGCAGAAACAGCAGGCAGAAGAACAGTGCAGCATAGCCCCAGGTTCCCAGGCGGGCCCACAGTGGACGGGGTAGAGACGGAATCATGGTGCGCTCTCTTTATGTACGCGCCATCACATCGGTGAACTTCTGGCCGCTTAAGCGAAGGCCCAGGTACACGATCAGCGTGGAAAGACCCAACAAGAGGAAGCCAAAGGCCGAACCCTGCTCCCAATTGAATCGGGTGATGAATTGCGAGTAAATCTGCTCGGTAAACCATTGCGAGCTTTTGCCGCCGAGCAGAGTCGGGGTGAGGTAATTTCCCAGGGTAAGCATGAACACCACAATGCAACCCGCCACGATACCCGGCGCGGCATGGGGGATCACGATGCGCCGCAGGACGTTGAAGCTGTTGCCGCCAAGGTCGTAGGCGGCCTCGATCAGGGCGTCATCCAGACTCTCCAGGGCGCTGATCAGCGGCACCACCATAAACAGCATCGAGGTGTAGACCAGGCCCAGCACAATCGTCGCATCGTGGTAGAGCAGCTCAACAGGCTTATCGGTGATGCCCAGTGACACCAGAAGGGCCGGCAAAACTCCCGATTCGCGCAGCAGAATAGTCCAACCCAGCGCGCGCACTGTCTCGCTAACCCAGAACGGAATCAGGCATAGCAAAAACATCAGTGACCGCACACGATCACGGGCAATTTTGGCAATCGTCCACGCAACCGGGAAACACACCAACAGCGTCAGCGCGGTGGACACCATCGATATCAGTGCAGTCCGCAAAAAGGTCTGCAAATACAAAGGTTCTTCGAGGAACATGCGGTATTGCGCCAGACTTGGCTCGTACACGCGAGGTGCCAAGCGCACCCGCAGCGACAAATACGCCAGCTCGGTATGCGGCAGGATGATCAGGCCCAGCAGCCATAGCAGGACCGGCGCAAACAAAAGCAAGACGCCCAGGCGCATCAGAAGGCTGCCACCGCCGCTTGCGTCAGCGCGCATCGGAGGCCCCAAAACAAACTGCGTGATGGGGGTCAAACCCAAAGCGCAAACTCTGTCCAACCTGGAGCCCTGCGTACTGGCCGGTTTGCGGCAAGGCGATGCGCAAAGGTGTCCGCGTTTGCGGCTCCCGAACCAGAACCGCAGAGTTGGCACCGTCGAACAGAAGGCTCTCCACCTGCGCCTCGTAGGTGGCCCAGCCGTTGGCCAGCAGGCCTTGGCTGCCATCCAGTAACACCATTGCCTCCGGCCGCACAAACAATTGCGCCTGTGCCCCAGACGATAGGGGGACATGCATGCGTGCCTGCAATGCAAGGCCGCTCGGCGTGCGAACCGTGGCGCAGTCACCAACGCTGGATTCCACGTGTCCGGAAAATTGATTGCTATTCCCGACAAACGACGCTACGAAAGGGGTGAGCGGTTGGTAATACAAATCCTGCGGGCTGCCAACTTGCTCGAATACGCCATGGTTCATGACCGCCACCCGGTCAGAGAGCACCAGCGCCTCAGACTGGTCGTGGGTGATGTACACAAAGGTCGTTCCAAACGCTGCCTGCAATTGCTTGAGCTCGATTTTCATGTGCTCGCGCAGCTTGAGATCCAGCGCGCCCAGCGGCTCATCGAGCAGCAAGAGCGTGGGCTCCAGCACCAGGCTGCGGGCGATGGCCACGCGCTGCCTCTGACCGCCGGACAGTTGCTCGACCCCTTTGTTCTCGGATCCTGGGAGCCCCACACGATCCAGCATTTCGCCGACCCGACGCTTCACCTCGTTGGCGGCAACACCGCGTTGTTGGAGGCCGTAGGCCACGTTCTCGCCCACGTTCATCATGGGGAAAAGGGCCAGGTGCTGAAAGACCATATTGACCGGTCTGCGGTTGGGTCCGACGCCGTGCATGGAGCGTCCGCCGATCACGATGTCGCCGCTGTCCGGCGCATTGAATCCGGCAATCATGCGCAGCAAGGTGGTTTTTCCACAGCCGCTGGGCCCCAGTATCGAAAAGAAACTGCCGCGCTCCACGGTGAAGGACAAATCGCGGACCGCTTCAAAATTGCCAAAGCGTTTAGAGACCCCCGACACCTGCAAATCAGCTTGCGGGGACGGCGTCTGGGCTGTGCTGGAAGTTGACATGATGTTGTCTCTTTAGAAAGCATAACGGGTCGCACAAGGCGACCCGTGGGGGCCAGCAACTGTGCTGGCCCGTTCGGACGTCAGTCGGTTCAGTTAGCCGCCTTGATGCGGTCCAGAATACGGCCTTCGATGGCTTCCAGGCCAGCGGGAACGGCCGGATACCACTTGATGTTTTTCAAAGCTGCGTCGTTGAAGCTCTCGGCGAACTGGGCCTTCAATTTACCTTCCATCAGCTGGTCAGCACCTTTGGACGCGGTGAAGTTACCAGCCGATTTGGCTACGCGTGCAGCGATTTCAGGGCGCATGTTGAAGTTGATCCAGGCGTAAGCAGCCTCGTCATTGCGGCCTTTGGCGGGGATGGCAAAGGTGTCGATCCATCCGGTTGCGCCGGACTTGGGTGCGATGAACTTGATGTCAGCGTCTTCGCTGTTGAGCTTCCAGCCGCCCGTATCCCACATCAGCGCGCCAACCACTTCACCGGCGCGCATGCCGTTGAGCAACTGGTCTTTGTTATCCCAGTAGAACTTCACGTTGCCTTTGCAAGCGGTCAAGGTCTTGGCAACGTCTTCCATCAGCGCGGTGTAGGCGGTAGGGTTGTTGTATAGCGCAAACGGATCTTTACCAGCTGCAAACGCGAAGGAGATCAGGGTCGGGCGCTTCAAGCGCATGGAGACCTTGCCCTTGACGTCGGCGCGGCACAGGTCGGTGTAGTCATTCATTTTGGTCAGCTTGGTGTTAACGACCAGGCCTTCGGTACCCCAGATATGCGGCACGCCATAAACTTTTCCGTCCAGCGTGGTGTTCTTTTTGGTGGCGTCGAGCATGGATCCGATGAACAGGTCGGCTTTGAGCTTGGACACATCCATCGCTTTGTAAATACCAAATTCCTGCTGTGGGCCGGTGATCCGATCCTGCGAGGGTTGGGCCAGATCAAAGCCAGCGCCGCCGGTAGCCCGCAGCTTCGAGATCATTTCTTCATTGTTGGATAAGGTCACTTCGACTTTGTAGCCCGACTCTTTTTCGAACTGGGTCACCACATCAGCGGGTGCGTAGTCAGCCCAGGTCAAGAGACGCAGGGTTTTTTCCTGTGCCATGACCAGACCAGTCAGGCCCAGCGCCAGCGTTGCGGCGATGAGGGTGCGATGCAATTTCATAAAGACTCCTAGTTGATGAAAAGAAAAACGGCTGTACCGTGCAATGCCTGCCACCCGTTACAAACGGGCGGCCACGCCTTTGAGCTTGGAGTAGCTGCGCAGCGCCTCCATGCCTTTTTCCCGGCCGAAGCCGGAGCGCTTGTTGCCACCAAAGGGCAGCGCAATCCCGCCCGCAAAGTACTCGTTGATGTAGACCTGTCCCGCGTCAATGCGCTGCGCCAGTCGGTGCGCGTTGGAGAAGTCCCGTGTGTAAATGCCCGCCACCAGCCCGAAGCGGGTGCCATTGGCGAGGTCCAGCCCCTGCTCCAGATCATCAAAGATCTGCACCGCCAGAACCGGACCGAAAATTTCCTCTTGAACCAGCTCGTCATCCGCGCGCAAGTCGTCGACGATGGTGGGTTCGAAAAACCACCCCAGACCGGTCTGTGGGTCGCTCGTGCTGTGTCCGCCGCATCGGATATGGGCACCACGGCTGCGGGCACGTTCCAAGAAACCTGCGATTTTTTGCAGGTGGGGCGCGGAATTTACAGGCCCCATACCGGCGTTGCGCAAGCCGTGCCCCAGAGTGAGCGCGCGTGTTTTTTCTGTCAGACGGTCGATGAATGCCGCATGGATGCGGCGGTCAATCACCAGCCGGGATGCAGCCGAGCAGATTTGACCTGCGTTTTCGAAAATACCGTCCATGACCCCTGCAACGGCACGGTCCAGATCGGCATCGGCCAGAACCATTAGCGGTGATTTGCCACCTAGCTCCAATAGCAATCGCGTCGTTTGATCCGCTGCGTTATGCATGACGTTGACGCCAGTGGCCACAGATCCTGTAAACGTCACATGGTCCACACCCGGATGGCCTACCAGCGATGCGCCCGCCGAGCTGCCCGTGCCGGTGACCACATTCACAACACCGGCCGGAATTTCCACAGCATGAATGATCTCGGCCAATAGCAGCGCCGTAAGTGGCGTCTGCTCAGCTGGCTTTGCTACCACGGTACACCCCGCTGCCAGAGCCGGCGCAATTCCGCGGGCTGCGGTAGACAGGGGGTAATTCCACGGAATGACGTGCGCAGTGACTCCGACAGGTTCATGCACGGTGTAAGCGAGGTAGTCCGGGCCTAGTGGAATCGCATCTCCATGAAACTTGTCGCAGGCTCCGGCGTAGTACTCGAAGCATGCTGCCGCACCACGAACATCGCCCAGCGATTCCACAAGCCGTTTGCCGCTATCCAGTGTCTCGGCAACTGCCAGTCGATGGGCGTGTGTGCGCAGACCCTGGGCGACTGCGCGCAGCAAGCTCGCACGATCCGGCGGTTTCAGACGCGACCAAGGCCCATTCAATGCCCGCCGTGCCGCATCTACCGCTGCATCAACCTCCGCAGCTCCACCAGCCGAGAAGCGTAAAAATACCTTGCCAGTGCCTGGATCCCAGCTGTCCATCTCGCTGCCGTCAGCGCTGGCGCACCAGTGACCATCTATGAAGTGCTGAGTCGGAAAATGTGGCAGCGTCCCCGTTTGTTGAGCGACTTCGACCAAGGATTGCAGATCCATCAGGTCACCACCAAATCTGATTGAAGGCTGAAAAAATACATCCGGCGAATTGAACGATTCGAATATGAACAAATCGTGTCAGTCGTCGGGGCCCACGGAAAATGCCGTCGCGTTACAGCGTCTTGGAGGCAAGAGGCCCGTGCGCCAGGCCGCTAGTTGCGCGGCCGCGTGCCAGAATGGACGTATGAACGAACCATTGGAAATCTCTTTGCGCATTGCGTGTGCAGCCTTGGCGGGCATCCTCCTTGGCCTCAACCGTTGGCTTCACCACAAGTCCGCGGGAGTCAAGACGCATGCACTGGTTGCCATTGGCTCGGCGGCGGCTGTGATGGTTGTGTTACCGGGATCAGGTTTTGAAAATTCGGCATTGGTGGCGCTAGAGGCGTCCAGCCGGGTTGTTCAAGGCGTCTTGGCTGGGATCGGATTTTTAGGTGCGGGGGTCATCATTCACAATGCCCGCGGAAAGCGAATCCAAGGTTTGACGACTGCTGCCAGCATATGGGCTACCACGGTAATTGGGGTTGCGTTCGGACGTGGGCTTTTCATGATGGGCTCTATTGCGCTAGTGGGCATCGGTTTCGCGCTGATGGCAGGGACTTGGATGGAACGAATGATGAGCAGGCTGATTGGTCACAACACGCAGGTCCAAAATGAGGAAGACAGACCCTGATGGCATGAGGCCATCGCTGTTGGCGCCCGAACCACGCGCCAAAGCTAGGATGAAACGGTTTTCTCGTACTGATACATGACGCGCTACCGCGCCAAATTCCCCCAAAACGAGGGGCAGATGAAATGCCGACTTGTTGGTTGACTCCCTTGGGCATCAGAGTCTTTGACCGGCATCGCCAACACAAAAAGTGGGCTTAATGTGGGTGAGCCACTCGAGTCAACAAAGCGCCGCACCTGGGGCGGCTTTAGATTTCCTCAATGTTCGTCATTTGTTTAAGTGATGGGGGTTAACCCTGGCGTTGATTATGATGCTTGCCAATGGGGTCTGCCCATTCAATAGCTTTCATCAACCGAACAAAGGATTTACTTATGTCCCTCATCAACACACATGTGCAGCCTTTCAAGGCCCAGGCGTTTCATAACGGCAAATTCGTTGAAGTTTCTAGCGAAACACTCAAAGGCCAGTGGTCCGTTCTGATTTTCATGCCAGCGGCATTCACCTTCAATTGCCCAACCGAGGTGGAAGACGCGGCTGACAACTACGCTGAGTTCCAGAAGGCCGGCGCCGAGGTCTACATCGTCACCACCGACACCCATTTCGCCCACAAGGTGTGGCATGAAACCTCGCCCGCGGTCGGTAAAGCCAAATTCCCCCTGGTCGGTGATCCCACGCACCAGTTGACCCGCGCTTTTGGTGTGCACATTGAGGAAGAAGGCCTGGCCTTGCGCGGTACCTTCATCATCAACCCCGAGTGCGTCATCAAGACTGCCGAAGTGCATGACAACGCCATTGCTCGCGATGTGAAGGAAACGGTTCGCAAGCTCAAAGCTGCCCAATATGTCGCCAAGAACCCAGGACAAGTTTGTCCGGCTAAGTGGAATGAAGGCGCGAAGACCCTGACGCCTTCGCTGGATCTGGTTGGCAAGATCTAACGCGGGAACATGCGGAAAATGGGGTGCGTCTGCCGCACCCCTTCAGCGCCCAAAAGGCAAGCTGGCCCTACCCGAATCACTGGAACTCATAGGAAATTACATGCTTGACGCCGCCATGAAAACCCAACTGCAAGCCTATTTGCAAAACTTGCGGACCCCTATACGCTTGATTGCCACCTTGGACGCTAGCGATAAGAGTGCGGAGTTGCGTGAACTGTTGCAAGAAATCGCTGAACTGTCCGAAAAAGTCAGCGTCGATGAGTCGGGCTCGGATCTGCGCTGCCCATCATTTGTGGTTGCCAAGGCAGGGGAATCGCGTGGTGTGCGTTTCGCAGCTATTCCCTTGGGTCACGAATTTACGTCGTTGGTTTTGGCCTTGCTTTGGACGGGTGGTCATCCGCCTAAAGTGGAGCCAGAGGTACTTGAGCAGATCAAAGGGCTTGACGCCACGCTGAAGCTCGAGGTGTACATGTCCTTGTCTTGCCACAACTGCCCCGACGTTGTGCAGGCGGCGACTTTGATGGCGATTTACAACCCGCTCATCGATACAACCGTCATAGACGGCGGTTTGAACCAGGCGGAAGTCGATGCGCGCCAAGTGATGGCCGTGCCTATGGTCTATTTAAACGACCAGGTTTTCGGTGCTGGGCGCATGAGCCTGGAAGAAATGCTAGCGCGCCTCGATGTGGGTTCTGAGGGGCGCGAGGCCCAAAAGTTGAGCGAGAAAGATCCATTCGACATGTTGATTGTCGGCGGCGGACCCGCGGGTGCGGCGGCTGCGGTGTACGCGGCGAGAAAGGGCATTCGTGTCGGCCTGGCCGCAGAGCGTTTTGGTGGCCAAACCAACGATACGATGGCCATCGAGAATTACATTTCAGTTTTGGAAACGGATGGTCCCAAGTTTGCCGCTGCGTTGGAAAGTCAGGTCCGGCACTATGAGGTCGACATCATGAACCTGCAGCGTGCGGAAAAAATTGTTCCAGCAACTGAGCCAGGTGGCCTCTTGCAGGTGCACATGGAAAACGGGGGTGTTTTGCGTGCGCGCAGTGTGGTTCTGTCTACCGGTGCACGCTGGCGCAATGTCAACGTTCCCGGCGAAGAGCTCTACAAAAATAAAGGCGTTGCTTATTGCCCGCACTGCGACGGCCCGCTGTTTAAGGGTAAGCGTGTGGCGGTAATCGGGGGTGGCAATTCCGGCGTCGAGGCAGCTATCGATTTGGCCGGGCTGGTGCAGCACGTGACTTTGGTTGAATTCGCAGACGCTCTCAAAGCCGATGCAGTCCTGGTAAGCAAGCTCAGAAGCTTGCCCAACGTGAGCGTCCATGTGAACGCGCAGACAACCGAAATCACCGGTGATGGACAGAAGGTGAATGGGTTGCGTTATAAAGACCGAGTCACGGGTCTTTTGCAGGACGTGGCGCTGGAAGGCGTATTCGTTCAAATTGGACTTATTCCCAACACCGAGTTTCTTAAAGGAAGCATTGAGCTGAGCAGGTATGGAGAAATTGTGGTGGATGCCAAATGCCAGACCAATGTGGCGGGCGTATTTGCCGCGGGCGACGTGACCACAGTCCCTTTCAAGCAGATAGTGATTGCAGCCGGAGAGGGCGCGAAAGCGGCGCTCAGTGCTTTCGACTACTTGATTCGTACACCTGTCACCAATTCCACGGTTGTGCAAGAGCGGGAAATGGCCTGACTGCGTGGCGCGCCATGGTACCCACCGTGGGGGTACTTGGACCGCCATTGCCGTGATGGCGGACCCCTAGGTATGCAGGCTTTTTATAGCGATCAGTTCGTGCTTCCCTTGCCGCAGGGGCACCGATTCCCAATGGCGAAGTATGCGATGCTGAGAGACGCTGTGGCGCGCCATCTTCCTGCTGTGCAACTGCTACAGGCACCTAGGGCTAGCGATGCTGAGTTGAAACTGGTGCATACCTCGGCGTATGTCGAGGCTATTGCTAACGGAACCATGGCTACGACTGTGATGCGTGAGATAGGGTTCCCGTGGAGCGTGGCGATGGCCGAGCGTGCGCGCCACTCGGTCGGGGCCACGGTGGCTGCGGCGCGTTCGGCGCTTCGTAGGGGTGTCGGCGCCAGTTTGGCCGGTGGTACCCACCATGCCTACGCCGACAAGGGCGGTGGATTCTGTGTGTTCAATGACGTAGCCGTAGCCGCGCGCGTACTTCAAGCGCACAAGGCGCGTGAGGGTAAGTCGCTACAGGTTGCGGTGATTGACCTCGATGTTCATCAGGGGAACGGGACTGCACGGATCTTTCAGGGTGACAGCAGCGTATTCACGCTGTCCTTGCATGGTGAAAAAAATTTTCCGTTTCGCAAAGAAGCAGGCGATATCGATGTGGGTTTGCCGGACGGATGTGGCGACGCGGACTATCTGGCTGCCTTGGATATGGCTTTGCTGAATCTGGATGCGCGTTGTACCCCTGATTTGGTGTTTTTCCTGGCTGGCGCGGATCCATTCGAGGGCGATCGTCTGGGGCGCCTCAAGCTTACGCCCGGCGGTATGCATCTGCGTGATGAGCGCGTGTTTCAATGGTGCTTTGCACGACATATTCCCTTGGTTCTCCTAATGGCCGGTGGCTACGGTGTACGTATTGAAGAAACCGTAGCAATACAACTTGAAACTTTTCGCTTGGCGCTGGCTTATCAGCAAAAATTTAAGGATATTTACCCTTGAGTGGCGGAGCAGACCGCGAACACCAATAATCCATCAGCAGCGCTACAGGTCCCATACTCACGGAAAGGGTGACATCATGTTTTCGATAAAAGCCGCTCTGATAGGTCTCTCGCTTACTGGTTTTCTAGGCGTCCACGCGGGAGATTCGATCCCCAAGGAGGTAGTACCTGCGTGGTTGGCCGATGCCCGCAAGGCTGTGAACGCTAAGAACTTTGATAAGGCAATAACAGTGTTGCAAGCATCTAACCAATCTGCTTCGGCGGACTGGAACAACCTCATGGGCTACGCCAACCGAAAAAAGGAACCCGCAGATCTGGATGCAGCGGAAATGTATTACCAGGAGGCGCTCAGGATTGACCCCAAACACAAGGGCGCGCTTGAATACTACGGTCAGTTGTTATTGCTTCGTAGCGATCTGCCCGGCGCCGAGCAGTTGCTACTGAGATTGGACAAATTGTGTTTCATCAGTTGCGAAGAGTACCGTGATCTGAAGCAGGCAATCAACGCTTACAAATTAAAAAATCAACCGGCGTCTAAGTAGTGACTCACCACTGGTTGTCCGCAAGGGCCATCAGAGGTGTGCGGTACGTTTGGGCTTGCGCGGAGATCGCCGCGCGCTCGGAAATGCTGAGCCTATTGAGGTTTTTGAGCTGCATCAACATCCTGGGGTTCTTTGCCAGAGATTCCGAATGTCGATCCAGGAAATCCCAATACAGCGCAGTGAAGGGGCATGCTGTGGGGCCGGTAGCCTGCGCAGGGTTGAACGGGCAGGTCTTGCAATAGTTGCTCATGCGGTCAATATATTTACCGCTGGCAACGTAGGGCTTGCTGGCCATGATTCCACCGTCGGCGAATTGACTCATCCCCACTGTGTTGGGCAGCTCAACCCACTCGACCGCATCCACGTACACGGACAGATACCACTGGTGAACCTGCTGCGGCTCCACCCCTAGCAGTAAGGCATACAGGCCCGTGACCATCAGGCGTTGTATGTGATGTGCGTAGCCATGCGTGAGCGTTTGGTGGATGGCGTCGCGCATGCAAGACATGTTTGTGTCACCGGTCCAATACCACGCCGGCAGGGGTTGTCGGGCATTCAGTGCATTGCTGTGCGCATAGCTTGGCATGCGCGTCCAGTAGATCCCACGCACATATTCCCGCCAGCCCAGAATTTGTCGGATAAACCCTTCAACGGCGGCAAGCGGCGCGTCGCACTTGGCGTATGCGCTTTCGGCCGCTGCAACCACTTCCCGTGGGTTGAGCAGTTTCAAGTTCAAAGCGCTCGCAATATGGGAGTGAAATAGCCACGCTTCGCCATCCCACATGGCATCCTGGTACATCCCAAATTGCGGCAGCCTATTTCGGATGAAATCATTCAATGCTTGTAATGCCTGCTCCCGGTCAACAGGCCACCCGAACAGGTCTACCGATCCTGGGTGGTGAGGAAAGCGCCGGTTCACGAGAGCGATAACTTCCAGGGTGATCGCATCCGGCTGGAAGCGGCTGGGTCCAGGGACCGATCCCGGGCCGCTTTTTCCGAAACTAGCCCGATTGTCGGTATCAAAGTTCCATTGCCCGCCGACAGGCACCGTGCCGTCCATGAGAACGCCTGTACGCTTTCGCATCTCGCGGTAGAAGAACTCCATGCGCAATTGCTTACGTCCCTTCGCGTGCGCTGCGAAGTCCCTGACGGTGCAAAAAAAGTGGTGGTCATCGCGAACTTCCAGCGTAACCCCGTGTTTTGCCGCCATTTGGCGCATTACGTTCAGCACCCGCCAATCACCGGGCGCAGTCATAACCAACCTGTCCGGACGGTTACCCAATAGGCATTTCTCCAACTCGCCCGCCAGTGTGCCGGCGTTATCGGGTGCGTCCAGCTTGGTGTATTGCAGCGGTATGCCCCGTCGCTGCAGGCGTTCCGCAAAGTGTCGCATTGCGCTTAAAAATACGGTGGTTCGCTGCTTGGACGATGGTACGTGGGTGGATTCTTCGGCCACCTCTGCCATCCAGACGGCATCTTGTTCCGTATCGAAATCGGCTAGCGCCGTGGCATCTTCGTTGAGCTGGTCACCCAGCACGATTACCAGATGTCGTAACGCGATTTTCACGTTAAAGGATACCGCTGACAACCAGGCAGGACACACTGGCAACCGCCGTCAGCACCAGTCGCATGCGAAGCCAAGCTTGCAACCCGAACAGTGGGTAAACCCGCCTGTCAACCGAATAGCAAAGCCATAGCGTTGCGGCGAGGATGAATGACCCAGCCAATGGCATGACCAGCAAAGACACCCATGCGACTAAGCTTGGCGTAATGCCCCACCAGAGTAACCACCTGTTGGGCTGTGATTGACGCATGGCGAGACCCCAATGGATGGCACCCAGGAAACTGATGATGGTTGCGGCATAAGCACGCATAGCGAATGAGGCTAGACCTTGCTCCGGGGCGTCCATGGCGTACGCCACCGTTGCTAATACAACAAACGGAATAAGCCCCGCGTAGCCCAATACCTGGGCAGATCGCGGCAAGGGACGTCGTATCGTTTTCATGGTGCCACCGGGTTGACGGGCGTTGCGGGTTGACGA
Source organism: uncultured beta proteobacterium (assembly GCA_903861575.1). Lineage (GTDB taxonomy): Bacteria > Pseudomonadota > Gammaproteobacteria > Burkholderiales > Burkholderiaceae_C > Allorhodoferax. The sequence goes on along the minus strand of CAIOUR010000159.1, from coordinate 12,568 downwards.
GTCTTACGGCTACGGCAAGCCTGCGAGCAATATAAAACCTGCTCCCAATTCTTTGCCCACGCTTTGCGCCACGTCATGTCGCGGCCACAAGCTGTGCAGGGTTTGCTGGGTAGCGCGCGCTTATTGCCTTTAAATGAAGTGGGTGTGCTCATCCGGATTCGCGGTCAAACGGGTTTAGTCAATGCGCAGGCCTGCAGCGCTTCAAGCGTCACAAAATCGAGTGCCCTGGCATGGGTACTTTCTAAGATGACTGGGGGTGCAACCCCAGCCTGGCATGCCTGTTGCCACCTGCGCGCGCACAGGCACCAGCGGTCGCCGGCGCTCAGTCCAGAGAATCGGTACTCCGGTCGGGGCGTACTCAAGTCGTTTCCCACCGTGGCGGAGAAATCCAAAAATTCCTGGGTTACTTTGGCGCAGATCACGTGGCTGCCGGTGTCGTGCGTATCCGTCTTGCAGCAACCATCTCGGAAATATCCTGTCAGGGGATCGTAGGAGCAGGGCACTAATGCGGACCCTAAGACGTTCAGCGTCCGCATCGTTACAAGCCCTCCCGCCGCAGTTCGATTCCTTCGTAATCAGCGATGATTTGCAATGCGCCCTCGAATAGGACGCGGGCTGATCCTGCAACCGAGTGGAGATAGGCGTGAAGGTCGGCATCCTCCTTGGACCTGCTCAAGCAGTCTTTGCTGTATTGCTCAAAACTTGCCAGTTGGGAAATGATCTCTGCGACATGGCGAGGGCATTCGCACGCAACTGTCGAAGGCATGGTGCTTACGATCACAAGTGTCTCTTCGCTGTATCGGCGAGGCTTAACGCGTTCTGGCGTGGCCAAGGAACTGGTGTCTACGCCGGCTGATCTGGAGCCCGCAGATCGAATCAGCTCGGACAAGTCAGAGTCAGAAATAGGCTCCCGCCGTACCAGAACGCCAGCACTTTTGAGCGATTCGACCACGTTCTCCGGCGCAAAGTTGTAGAGCACAATCACCTGCCGCGCTGCGCAGTGCGTCGCTGCTTCATGCAGATCAAGCTGGGTCGTGACGTGCAAAGAATTGAGCTTTACCAGCAGCACCTGTGGCGGATTGTCTGATTTGGCTGCTAGAGCATGGGCGAGGTCACTGAAAACGCCCGTGACTTTCACTAGATTGCTCTGGAAATTCAGCGTGAAACGCTTGGCCTCTATCCGGCTTGCCAGGGCCAGTCCGATGACAACAACTGACACCGCGTCGCTCTCGCTATCCGGCAGGGGCGGCTTGCATTCCACAGCTTTGGCCTCGAAGAGCAGCGCGCTCAGAGCTTGCGTGCCTAGTTTGCCAATCTCGCCGATGGCGTGTCCCTGGCCAATCAGTCGCTTTAGCAGAGTGGCTTTCAGGACATCTTCGTCCGAATACAAGCGATGTTTTCCCATGGTCTTTGTGGGCTCAAATGTGCCGTGCCGCGCCTCCCAGACACGTAGCGTTGGTGCCGGTACGCCACTGCGGGTGGACACGGCCCCAATCTTGTGTAAATTGGTGTATCCCGACGTTTTTCTGTTCACTTTTGACCTATTTGCATAGTTTTTTACTGGATTTTTTTAATTAACCACCGAAATTATAATTTATGAGAAACTTCTTGTTGACATTTTCGTGGCTCAGATTTTCCTTTGCATGCCATCCGGTGAGGCTGCTGACGCTGATGGGCAGCCCGCGCGGATGGCCCGGATTCGGGCCTGTGTGTGCGGATACCCAGCAGGGACGTGAGCATGGCTGACATATTTCCCCCTACCCGTGAAGCTGCTTTTGCGCGTGCGGCGGCAGTCCGCCCGCATGACTACGCGCGCAGTCGTAATGCGTTGCAGGGATCCGTAAGCCGACTATCCCCATACATCACGCATGGTCTCATCAGCGCGCCTGAGGTGCTCGCCGCGGTGAACGATCTGCATTCGCTGGGGGTGCAGCACAAGTGGGTCTTTGAACTGGGCTGGCGGGCGTACTTTCGCCATGTCTGGCAGCATCGCAGTGCGGGAATTTTGGAGTCCTTGCATGATGGTCCCTTGCCGCAAGCGTTTTACGCGAAACAACTCCCTGCTGACATTCGGGGAGCCGTAACAGGTGTTCCGGTCATCGACATGGCGGTTCGTGCTTTGTATGCCACCGGCTACCTGCACAACCACGCCCGGATGTGGCTGGCCAGCTATGTCGTACATGTGCGAAAGGTGCACTGGCGGGTGGGTGCGGACTGGCTCTATGGCCACTTGCTGGACGGTGACCTCGCCAGCAACCACCTGAGTTGGCAATGGGTGGCCGGTACCGGCAGCCGTAAACCCTATCTTTTCAATGCGGACAACGTCGCCCGGTTCGCGCCCGCGGAATGGCACAGCAAGGGCAGTGTCATCGACCAGTCTTACGAAGCCTTGGACCAGCTTGCTCGAAATCCGACGGTTTGTGAGCACCAAGGGGTCCAAGCGCCATATGCGGAGCCCCCACGCACTGAGCCGCCTGTTTTGAAGGAACCGCCCTCAAAATTTGGTTGGACGGCTCCCGATGGTCTGGCTGTTGCTGGCCGGGATGTTTGGTTGGTGCACCCTTGGAATTTGGGGGAGTTGCCCGCGTATTTGCCCGCCGACGCGGCGGTTGTGGGCGTCTTGCTCAACGAATTCCACCAAGTTTGGCCCTGGAGCGAGCGCCGGTGGACGTTTGTTCTTAGCCGTATGGCAGAGATGGTAACGCTGCGTTGGCAGGGTGATGCTGCCGCTATGGCGACTGCGCTGAGAGGTGCGCGGTCGGTGAGCAGCGTGGACGAGCCCCATTTGAGCCCATGGCTCGCAGGCTTCGCGACATGTGAGGCTGCGCCTGCGCTGTTTCCAGTCGTTGAACGGCGCTGCGACGCGTTTTCACAGTGGTGGCCGCGCGCCTCCCGCGGTATGGATTCAGCTGCGCAACTGCTTGCCGCCAGCAAAGCAGTTCAGCCAGTATGAGCCACTTGGACAAGTTGCGTTTGATGATCTTGAACGAATCAGAGGGTGATTTTGAAGTGCTCCAGTCCACCTTCGGTCCAATGAACGCCATTGCGCTCTTCAACTTGGAACCAATGTGTGGAATCGGAATCCGATGGTTCGGATGCAATGGTGGTAATCGGATGTAACCCATTTTGGTTGGCGCGTGTGTGCGGTGCCCATGAGATCGTCGGAATACATCTCTGGCCCAGCGCAAGCAACCCACCTACACATGACGACCTCGGCTAAAAGGGGAGTTTGATCACTCAGTTTATGTGGAGCTGGAATTGCCGATCTCGCGTAGCGACATTTTTTCGCTGGCTCGGGTTCTCACATCGGGCTTATCAGCTTCGGATGACCCTGTCCCGGCACCCCCTTGGTTTACATTGCACAGGCCGTTCTGGTAGGGCAATTCCGATGTTGAAACGAAAAATGGATAAAGATGAAGTCGACCTGGACTAACCAAGGTTTGGGAAGCCCGTACCCGACCGTTCTCCTAGAGGGTCATCTTTGGAAGGGCGCGGCGATAACCAACACAATGCTATAAGCCGATGAGCCAGCAGGTCCAAGCTCCGAATACGCGGTATCCCGACGAGGCAGCGCAGCGCCGCTTGGTGCAGGTTCTGTTTGTCGGCGTATTCATGGCAGCGCTTGACTCGGCCATCGTCGGACCTGTCTTGCCTGCATTGCGTGCGACCTTTGGCATTGATAACCGCACTGCCGGGCTGTTGTCGACTGTCTTTGCCCTGAGCTCGATGTGCAGCACGGCGCTGATGGCGTACTTCAGCGACCGCCATGGCCGCCGCCCGGTGTATCTGGTGAGCGTTGCGCTTTTCGCCATCGGCTCGCTTTGCATCGCCGCAGCGCCCAACTTTGACCTGCTGCTCCTCGCCCGCGCAATACAGGGTGTCGGGGCAGGCGGCATTGCGCCTGTGGCCAGTGCGGTAGTGGGTGATGTCTTCACAGCCGAGCGACGGGGTCGTGTTCTGGGGCTGATTGGTGCCACCCACGGTATGGCCTTTGTGCTCGGGCCGCCGCTGGCGACCGCAATCACCGCAACCGTGGGCTGGCGCTGGCTGTTTCTGGTGAATATTCCTGTCGCGGTGGTCGTGCTGGTTTTGGGGGCCCGCAGCGTACCCGGCAAACCTAGCGACGCCGCGCCAGGACCCGTCGACTCAGCGGGCATTGCCCTTACTTTGTTGTTTCTCCTGTGCTTGGTCATGGGTATTTCGCGCCTGCCGGACTCGGCCACGGGCAAACTGCTGTGGCCCTGGTTTCTGGCTGCCAGTGGCGTGTTACTGGCCGCTTTGGTAGCGATCGAGAAACGACACGCCCACGCGCTGATTCCCCTTACGCTTTTTGAAAACCGGCAGCTGGCGCTGGTGTATGTACTAACGCTGGGCGTGGGTTTCTCTATGGGCGGCATTGTGTTTTTGACCACGATCGCTACCCTGGCGTATGGGGTTAGCGTGGAGCATGCAGGGCTGGCACTGCTGCCGCTGGTGCTGTGCTCCATGGTTGGCTCCATGGTGGCGGGGCGGCTGCTGAGCCGGCTGGGTGCCCGCCAGATGGTGATATTCGGTTTCGGGCTATTGACGCTGGGATACCTCCAAAGTGCGGCACCACAGACTGGCTTTGCGGCGTTCGTGGTCGCGTCTGTACTGGTGGGTATTGGCTTGGGTGTGGTGGTGAGCGGCGCGCTTCGATCCATTGCGCTTGACGAAGCCCCCTCCGCCTTGCGCGGCTCAGCCCAAGGCCTCATCAATATTTTCAACGCCGTGGGTACGCTGCTGGCGGTGACTTGCATCAGCGCGGTTGCTGATTTTGAGGGCGGTGGGCTGACCGGCTTCAGTCGCGCTTATCTCGCGATGGAGTCGAGCATGTTCGTGATGTTGTTGGCTGCTTTCGGACTCAAAAGAAAGTCAACTGTTCAAACAGCCAAGTAGACCCCATCGGTGCGTTAACCGACAACAACGCGGCACATTACCCGGGGACGTTTACGCGGTTGGCACTATGAGAAGCTAAAACGATTCCCAGCGATGATGGGAGTGACACGGGGTGGATGGGCGCTATGCACCGGTTCTCGCCCCCGGCGGCATGCGCATCGCCATGGCCCACAAGAGGTTCAAGTTGGAGGGTATGCATCCATGAATTCCAGCATGGTTTGTTCAAACACCTGCGGATGTTCGAAGTAGGGGAGGGCGCCCGAGTCGAACACCGTAAAGCGCCAGTTGCCTTTGCGGACGAATCGCTCCTTGCCCCTGTAATCCACAAAATCTCCGCGTATCCCGTGGCTCATCCAGACTGGCAGGCGAAGTCCATCGTAGATGGTGGTGATGTCAGCGCTGAACATCTGGGCTGATAAAAAACACAAAGGCGCGTGCTCAGCCCCGGGCTGACGCGTGGTCCATACCGCATACTCGTGCATCGCCTCGTCAATGGCGCGAGAGCCCCAGGTCTTGTTAAGAAAATAGCGAATCACGCCCGGTCGCGTCAGACCTTTGAAAAGCAGTCGACCCCATCCTGGACCTTTCAAAGTTGACCACAGCCATTTCTGTCCGTAGGTGCTTCCTTCAGGTGCTCGCCGTAGCTTGAGACCGCTCATCCCTGTGGGGCTCACCAAGGAGAGGGTGTTGAAGGTGGCGGGTTGTTCGAATGCGGCGCGCGCCAGAAATTCACATGACAGGGATGCGGCCATTGCATCAACCGGTTGGTTTCCGTGCTGGGTGCGAATGTAGCTTGCCAAATCCAGGATAGCATCTGTCATCAGGCGAGGGGTGTACAGGCGGTCAGAGCGTTCTGATGCTCCGTAACCCGGCAAATCGATAGCGTAAACCGTGCGGTGCTTACCCATCAAATCAAATACCGGCCGAACCTCGGCTGCACTAGCTGCAGCGTTGACGCTGTGAACCAAGATCAGAGGCTTCCCTTGTCCCTTCACATAGGCGCACAGCGAGCCGCTTTTGCTGGGGATCGAGCGAGGTTGTCCGTTAAGTGCGAGCAAAGGTGACCTTAGTAATGCGAAGTCGATGCTAACAGTCGACAAACGGGGAGGCTTCTTGGCAGACAAGTTGTCCTACAGGACGCCAACCCGCTGACGTGCCATGGGCGACCTTTTGATCTCCTAGACCGTGCAATTGGCATGAAATTGAGGGCTTATCCGGGGGGGTAAAGTGGTGACAACCGGTCATACCATGACAATATCAATTCTTAAAATAAAAAGCACTGAAAAATTCAGTGCTTTTTATTTTGGCTCCTCAACCTGGGCTCGAACCAGGGACCTACGGATTAACAGTCCGGCGCTCTACCGACTGAGCTATTGAGGAATGTGATCGGTTTCAGAACAAAAATAGTGCTGAAAAATGCCGCCCTTGCAGGTCGAATTTCAAGCGATGTTCAGCCTCGGAGTATAGCAAGGTCTGGGATTGCGGATTCTGGTCTTACCCGGAACTGGGCAAAATTTTGGGTAACCAAAAGGCGCAAAATGCTCCGCATTCTGTCGACCTGAATGGTATTTACCGCGGAAGGTTGCTAACTACAGGCCAAGCGCATGAAAAAGTGGATAGGTTTAGGTTTGATGGTTCCCCTGTTTCCGATCGTTGCATTGTCCAAGCCGGGCGATACGGGCTGCGTTGTCGAGGAGTTTCGCAGTTTGACCATGACGGTGCACAACCCGACTGAGCGACTTACAGCTGCAACACAGTGGTTGCGAACCCATGGTGATGCTTGCAGTGCAAAAGACATTGCATTTCTGAAGTCTGCCAGTCCAGGGTGGCTGGGAACTGCCGATTCACCGGCCATTCAACAGGTTTTCGACACTTACTACAACGCAAAGGCCAAAGCGGACCCCGCAGCACCACCTGCTGCTCCCGCTAGCGCCGTTCCTGTTGCGGAAAAAGCCAGGGCTGTTGTGTCCTCCGTTTCAGAGAAAGCGGTGGTCCCTGCATCCAAGGCATCGACCGCAACACCGGCAACCAACGATTTGGCTGCTGCAGCGCTGGCATCTGCCATGGCCACGGCTGCCGCAAGCAAAGCGGCCAGCAGCCTGTCGAAAACCAAGTAGTCAAGCTGGCGGGGCTTTCGCCCCGCCTTTTTTTACTTGGTCGAAGCTTCCCAGATGACGTGCGAATACGCGGCTTTGCCCGGATCCTTCTTGATCACGGGTGAGCTGCCGCTGGAGAGCAGCACTTTGACGGTACGCTCAAAAGCGGCGGGCTCCAGATAACCGATCTTGCCAGTGCCGGCGTTGGTGATCAGCTTGGCCACATTTTCCATTTGGCGTTTCTGAACCGCTTCGTTGGCGCTGCCAGATGTGTCACCGGCGACGACGATTTTGGCGGCTTCAGCGGGGTTTTTCACCGCGTCATTCCAGCCCTTGAAGCTGGCCTTCAGGAACTTGGCCATGCGCGCGACAAATGCCGGATCGCTCAGATTGGACTCCAGCACATACAGGCCGTCTTCTAAAGACGCCACACCTTCTTTTTCATAGAAGAACGTGACCAGATCGCTTTCCTTCACGCCCGCGTCTACCACTTGCCAGTACTCGTTGTAAATCATGGTCGAGATACAAGCGGCCTGGTTTTGCAACAGCGGATCGACGTTGAAGCCTTGCTTCAGGATCTTGATGTCGGAGTCGGTTTTGTAGCCGAGCTTGGTCATCCAGTTCAAGAATGGGTACTCGTTACCGCCGTACCAGACGCCCAGGGTTTTGCCCTTAAGGTCTTTGGGGGTGGTGACGCCGCTGGACTTTTTGCAGGTCAGCATCAGGCCGGACTGGTTGAACACCTGCGCGACGTTGACCAGCGGAACGCCGGCTTCGCGCGCTGCGAGGGCGGACGGCATCCAGTCCACCACGATATCGGCTTGCTTACCGGCGATCACTTGGGTGGGTGCAATGTCGGGGCCGCCCGGTTTGATCGTGACATCGAGACCGGCGTCCTTGTAGTAGCCCTTGGCCTGCGCCACGTAGTAGCCCGCAAACTGGGCTTGCGGCAGCCATTTCAGCTGTATGGTGACTTTGTCCGCGGCGAAGGACGCGGCGCTACCAACGGCCAGCAATGCGGCCAGCAGGGTGCTGGACAATTTGGAACGCATCTTCATAAAAACTCCTAGGGTTAAAAAGGCAGGGGATAAAACAGCTTACCTTGAGTGGCAAACCACGGGAACAACAAAAACAGGAAACCGGGCATGTTTAAGGGCAAACCCCTATCTCTTGCCGCGAATCGATGGATGCCAAAATGCAGCTCGCCGCTCCAGCGCGACTAATGTCGCATAGACCACCGAGCCGGTCACCGCAGCCACCGCCACGGCGGCCCAGACCAGGCCCATGTTCATGCGCGTGGCCTCGGTCGAAATACGAAAACCCAGCCCGGAAGTGGGCGAGCCGAAAAACTCGGCCACGATGGCACCGATCAAGGCCAGTGTGGCATTCACTTTGAGCGCCGAAAACAAAAACGGCATAGCGGCAGGCAGGCGCAGCGACCACAGCGTGCGCCTGTAGCCTGCGGCGTAGCTGTGCATCAGCTCACGCTCCAGCCGGTCGCTGGCTTGCAGCCCTGCCAAGGTAGAGACCAGCATCGGGAAAAACGTCATCAATACCACCACGGCGGCTTTGGACGGCCAGTCAAATCCGAACCACATCACGGCAATCGGCGCTACGCCGACCAGCGGAATCGTGCTGGTCAGCGAGGCCAGCGGCAGCAGTCCACGTTGCAAAAACGGTAGGCGATCGATGGCAATGCCCACACCAAATCCCAACCCCGAACCCAGTAGCCAGCCCAAAGCGACGGCCTTGACGACGGTCTGCAAGAAATCGGTTTGCAGGGTCCCCATGTGCTCCGACAAGGCCGCCCCAATCAGCGTGGGCGCTGGCAGCAGCACGCGAGGTACCTCAAGCGCGACGGTGAGCAGTTGCCAGAAATACACAATCCACAGGCCGAACAGCGCCGCCGTGGCGCTGGCGTAAATGGCCGTACCGTCTATGGCAGCCAGTCGGCGGATGCCCGCGATGGCCAATCCTGCGAGGCCCAAGGTTGCCGCCCAGAATGCCCCGGCTTTGGGCGTTTGCGGATCAGCCAGGGGCGAGTCAAGCAGGGTCCATGCGGCAGCAAGCCCCAGTGCAATCAGCACGATGGTCCATCGCGCGTGCTGTTGGTTCGATTTGCCGCTGTTCATACTTGTTTTCGCCTACCCAAGACCAAGGTCTCAATTCCGGCCATCGCGGCGGTGAGCGTCAAACCCACAAGCGCCGACATCACCAGGGCCGACCAGATCTGCACCGTTTGGCCGTAATACGAACCGGTGAGCAGGCGCGCGCCCAGTCCGGCTTGGGCCCCCGTCGGCAGCTCCGCGACCATCGCGCCGACAAGCCCTGCGGCGATCCCCACGCGCAGCGCCGGAAACAAAAAGGGCAAGGCGGCAGGAAGGCGCAACAACCACAAGGCTTGCCAGCGGGTTGCGGCGTAGGTGTGCAGCATTTCGGTCTCAATCACCTGCGGCGAACGCAGGCCTTGCACCATGGCCACCGTTACCGGGAAAAAGCACAAATACATGGCTATGACCGCTTTGGGTGCCACCCCGGAAAATCCCATGGTTCCCAAAATCACCAGCACGATTGGCGCGATCGCCAAAACCGGTACCGACTGCGAGGCCACGATCCAGGGCAGCAGCGCCCGGTCCAGGGTGCGCGAATGCACGATGCACACCGATAAGACCAAGCCCAGCGCGGTGCCCATCGCAAAGCCCACCAGCGTGGATTGCCCGGTAACCGCCACATGGAACAGCAGGTTGCGCGGTGAGTCCAGGGGCCAGTCCACCAGGCTGCTGTAAAGGTCTATCGCAACCTGGTGCGGCGCCGGTAGCACCGGCCGCGGAACCGCCATGGTGGCTGCCAGCAGGTCGCGCCAGGTCCAAGGGCCTTTGGGCTCAAGCACGCGCTCAATGGCACCCGGCGCGTTCAAATACACCGTCAACGCATACCAGCCCGCCAGGGTTGCCAGCAGGATGACCAGAACCGGCAGCACCTGGCTACCCAGGCGTTGCGTCCAACCGGCGGACGATGGGCTAGTCGTGGTGGCCATCGGCAAGCGCTTCCCGCACCTCGTGCGCCAAGGCGACAAATTCAGGGCTGTCGCGCAAGCCCAGGTGCCTTTGGTCCGGTAGCGTCGAGTTAATCACCCGCACGATGCGTCCAGGGCGCGGCGACATGACCACGATGCGGGTGGACAGATACACCGCCTCGGCAATGGAGTGGGTCACAAACACCACGGTACGCCGCTCGCGCTGCCACAGCTGCTGCAGCTGTTCGTTGAGCCGGTCGCGGGTGATTTCATCGAGTGCGCCGAAGGGCTCGTCCATCATCAAAATGCGCGGCTCAAAAGACAGCGCGCGCGCGATCGACGCGCGCTGCTGCATGCCGCCGGAGAGCTGCCAGGGAAATTTGCTCTCAAATCCTGCGAGGCCCACGCGCTCCAGGTGCTCGCGGGCGATCCGATCACAGTCGGCGTCGCTCTTACCTTGGATTTGCAGCGGCAGTTTGACGTTGCCCAGCACCGTGCGCCAAGCAAACAGCGCCGGGGCCTGAAATACATAGCCGTAGGCCCGCGCCAAACGCGCTTCGTGGGCCGAAACGCCGTTAACCAGAACGCTGCCGCTGGTGATGTGTTCCAGATCGGCGATAACGCGCAGCAGTGTGGTTTTGCCACAGCCTGAAGGGCCGATCAGCGAGACAAATTCACCCGGTTCGATAGCTAAATCGATATCGGCCAATGCATGTACGGGGGCAGAGTCGGGGTTGTAAATCAGCGAGGCTTTGCGGACGTCTACGGCTACATGATGGGGCTTGCTTGCGGGTTCCTGGCTCATGAAAGGCTATCCGTCGTTGTTGTTTTAAGTACCTGCGCGCTCCAGCATCGCGTGCAGCAGCACGTTGCAGCCGGCGGTGATGTGCTCGGGGGTGGCGTCTTCAATTTCGTTGTGGCTGATACCGTCCTTGCAGGGGATGAAGATCATGCCGCTGGAGGCCAGCTTGGCCATGTAGACCGCGTCGTGTCCGGCGCCCGAGACCACGGGCATATTGGAGTAGCCCAGCTTCTTGGCAGCACGCGCCACGGCGTCAATACAGTCGGCATGGAAGCCAATGGCCGAGTAGCTGGAGACCATTTCAATTTGTACATCCAGTCCGGTCTCCGTGGCTTTGCGCGCGGCAAAGGCTTTGACTTCCTCGGCCATCTGGTCGACCAGCGCGTCGGTGCTGTTACGCAGGTCGATGCTGAATTTGACGCGGCCGGGAATCACGTTGCGGCTGTTGGGGAACACTTGCACCATGCCCACAGTGCCGCGCCCGTGTGGCGGGTGGCGCAGGGCCGAGGCGACGACCTCTTGCATGATGTGCGTAGCCACTTGCATGGCGTCGCGGCGCAGGGCCATGGGGGTCGGGCCGGCATGCGCCTCCATGCCGGTGACGGTGCAGTCAAACCAGCGGATACCCAGCACACCTTGCACCACGCCGATGGTGACGTCGTTGTCTTCTAACACCGGGCCTTGCTCGATATGCGTCTCAAAGTACGCGCCGATGGGGTGATCGCCGGGTTCCTGGTCGCCGATGTAGCCGATGCGCGCGAGTTCTTCTTTCACCGAGACGCCGGTGGTGTCGGTGGCCGCATAGGCGTGCTCCAGCGTAAAGGCTTTGGCGAACACCCCCGAGCCCATCATCACCGGTACAAAGCGCGAGCCCTCTTCATTGGTCCAGAACGCGACCTCAATCGGCGCTTCGGTCTCGATGCCCAAATCGTTGAGCGTGCGCACCACTTCAATACCGGCCAGCACGCCGTAGTTGCCGTCGAACTTGCCCCCGGTGGGCTGGGTGTCGATGTGGCTGCCGGTCATGATGGGTGGCAGGCTGTTGTTGCGGCCGGGGCGGCGCATGAAACCGTTACCGATTTTGTCGATGGTGACCGTCATGCCCGCCTCACGCGCCCAGCGTGTCACCAGATCGCGGCCTTGCTTGTCCAGGTCGGTGAGGGTGAGGCGGCAGACACCACCTTTGGGTGTTGCGCCGATTTGCGCCAGTTCCATGAGCGAGGCCCACAGGCGTTCGCCGTTGATTCGGAGTTGGGAAATATCGATGGTGCTGGTCGTGCTCATGGTGCTCTCCTGGTCTCGGGGTGGGTGCTGCGTTTAACGCGCAACGGCCGTGGGTTGCAGCGCCTGGGCGCGCAGTTGCGCGGCATGGAAGTTGGCGCTGAAGGCCGGGCGCTTGATATAGCGCCCCACGCCGCGCTCGGCGCGCAAATCGCCCTGCACAAATACCAGCTTGCCTTGGCTCACGGTGTGGCTGGGAATGCCGCGCACGGTGCGGCCTTCAAAGATATTGAAATCGCCCTTGCTGAATTGGGTTTTGACAGACAAGGTCTTGCTGCCTTCGGGGTCCCAAACCACCAGGTCGGCATCGGCGCCGACCGACACGCTGCCTTTTTAAACAGCCCGGGCAGATATTTTTATTCCGGTTATCTTTTTCCAGGTGCCTGCCGCAACTGTGGCAGAAAGGAGGAATATTCCTTTTAATTTTAAGCCAGCAGGAGTTACAGATACATTCTT
>CAIOUR010000158.1 GCA_903861575.1 uncultured beta proteobacterium | reverse complement strand
GGGCAGATTGAATCTTTTGACCAATATGTCGTCCTTTTGCGCAACACAGTGACGCAAATGGTTTACAAGCACGCCATTTCTACCATTGTTCCCGGCCGTGCGGTGAACTTCACACCGCCCACTGGCGATGACGCTTAAAACAAACCGGGCGCACCTTCCAACTGGTCATTGCGCGTATGGGCAACGCCCAAGTTTGCGTTGAAAGAAAACTCGAACAATCCGGATGCGCGGGCCATCCTCGTTGGCGTGGACTTTGGGCGTCCACACTTCGATCGCACGCTTGAGGAACTGGGCTTGCTTGCCCAAACCGCTGGGCTGGAACCTGCCGGACGCATCACCTGTAAGCGTCGCGCGCCGGATGCTGCCTTGTTCGTCGGCAGTGGAAAAGCCCAGGAAATCAGAGATATGGCTGCACAAGTGGGCGCGGGTGAAATCTTGTTTGATCAAGCGATCAGCCCTGCTCAGCAACGCAACCTCGAGCGCCTTTTGGAATTGCCGGTAACAGATCGCACGTTGTTGATTTTGGAAATTTTCGCTCAAAGAGCCAAAAGCCATGAGGGCAAGTTGCAGGTGGAGCTGGCTCGTCTGCAGTACCTGAGTACCCGGCTGGTGCGGCGCTGGTCCCACTTGGAGCGCCAGCGAGGGGGCATCGGTGCGCGTGGCGGTCCTGGTGAGACGCAGATCGAGTTGGATCGTCGCATGATTACCGCCAATATCGTTCGGACCAAGGATCAACTGCGCAAGCTCCAGCGCCAACGCAGCACCCAGCGGCGTCAAAGGGAACGAAATGGGGCATTCAACATCTCCTTGATCGGCTACACGAACGCCGGAAAATCAACCTTATTCAATGCGCTTGTAAAAGCCCGCGCCTACGCCGCTGATCAACTGTTTGCCACGTTGGACACCACCACCCGGCAGATGTATCTGGGTGACGTGGGCCGTTCGGTATCTTTATCGGATACGGTCGGATTCATCCGCGATTTGCCCCACGGCTTGGTCGACGCCTTCAAAGCCACATTGCAGGAGGCGGTAGACGCCGACCTTCTGCTCCATGTGGTGGACGCATCAAACCCCAACTTTCCCGAGCAAATCGCCCAAGTCCAGTCTGTATTGCGCGAGATCGGTGCCGACGGAATACGGCAAATTCTTGTTTTCAACAAGATTGATGCGTTAGCTTCTGATGGACAGCCTGTACATATGGTGGATACCTATGAAATGGACGGGCAACAGTGTCAGCGGGTCTTTATCAGCGCACGCGCCATGACCGGTTTACAGGGCTTGCGCGATTGCCTGTCCCAGGCCGCAAGCACGCATGCCGCGCACGTGCTGGGGGTGATGTCCGAAGGCCATCACGATGCGGAATCGTCGTTGCCGCTGAGCGCTTAACATCCCACTATTCCCGTTCGAAAGCTGACGTATGCGTTTTGCCATGTTTCCCACTATCCAGGCCGCGATTTCGCGTTGGATGCGACCGGTTTTGAATCTCAACGACAGCCGTTGGGGGCGATCCGATCCGGACGCTGCGAAAGACTCCAAGGATGTCAAGCCTGATGAGCCACCCGCAGTACCTGCGCCCTCGCAAGAGCCCCGCCCCAATACCCCGCGCCCTTCATCGAGCAATGGCCCCCCGGACCTTGACGAGTTGTGGCGCGATTTCAATAGAAAAATCAACGGCTTTTTTGGTGGCCCACGCGGACCCCAAGGCCCACGCAACGGCGGTGGCTCGATGGGGCCGCCGGATATGACCAATGCGGGTCTGGGGGCGGGCGTGATCGTGGCCATCGTTGCGGTCATCTGGCTTGGAACAGGCTTTTTCATCGTCCAAGAGGGCCAGCAGGCGGTGATCACCCAGTTTGGTGGCTACAAAGCCACTGTGGGCGCCGGTTTCAATTGGCGCCTGCCATATCCGATTCAGCGCCATGAAACCATTTCTGTGACGCAGATCCGCTCGGTGGACATCGGCCGCGACAACGTGCTCAAGGCCACCGGCTTGCGAGAGTCCGCCATGCTGACCGCCGATGAAAATATCGTCGATATCAAGTTCGCGGTGCAATACCGTTTGAGTGACGCGCGTGCCTATTTGTTTGAGAGTAAGAACCCCAGCGAAGCGGTGGTGCAGGCTGCCGAAACGGCGGTGCGCGAAGTGATTGGCAAAATGAAAATGGATGCTGCTCTTTCGGAGGAGCGTGATCAGATTGCGCCGCGTGTCCGCACACTGATGCAGGAGATTCTGGACCGTTACAAGGTGGGCATCGAAGTTGTCGGCATTAACTTGCAGCAAGGCGGAGTCCGCCCGCCCGAGCAGGTGCAGTCGTCATTTGATGATGTCTTGAAAGCCGGTCAGGAACGCGAACGCGCCAAGAACGAAGCGCAGGCTTACGCGAACGACGTGATTCCCCGCGCGGTGGGTTCGGCTTCGCGGTTGAAGGAAGAGGCTGACGCCTATAAGGCGCGTATCGTCGCCCAGGCCCAGGGTGACGCTCAGCGCTTTAAGTCGGTATACAGCGAATACCAGAAAGCGCCACAGGTGACGCGGGACCGGATGTACTTGGACGCCATGCAGCAGATCTACAGCAACGTCACCAAAGTACTGGTGGAATCCCGCCAGGGTGCAACCCTGCTGAATTTGCCTCTGGAAAAGATCCTGCAAATGAACGGCTTGGATGC
>CAIOUR010000157.1 GCA_903861575.1 uncultured beta proteobacterium | reverse complement strand
CGGTGGCACTGTCGGCGGCCACCTTTATGAACGTGCTGGACTCCTCGATTGCTAACGTCTCATTGCCCGCGATTGCAGGAGATTTGGGTGTCAGCCCCAACCAGGGTACCTGGGTGGTTACCAGTTTTGGCGTAGCCAACGCGATTGCGGTGCCACTGACCGGCTGGCTCTCACAGCGCTTCGGGCAGGTGCGCTTGTTCACCCTGAGCGTGCTCTTGTTCACGCTGGCATCCTGGTTGTGCGGGCTGGCCCCGAACATGGCCACACTGATCGCCATGCGCGCCTTGCAAGGCTTTGTGGCCGGGCCCATGATGCCGCTGGCCCAGACGCTGTTGCTCTCCAGCTACCCACCGGCCATGGCCGGGATGGCGATGGCGCTGTGGGCGATGACGACGTTGGTGGCTCCCGTCATGGGGCCGCTGTTGGGCGGCTGGATCACCGACCACACGCATTGGGGCTGGATTTTTTACATCAACATCCCGGTAGGCATCTTGGCCGCTTTTGTGACCTGGTCGATTTACCAGAAGCGCGAGACCCAGCGCGCCAAGCTACCCATTGACACCGTGGGGCTGACCCTATTGGTGCTCGCCGTGGGCTGCCTGCAAATCATGCTGGACCGTGGCAAAGAGCTCGACTGGTTTCACTCCGGGGAAATCATCACCTTGGGCATTGTGGCCGCCGTAGCAGGGGCATTTTTCATTGCATGGGAGCTCACCGACAAGCATCCGGTGGTGGACTTGCGGCTGCTCAAACGGCGCAATTTCCTGGTCGGCTCGGTCTGCCTGTCGGTGGCTTATTCGCTGTTCATCGGCAATCTGGTGCTGCTGCCGCTGTGGTTGCAGCAATTCATGGGCTACACCTCCACGCAAGCCGGAGAAATGCTGGCGCCGGTGGGCTTGTTCGCGATTTTGCTGTCGCCGATTGTGGGCAAAAACGTCCAAAAGACCGATCCGCGCATGCTGGCCACCTTTGCCTTCATCATGTTCGCGGTGGTGCTGCAAATGCGTTCGCATTTCAACACCCAGGCGGACTTCTTCACCATCATGCTGCCCACCTTTATCCAAGGTATTGCGGTGGCATTTTTCTTCATACCACTGACCAGCATCACGCTGGGTGGATTGCCGCCCCAGCAGATTGCCTCGGCCTCGGGCTTGTCGAACTTCACCCGGATTGTGGGTGGCGCTTTCGGTACGTCGATCACCATCACGCTGTGGCAGGACCGGGCTGCGGTTCACCACGCCGAACTCACCGAACTGGTGAACCGGGGCAGCCAGGCCGCCATGGGTGCGATGGGCAATCTGGATGCGATGGGCCTGAGCCCGGAGCAAAGCCTGGCCAATATCAACCGCCTGATTGACCAGCAGGCTTTCATGCTGGCCTCCAACGATATTTTTGGCGGCTCTGCGCTGATTTTTATGCTGCTCATTCCCACCATCTGGTTTGCCGAACGTTGGCGCCCGCCGGTGGTGCTAACCCAAGCGGCCAAAGCGCCCGCAGCCGATGCGGCGGCGGGTGCGCACTAAGCCGTCAGAGACGGAAACGCGCCGCTGTAGACCAACCACGCAAACGCCGCCATACCCGCAGCGAGCACCAACCCCATCAAGGTGTAAGCACCCGGAATGCCTTCGCCGCTACGGGCGCGTTTGTAACCACTCAGCATGGCGCGCACCAGGTTCTCGCGGTGTAACACGCCAGTGGCAATGACAGCCGCAACATGGACGCCCACCAGCACGATGATTCCATTACCCACCAGCTCATGGAGCGCGCCCCACAACTCGGAGCTGTCGTCCTGGTAGCTCAGCCACCCGGTGGTAACCACCAAAGCAACAGCGCTTAACAGCGCCAGCACCGCCCAGCCACCAGCGGGGTTGTGTCCCGCATAGTGGGTTTGTGTATGGCCGGCGGCGCGGACTGCGGGCAAGTAGCCGCGCAGGTACGACACGGCTGCTACAGGGCTTCTAACAAAGTTAGAAAAGCGGGCATAACGGCTTCCCATGAAACCCCATATCAAGCGCCATGCCACCAGCACACCGGCGCTGTAGCCCAACGCCAGGTGAAGCATGCGGCTGCGCTCACTTTCAGCCGTCAGCCAGGCACCCAGAACACAGACGACGAGCAGCCAATGAAAAATCCGTGTCGGGAAATCCCAGATCAGTTGCGGCGTGGAGGGCGCACCGGATGCGTCATTCCGTTGGCTCATTTGGGAATCCGTACGCTATCTTCATCGAAATCTCCGCGCGCGGCGCCGCTGTGACAGGCAGCGCAATTAGATGCGCTCTTGACGCTGGCGCGCTTCCAGACCGGTGCAGACACTTCATGGTGTTTGCGGATAAACCACTCGCTGCGGGTGATACGGAAATCCGGGCTGGCTGCTGCTCGACGCCCACTCATGGCTGCGTTAGCCAGTAGCCAGGTGCTGATCTCGTTGTGCGCTTTATCGTCCAGCGAAGCGTCCACGCCGAAGTGCTTGTCCAACCCGGCCATGATGCCGCGCCAGTTGGCCTGACCGGCCAGAAACGGGGCATAGGCCACGTGGCAGCTGCTGCACTCCGCTGTGAAGCTCGCCGGTGCGCCTTTGATGGAGGCCGGGGCCTCGGCATGCACCAACAGCACCAGGGCAGGCAGCACGCACACCACGAGAGCCAGCGCAGCACGCCGGGGGAAAGCGGATTTCTTCATAGATTCCTCGGTCTTGTTTATTTCAGGCTGATCAGCCAGGCCAGCACATCGGCTTTTTCCCGCGCGGTGCATTCGCGCGACAGCACGTCCTTGCAATTGCGGCGGAACCACTTGTCGACCTTGGCCGTGTCGGTGAAGCGTTGCGGGTTGAAGGCCGGGGCCATCGGCTCTATCACTTTGTGGGTAACGGCGTGTTCGCCCTTCCCAGTCGGGACTGCGCCATGGCAGGCTGCGCACTTCCATTCATTCCCGTGCGTTTGATTGAAAAACTCCTGGCCCCGCGCGGGATTTCCCGCTCCCTCACCGGCGCTGCGCGCCTCGGCGTTGAATCGCTCCAACAACGAAGCCGGCGTTTCCGCTATGGCGGCGCTGACCCCAAAGCCCAACGCCAGCGCCGCAGCAACCGGCAAAAAACGAAACCATTGCATGGACTACTCCCCAAATCGAGCCTGTTAGGTGGTGGCGTCCAGTCTAGGGGGTTTGGACTACGGGACACTGACAAAGGTCAAGAAAAAGCCGCCTAGGTGGCGGCTTTCATGATTTTTCCGGTGGGTTTACAAAAGGTTCACGCCGGTTTTCGACTGCAAGAACTCCCGCGTGACACCGGGCGCCATCTCCACCACCTTCAACCCCTGTGGCGTGATGTCCATCACCGCGAGGTCGGTGATGATGCGATCCACCACACCCACGCCGGTCAAAGGCAGCGTGCAATGGGGCAGGATCTTTATGTCCTCAGTGCCGTCCTTCTTCTTGGCCACGTGCTCCATCAGCACGATCACGCGTTTGACACCGGCCACCAGGTCCATCGCACCGCCCATGCCCTTGACCATCTTGCCCGGAATCATCCAGTTCGCCAGGTCGCCGTGTTCGCTCACCTGCATCGCGCCCAGAATGCTCAGGTTGATCTTGCCGCCACGGATCATGGCAAAGCTCTCGTGGCTGCCAAAAATGCTGGAGCCCGCAATGGTCGTGACGGTCTGCTTACCCGCATTGATCAAGTCCGCATCCACCGTGTCTTCGGTGGGAAAGGGGCCGATACCCAGCATGCCGTTTTCACTTTGCAACCAGACTTCTTTGTCCGCTGGCACATGGTTGGCCACCAGCGTGGGAATGCCAATGCCGAGGTTGACATAAAAGCCGTCTTCCAGTTCCTGCGCGGCGCGCGCGGCCATTTGGCCTTGGGTCCAGCTCATGGTCAGGCTCCTGCTTTCTCGGTGATCGTGCGTTTCTCGATGCGCTTTTCCGGCGTGGCGTTCAGCACAAGGCGGTGCACATAGATACCCGGCAAATGAATCTGATCGGGCTCCAAGGCGCCCGTCTCGACAATTTCTTCCACTTCCACCACGGTGATCTTGCCCGCCATTGCAGCTGCCGGATTGAAGTTGCGCGCGGTCAGGCGGAACTGCAAATTGCCCGACTTGTCAGCGCGGTGCGCTTTGACCAGCGCCACATCAGGCACCAGCGCGCGCTCCATCACATACGTTTCGCCGTCGAATTCGCGCAGCTCTTTGCCCTCCGCGACGATGGTGCCCACGCCCGTCTTGGTGAAAAAAGCCGGAATGCCCGCACCACCTGCGCGGAGTTTTTCAGCCAGCGTGCCCTGCGGCGTGAATTCCAAGGCGAGCTCACCGGCAAGGTATTGGCGCTCGAACTCTTTGTTCTCACCCACGTAGCTCGAAATCATTTTCTTAATCTGCCGCGTCTGCAGCAGCTTGCCCAAGCCGAAGTCATCCACACCGGCGTTGTTCGAAATAGCCGTCAGGTTTTGCACACCGCTGTCGCGCAGTGCGTCAATCAAGGCCTCTGGAATGCCGCACAAACCGAAGCCACCGACGGCAATCAAATGTCCGTCATGCACGATACCGTCAAGCGCAGCGGCGGCGCTGGGATAAATCTTGTTCACGCTGGGGTTCTCCGATACTTCAACGTACCAACACACAAAAGACTCGGTAGATTCTACGGCCGGCCCCTTTGGGGTTGTTGCCGTAGCGCCCCATAATCCGGCGCAGACTCCGCCACTGGACCTTTCCATGCAACGCTATCCCCTCCCCGACCTCAACACCCTGCCCCAAGACATTCGCGAGAAGATCCTGGAGGTGCAGGAGAAATCGGGCTTTGTGCCCAATGTGTTTTTGATGCTGGCGCGCCGTCCGGCCGAATGGCGGGCTTTTTTTGCGTACCACGACGCGCTGATGCTGCGCGCCGAATCCAGCCTCACAAAAGGCGAACGCGAGATGATCATCACCGCCACGAGTGCGGCTAACCAGTGTGTGTACTGCGTCGTGGCGCACGGCGCCATCTTGCGGATCTACGAGAAAAAGCCGCTGGTGGCCGACCAGGTGGCCGTCAACTACCGCAAGGCCGACATCAGCCCGCGCCAGCGCGCGATGCTGGACTTTGCAATGAAGGTGTGTCTGAACAGCCACAGTGTCGATGACGCCGACTTTGCCACCCTGCACGCCCACGGATTTGACGATGAGGACATCTGGGACATCGCAGGTATTACCGCGTTCTTCGGCCTGTCCAACCGTGTGGCCAACGTCAGCAGCATGATGCCCAACCCCGAGTTTTACCTGTTGGGGCGTGTGCCCAAATCCAAGTAGGGCTTTACACGGTGCAGAGCATTGGCCAATTGCGCTTCGGGTTCGCCGTCCTGGGTTGGATAGCGGCCCTCATCGTCGGCTCGGGCGGCGCAAGCGCGCAAAGCGGTGTGGCCTTGCAGCCGGAGCTTCCGAGTGGCCGGATAGAAAAATCCGCGTTCCAGTCCAGCAGCTTCGCAGTAGCCGCAGCCAATCCGCTGGCCACGCAAGCGGGCTATGAAATCCTGAAGGCCGGCGGCAGCGCGGTGGACGCAGCGATTGCGGTCCAAATGGTGCTCGGTGTCGTGGAGCCCCAAAGCAGCGGCATAGGTGGCGGCGGATTCCTACTGCACTTTGATGGAAAAAAAACACAAGCTTTTGACGGACGCGAAGCAGCCCCGTCTGCCGCCCGGCCCGATCTGTTTCTAGATTCCAAAGGCGCGCCCATGCCCTTGGAGCAAGCCATGATCGGCGGACGTGCTGTGGGAATTCCAGGCCTGGTGCGCATGCTCGCGATGGCGCACCAGCAGCATGGGCGCCTGAGCTGGTCCAAGCTCTTTGCGCCAGCGATCCGCATCGCGACCGACGGCTTTCCGATCAGCGAGCGCATGGCCACGCTACTCGCCGCAGACAGGTCCCTGCGCCTGGACGCTGTTGCCTCCCGGTACTTTTACGACAGCCAAGGTAAACCCTGGCCCCAGGGCCATGTGCTGACCAATCCGGAACTGGCCGCCATACTGACCCGCATCGCCAGCGAGGGCAGCAACGCACTCATGCTGGGTGACCTGCCTCAGCGCATGGCGGATGTGGTGCGCAAACACCCCACCAACCCCGGCACGCTGGCAACGCTGGATATGTCCAACTACCGCGCTTTTGTTCGCGAGCCGCTGTGCTTTGACTACCCCGTGCCTGCGCAACAGCGGGAATACCGCATCTGCGGTATGCCGCCACCAAGCTCCGGCCAACTCGCCATCGGCCAGATCCTGGGCATGCTGCGCGCCTTGGGCGAGCTGCCCCCGGCATTACATGATGGGCAACCCACGCCAGACTGGCTGCACGCCTACACCGAGGCAGCGCGGCTGGCTTGGGCAGACCGACAGTTGTATGTCGGTGACCCGGTTTCCGTTGTGCCGCCAGGCGGCAGCTGGTCGCGGCTGTTGGAGCCCGCCTACCTGGCCAAACGCGCGCGCCTGATCAATCTCAAAGGCCCCCGCATGCCCCAGCCTGCGGCGGGCGACCCCACCGGTGCCATCAAGCCGGTGGCCTACGCCCCTATGCCCGCGCAAATTGAGCATGGCACCTCCCACATCTCGGTGGTGGACGGATATGGCAACGCGGTGGCTATGACCAGCAGCATCGAAGCGGCCTGGGGCGCGCACATCATGGTCAACCGGGGCGTGGGCCTTGAAGGCGGCTTTTTGCTGAACAACCAACTCACCGACTTCAGCTTCATCCCCAACAGCCCGGACGGCAAACCCATCGCCAACCGCGTAGAACCAACCAAGCGCCCGCGCTCATCCATGTCACCCACGCTGGTTTTCGACAAAGCGACCGGCAAACTCGTTCTCAGCGGTGGCAGCCCCGGCGGCGCACTCATCATTCACTTCACCGCCAAGCTGCTGCTGGGTACGCTGGACTGGGGCCTGAGCCCGCAAGAAGCCATCGACCTGCCCAACTTCAGCGCGCTGGACGATGTGCTGCTGCTCGAATCCGGCGGCTTCCGGGCAAGCACCGTCTCCGCGCTGGCCGCACGTGGCCACAAAGTTCACCAAGTCCCCCTGACCAGCGGCATCCAAGCCATCCAGCGCAACGACGCAGGCTGGAGCGGCGGGGCGGATCCGAGGCGTGAGGGGGTGGTGTTGGGGGATTGACGGAATTCCGGGCTCGTGCCGACCCCCTTCCTACAATCCCCGCATGGCCATCCCCGCTGCTTTTATCCAGGAACTCGTCGCGCG
>CAIOUR010000156.1 GCA_903861575.1 uncultured beta proteobacterium | reverse complement strand
CACGTGTTCATGCAGTTCGACATGCAGACCGACGGCAGCCTGGTCAAGCTGCCCGCGCCCTGCGTTGACACCGGCATGGGCCTGGAGCGCCTGGCCGCCATCCTGCAGCATGTGCACAGCAATTACGAGATCGACATCTTCGACCAGTTGATCGCCGCCGCCGCCCGCGAAACCGGTTGCGCCGACCTGAAAAACAACTCGCTCAAGGTCATCGCCGACCACATCCGCGCCACCGCGTTTTTGGTGAGCGACGGCGTGTTGCCCAGCAACGAAGGACGTGGGTATGTGCAACGCCGCATCGTGCGCCGCGCCATCCGCCACGGCTACAAGCTAGGCCAAAAAACGCCGTTTTTCCACAAGCTGGTGGCAGACTTGGTGCGGCTGATGGGCGATGCGTATCCCAAAATCAAGTTGGAAGAAAAGCGCATTACTGAGGCGCTGCGGGTGGAGGAAGAGCGGTTTTATGAGACGCTGGAAACCGGAATGCAGATTCTGGATACGACTTTGGCCGGTGGCGTGAACCAACTGCCCGGCGAAGTCGCCTTCAAGCTGCACGACACCTACGGTTTTCCGCTGGATTTGACCAACGACGTTTGCCGCGAGCGCAACGTCCAGGTGGACGCAGCCGGTTTCGACGCTGCCATGGAGCGCCAAAAATCCCAGGCCCGCGCCGCAGGCAAATTCAAGCAAGACCGCGCGCTGGATTACAGCGGCGCAGGCAACGTTTTTGTCGGCTACGAGTACCTGGCGCAGACTGCGGTTATTGAAGCGTTGTACCTGGACGGCGCGCCGGTGCAAGAACTGAGTGCTGGTCAGAGTGGCGTGGTGGTTTTGGACGTGACCCCGTTTTACGCCGAGAGCGGCGGGCAGGTGGGCGACGAGGGGACGTTGAGCAGCGGCTCGTCCGTCTTCGCCGTGGCCGATACGCAAAAAATCAAATCCGATGTCTTCGGCCACCATGGCAGCGTCTCGCATGGCAGCCTCAAAGTGGGCGACACGGTGCAGGCGCAGGTGAACGCGGCGGTGCGCGCCGCTGCCATGCGCAACCACAGCGCCACGCATTTGATGCACGAGGCGCTGCGCGAGGTGCTGGGCGAGCATGTGCAGCAAAAAGGCAGCCTGGTCAACGCCGAGCGCACGCGCTTTGACTTTGCCCACAACGCCCCGGTGACCGACGCGCAAATCCGCGCGATTGAAGACAAGGTGAACGCGCAAATTCTGGCCAACAGTGCCACGCAGGCGCAGCTGATGGACATCGAGTCGGCCAAGAAGACCGGCGCGCAAATGCTGTTCGGCGAAAAATACGGCGAGATCGTGCGGGTGCTGGATATCGGCACGACACGCGAGCTGTGCGGTGGCACGCACGTGGGGCGCACGGGCGATATCGGTGTGTTCAAAATTGTCTCCGAGGGCGGTATCGCCTCGGGTGTCCGGCGCATCGAGGCCGTGACCGGCGGCGGCGCGCTGGCCTATTTGCAAGAGCTCGAAAACACCGTGGCACAGGCCGCCGCTGCGCTGAAAACCCCGGTGGCCGAATTGCGCACCCGCATCGCCAGCACCGTGGACCACGCCAGAGCGCAGGACAAAGAAATTTCCGCGCTCAAAGCCAAGCTCGCGGCCTACCAGGGCGAGGCGCTGATCAGCCAGGTGCAGGACCTGTCCGGCGTGCCGTTTCTGGCGGCGCGCATGGAGGGGGCCGATGCAGCCGCTTTGCGCAGTACGCTGCAAAAATTACGCGACAAACTGCCGCGCGCCATCATTGTGCTCGGCGCGGTGGAGGGCGATAAAGTGCAACTCGTGGCCGGTGTGGGCACCGAGTTGATTGCCAAGGTCAAAGCCGGTGAACTGGTGAACTTTCTGGCCGCGCAAGTGGGTGGCAAAGGCGGCGGCAAGCCCGATATGGCCATGGCCGGTGGAACGGACCCGTCCAAGCTGGACGCGGCGATTGCCAGCGCACGCGCTTGGGTGGCCGCCAAGCTCTGACGGGCTCTTAAACGTCCCGTAGGCGCTGCGCCAAGCCGAGCGCTTCGGCGTCCTTCAATGGGCCTGGCGCGTCGTCTAGCTGGGTTTGGATCAGGCGCCGCAGCGCATCGGCCTGCGGCCGCAGGATGCCGAAAAATACCGGCTGCTGTTCGCGGGTGATGAGCACAGTGGGGAAGTCGTTGATATCCACCGGGTCCACCAGATCGGCCTGGTCTTCCACATCCACCCAGCTGAAACGCAGGGCCGGAAATTCGGCGCGCAGCGTGTCCATGACTGCCGCATAGTCGCGGCAAGTGCCGCACCAGGCGGCGCATAAGCAAATAACGTGAAGCGCAGGGGTGTCCATGCCATGATCATGCCAGCAGCCGGCTGCGGCAGGTCAGAACGGGGCAAGGTTTTACACTCGCCCGTTTGCCCCAGGGGTTGATGCCGCTGTGCAACTTCCTTCTCACTTGTCATAACAACCAAAGAAATACGGCCCCATGAGCGCATTTTTGGAAGAAACGGTGCTGAGCGTGCACCACTGGACCGACCGTCTGTTCAGCTTCAAGACCACCCGCGACGAGACCTTGCGCTTTTCCAACGGCCACTTCACCATGATCGGCCTGCGCCTGGAGGGCGGCAAACCGCTGCTGCGCGCCTACAGCATCGTCAGCGCCAATTACGAAGACCATCTGGAGTTTCTCAGCATCAAGGTGCAGGACGGGCCGCTGACTTCGCGGCTGCAGCACATCCAGGTCGGCGACAAAATTGTGGTGGGCAAAAAGCCCACGGGTACGCTGTTGATCGATTACCTCTTGCCCGGCAAAAACCTGTATTTGTTTGGCACTGGCACTGGCGTCGCGCCGTTTTTGAGCATCGTGCGCGACCCGGAAACCTACGAGCGGTTTGAAAAAGTCATCTTGGTTCACGGCGTGCGCCAGGTTGCTGAACTGGCTTATCACGACTACCTCAGCCAGGAGCTGCCCGCGCATGAATTTCTGGGTGAGATGGTCAGCGCGCAAATGCTGTACTACCCCACGGTGACGCGCGAGCCCTTCCGCACCCAGGGCCGCATTCCGGAGCTGATCGAGAGCGGCAAGATGCAAGCCGACCTGGGATTGCCCACCTTCGATCCCGCGCACGACCGCGCCATGCTGTGCGGCAGCCCGGCCATGCTGCGCCAACTTAAAGAGCTGCTTGAGGCGCGCGGCTTCATGGAAGGCAACACTACCAAGCCGGGCGACTTCGTGGTCGAGCGCGCTTTCGTAGAACAATAAACAGCCCCTTGACTCTTGGATACCGCATGAAAAACTACCACCTCTACGCCATCGGTAACGCGCTGGTTGACTCGGAATTCGAAGTCACCGACACCTTGCTCGAACAAGCTGGTGTGGCCAAGCGGCACATGACGCTGATCGACGCACCGCGTCGCGCCGAATTGCTGGCGCTGGCCGGCCACCGGCACGGCAAGCAAACCGGCGGCGGCTCGGCGGGTAACACGGTGGTCGCCTTTGCGCAATTTGGCGGCTCGGCCTTTTATTCCTGCCGCGTGGCCGATGACGAGTTAGGCCGCTTCTACGCCGCTGATCTGGTTGGCCATGGCGTGGACAGCAATGTGCACAGCGGCGCGCTGGCCGACCCCGCGCATGCGGTGACCGGTACCTGCATCGTCATGATTACGCCCGACTCCGAGCGCAGCATGAACACGCACCTGGGTGCCACTGCCGACTTGGATGCCAGCGCCCTGGACCGCGGCGCCTTGGGGCGTAGCGAGATTTATTACATGGAAGGCTACCTGGCCGCCTCGCCTACCGGACTGGACGCCGCTTTGCAGGGTCGGGCGTTGGCCCGCCAGCACGGCGCGGCGCTGGCGCTCACGCTCAGCGACATGAGCATGATCCGTTTTTGCCGCCCCGGCCTGGAGGCCATGGTGGGCGATGGACTGGATTACCTGTTCTGCAATGAAGAAGAAGCCCGTGTGTG
>CAIOUR010000155.1 GCA_903861575.1 uncultured beta proteobacterium | reverse complement strand
CGTACAGGACGGCCAAATTGTTGAAGGGTTCTGGCAGATCTGGGAACTCTTCGGTGAGCTTTGTAAAGGTTGCAATTGCGTCGGATGTTTTTCCCGCGTCTTTCTGGGTTACGCCTTTGAGGAAGCGCATTTGTGGATCACGGGGTTTGCCCGAAAGAAAAGCATCAGCTTTGCTGAGGGCTTCGGCAAACTTTCCATCGCGCGTGAGTTGCGCTACCTCAGCATATTCGTCGGCGTATGCAGCGGGGGGCAGCATGCCAATGGTCCAAAACAAAAGAGGGGTAACGATCCGAACAACGACGTGGGCGTACTTCATAGTGCCTTGGAATTATGGTTGCCCAGCGAGGGGCATATACTGAGGTCAGTATAGCGTAGCGTCCAGCGCTGAAAGCCTCTTTTGCCGCTGCGCATTTCTCCGATCAAGCCCTACACCATGCCTTTTTGCGCTTGCGAGCAACGCCCCTTTTCCTACGATAGACCATGAGTTTGACCCTCTACAACACGCTGACGCGGCAGTGTGAGGCATTTGTTCCGTTGCACGCCGGCAAGGTGGGTATGTACGTGTGTGGCATGACGGTATACGACCTTTGCCACATCGGGCACGCGCGAATGATGATGAGTTTTGATGTGGTCCAACGCTGGCTGCGCGCCAGTGGTTACGCGGTGACCTATGTTCGCAACATTACTGACATTGACGACAAGATCATCCAACGCGCCGTGGAGCGTGGAATTCCGATACGTCAGCTGACCGACGCGATGGTCACCGAAATGCACGCCGACACAGCGCGCTTGGGAATCGAGCCGCCGACGCTGGAGCCGCGCGCTACCGAATACGTGCCACAAATGTTGGCGCTCATCAGTGCCTTGCGTGGGCGTGGTTTGGCCTACCGGGCCGACGACGGTGACGTGAATTTTTCCGTGCGCAAATTTTCCGGCTACGGACAACTGTCGGGCAAGTCGCTCGATGAATTGCGGGCTGGCGAGCGGGTGGCCGTCCAGTCGGACAAGCAAGATCCCTTTGACTTTGCTTTGTGGAAGGCCGCCAAAGCCGGTGAGCCAGCCGACGCGGTGTGGGACAGCGCGGCGCTGGGCCATGACTACGGCCCCGGCCGCCCAGGCTGGCACATTGAATGCTCGGCCATGAGTTGTGCCACGTTGGGTGAAACCTTTGATATCCATGGTGGTGGCGCAGACCTGCAGTTCCCGCACCATGAGAATGAAATCGCCCAGAGCCAGGGCGCCAGCGGAAAACCCCCGGCGAAGCTATGGATGCACAACGGCTTTGTCCGGGTGGACAACGAAAAAATGTCCAAAAGCCTGGGCAACTTCTTCACCATACGCGAGGTCCTGGATAAGTTCCATCCCGAGACCGTGCGACTTTTCCTGGTGCGCACGCATTACCGTAGTCCGCTCAACTACAGCGACGCGCATCTGCTGGACGCGCAAGCCGCGCTCAAGCGCCTGTACACCGCGCTGGCGGCGACCACGCCGCAGGTATTGCCCGCCATTGATTGGTCGGCTCCTTACGCAGCGTCATTCAAGGCGGCGATGGACAACGACATCGGCACCCCCGAGGCCATCGCAGTTTTGTTTGATCTGGCCAGTGAGGTCAACCGCAGCCAGTCGCCGCAACTCGCGGGATTGCTCCAAACGCTGGGCGGTGTGCTTGGGTTGCTTCAGGGCAATCCCCAGGATTTCATGCACAGTGGTGCCCGCGTGGACCCGCAGCAGATTCAGATGCTGATTGATGAGCGGGCCCAGGCCAAGGCGCAGCGCGATTTTTCCCGCGCCGATGCCATTCGTCAGGAATTACTGGAGCGCGGCATCGTGTTGAAAGACAGCGCGGTGGGTACCACTTGGGAAGTTGCCGTGTGATGGCCTCGTCCAAAGCCCAATCCGTCCCGAGTGCGCAGCCGCCTTTTTGGCCCGTGGCGTGTGAACACTTGATGAAAAAAGACCGGGTGATGCGCCGCCTGATCCCACTGTGTGGCCAGGTCGCCTTGGAATCGCGGGGCGATGCATTTGTCACCTTGGCCCGCAGCATTGTGGGCCAGCAAATTTCAGTCAAAGCAGCGCAAACCGTGTGGGACCGCTTTGCGCTACTGCCGAAGAAAATGACGCCGGCTATGGTGCTCAAACTCAAGGTCGATGACATGCGCGCGGCCGGCTTGAGCGCACGCAAGGTGGAGTACCTGGTGGACCTGGCTCTGCATTTCAGCGGCAAACAATTGCACGTGCAGCAGTGGGCGGAGATGGATGACGAGGCGGTGATTGCCGAGCTGATCGCCATCCGCGGTATCGGCCGCTGGACTGCCGAAATGTTTCTGATTTTTCACCTGATGCGCCCTAATGTGCTGCCCTTGGACGATGTGGGCCTGATCAACGGAATCAGTCGCAACTATTTTTCGGGCGAGCCCGTGAGCCGTAGCGATGCGCGGGAAGTGGCCGCCGCCTGGGCCCCATATTGCAGCGTGGCGACTTGGTATATTTGGCGCTCGCTAGACCCTGTGCCGGTGGCTTACTAGGCTGTCCCAAGCGCTAGCGGACTTTGGAGAAACGCCTTGGCGAAAAAAACTTTTCTGGATTTTGAGCAGCCGATTGCGGCGCTGGAGGACAAAATCGAAGACCTGCGCTACGTGCAGAACGAGTCTGCGGTCGATATCTCCTCGGAAATTGAGCAGCTCACCAAAAAAAGCGTACAGCTCACTAAAGACATTTACAGCGATCTGACCCCCTGGCAGATCACCAAAATTGCCCGCCACCCCGAGCGCCCGTACACGCTGGACTACATCGCCCAGATGTTCACCCATTTTGTCGAGCTACACGGCGACCGGCACTTTGCGGACGACCTGAGCATCGTCGGTGGCTTGGCCCGCTTCAACGGCATGCCCTGCATGGTGCTGGGTCAACAAAAAGGCCGCGACACGCGGGAGCGCGGCTTGCGCAACTTCGGCATGAGCAAGCCCGAGGGTTATCGCAAGGCATTGCGCCTGATGAAGCTAGCCGAGAAATTCAAGCTGCCGGTGTTCACCTTTGTCGATACCCCGGGTGCTTATCCTGGTATCGACGCCGAAGAGCGAGGGCAGTCCGAAGCCATCGGACGCAATATCTTTGAAATGGCCCAACTCGAGGTGCCGATCATCACCACGGTGATCGGTGAGGGCGGCTCCGGCGGCGCGCTGGCCATTTCGGTGGGCGACCAGGTCGTGATGTTGCAGTACGCCATTTATTCGGTGATCAGCCCTGAAGGTTGCGCCTCCATTTTGTGGAAAACGGCAGACCGGGCGCAGGACGCGGCTGACGCGCTGGGTATCACGGCGCACCGGCTCAAAGCGCTGGGGCTGGTCGACAAAATCGTCAACGAGCCGGTGGGTGGTGCGCACCGTGATATGCCGCAGGCCTGTGCGTTTCTCAAGCGCGCTTTGATTGACGCGCTGCGCCAGGTCAACACCCTGGGTGTGGACGAGTTGTTGGAGCGGCGTTACCAGCGCCTGCAAAGCTACGGCCGTTTCACGGATACCAAAGCCGCTGCGCGCTGAGCGCCCGCCGTGGCGGCATCTGTAGCCTGCCATGACGATTTCTGTTGACGACGCGTTAGACCGGTTCCAACCGCAGCTGCCCTTGGGCGTGGCGCTGAGTGGCGGCGCGGACTCCAGCGCGCTGCTGACCGGTTGTGCGCAACGCTGGCCCGGTCAGGTCATTGCGCTCCATGTCAACCACGGCTTGCAAGCTGCCGCCCCTCAGTTTGAGGCGGCATGCCAAACGCTTTGCAGCAGCCTGAATGTCCCCCTGCGGGTGGCGCGTGTTAACGCTGGCCATGCGCCCGGCCAAAGCCCGGAGGATGCGGCGCGCATTGCCCGCTACACAGCGCTGGCATCATTGGCCGGCGACGTGACCGGGTCGGGGCATATCGTCCATATTGCTGTGGCCCAGCATGCGGACGATCAGGTTGAAAGCCTATTGCTGGCCTTGTCGCGTGGTGCCGGTCCGGCAGGTCTGGCCGCGATGCCGGCCCATTGGGAGCGCATGGGTTTGCACTGGCACCGGCCTTTTCTGGGGGTGGCCGCCGCCGATATCCGGCACTGGTTGCGGCAGCGCTCCATCAGCTGGGTTGAAGATCCGACCAACGCAGACCCCGGGTTCACGCGCAACCGTATTCGCGCAGATCTGTTGCCCCCGCTGGAAGTCTGTTTTCCCCATTTCCGCGACACTTTCGCCCGCGCCGCGCAGCACAGCGCGGCGGCCAGCGAGCTGCTTGCCGAACTCGCGGACATCGATCTCCTATCGGTGCTCGATCCGACCTTTGATGTCCCTCAGATCAAAGCCTTGCAATCGCTGAGCGCGCCTCGGCAAGCGAATGTGCTGCGGCATTGGCTTAAAACCCGCTTTGTAACGACGCCTAGCACTGCCCAGCTAGAGGCCTTGCTTATCCAAATCTCCGCCTGTACGACCCGAGGTCACGACATCGATATCCGCGTCGGAAGCGGCTTTGTGAGGCGCGAAGGCGCGGTACTGCGTTGGTACAATTCAACGCTTTAGCCAAAAATAACCGTAGATGACATTGATTGTTCACAAATACGGCGGCACGTCGATGGGCTCTACCGAGCGCATCCGCAACGTCGCCAAACGGGTCGGCAAATGGGTTCGGGCGGGCTACCACATGGTGGTTGTCCCCTCGGCCATGAGCGGCGAAACCAACCGTCTACTAGGCTTGGCCAAAGAACTGGCGCCCCAGCATCATGACGAGGCTTATGCCCGCGAACTCGACGCATTAGCGGCCACCGGCGAACAAGCCTCCAGCGCGCTATTGGCGATTGCGTTGCAGGCCGAGGGCATTCCCTCGGTCAGCTACGCCGGCTGGCAAGTCCCCATTCGCACCGATATGGCCTATACCAAGGCGCGGATTGAATCGATTGACGACGTCCGCGTCAGATCCGATTTGCAAGCAGGGCGGGTCGTGATCGTTACCGGTTTCCAGGGCGTGGATCCGCAGGGCAACATCACCACGCTGGGTCGCGGTGGCTCAGACACTTCGGCGGTTGCCGTGGCTGCGGCCCTTAAGGCGCAGGAGTGCTTGATCTATACAGATGTCGATGGCGTGTACACCACCGATCCCCGCGTGGTTCCTGAAGCCCGGCGCTTGAACACGGTAAGCTTTGAAGAGATGCTGGAAATGGCGTCCATGGGCTCCAAAGTTTTGCAAATCCGCTCCGTCGAGTTTGCTGGCAAGTACCGCGTGCCTTTACGCGTGCTCAGTAGCTTTACGCCCTGGGATATCGACATCACGCAAGAAGCCCAGTCGGGCACGCTGATCACTTTTGAGGAAGATGAAAACATGGAACAAGCCGTTGTATCCGGCAT
>CAIOUR010000154.1 GCA_903861575.1 uncultured beta proteobacterium | reverse complement strand
GAGCTGCGCAATATCCGCGGCCAGCGGCTGCGCACCCAAACCGTAGCGCACAAACAGGCGCGCCCGACCCTTGGTGTCGAACACATAACTGCCCGCCGAATGGTCCATGGTGTAGGTGGCGCTTTTTTCGTCGCCCACTTTTTTGTAATACACCTTGAAGCTGGCTGCCACCTCGGCGAGCTGTGCGGGCGTGGGACACAGCGCTAAAAACGTGGGATCGAAATTGACCATGTAGGCCTTGAGCAATTCGGGCGTATCGCGCGCGGGGTCGACTGTGATGAAAAGGGGCTGCAGCCGGTCCCCGTCTTTGCCCAGAAGGCGTTTGACTTCCACCAGCTCGGTCATCGTGGTGGGACAGACATCCGGACACTGGGTGTAGCCGAAAAAGACCACAACCACTTTGCCGGCAAAGTCAGAGAGCTTGCGCAACTGCCCGTTATGGTCATTGAGCGCAAAGTCTTTGCCCAACTCACCGCCGCTGATATCGATGGAATTGAAGACCGGCTTTTTGTCAGAGCAAGCCGCCAGAAGCGCGGCAATGGCGGACAGCCCCACACAAAAGAAACGGCGGCGCGATGCGAATGGACGGAGCATGAGACCCTAAAACAAGAGGTAATGGTCTAACAACAGCGCCGCGAACAGCAGACTCAAATGCCACAGCGAAAACCGGAATGTGGCGCGCGCGAGTTCGTCAGAATAGTTGCGCATCAGGCGCACTGCGTACACGCAAAATATCACGCTCAAGACCACGGCTGCTGCGAGGTACAGCCAGGAGCTCATGCCCGATACGAAAGGCAGCAGGCAGGCCGCGAACAAAACCAGGGTGTAGAGAAAAATCTGCAGCCGGGTGAATTCGCTGCCGTGGGTGACGGGCAACATGGGCAGGCCAGACTTGCGGTAGTCCTCCACCCGGTAGAGGGCCAAGGCCCAGAAATGGGGCGGCGTCCACAAGAAAATAATCACACACAAAATCAGCGCGTCGGCCGTGACCTCGTTGGTCATCGCGGCCCAACCCAACACCGGCGGCATCGCGCCCGAGGCCCCGCCGATTACGATATTTTGCGGCGTCAGCGGCTTCAAAACCATGGTGTAGATCACGGCATAACCGACGAAGGTGCCGAATGTCAGCCACATGGTCAGCGGGTTGATCCAGACGTACAAAATGACCGAGCCCGCCGTACCCAAAACTGCTGAAAACAACAGGGTTTGCACATCGCTGAGGTCGCCACGCGCGGTGGGACGCCAGGATGTGCGCTTCATTTTGGCGTCTATGCTTTTTTCAACAATGCAATTGAAAGCCGCCGCCGCACCGGCCACCAACCAAATACCGAGGCTGGCAACCGTGGCGGTGACGACATCGTCCAAACCGGGAACACCGGGAACGGCCAAGACCATGCCAATCAGCGCGCAAAAGACGATGAGCTGGATCACGCGTGGCTTGGTCAACGCCTTGTACTGTCGCCAAGCCGCCAGCGGTTTGGCGACAGTTGGCGAAGCGGGAAGCGCGTTGTCAGACATATCGTCTCAGTCTATCGCAGCGGCCACACGCGGCACGCCGCTCAGCAGCCAGACAAACAGCACCAGCAAGGCGCCTGCGCCACCCGTATGCAACACCGCAGCCAGCAAGGGCCAACCCAAAACCACATTGCTCAGGCCAGTGGCAATTTGCAGCGCCAACAAGGCACTGAGCCAACGGGAAGGCACCCGCATGGAAGACTCTTTGCCCAAACGCCACAGGAGGCCCAGCATCACCAGCA
This sequence comes from uncultured beta proteobacterium, assembly GCA_903861575.1. Classification (GTDB taxonomy): domain Bacteria; phylum Pseudomonadota; class Gammaproteobacteria; order Burkholderiales; family Burkholderiaceae_C; genus Allorhodoferax. The sequence goes on along the minus strand of CAIOUR010000154.1, from coordinate 17,879 downwards.
ACAAACCTGCCGCGCCCACGCGGTGTGCCATGTGAATCGCAGTGAGCGCCTCCAGGCTCAGGGGCGTGCCGTCAGGCCCCATGCCAAGGGGCCGCCACAGCGTATAAGCGGGTGCGAAATCCATATCCGGCCACCAGCTACCACGGCAGGTGGGGAAATCCGAGCAGATGAGGACCGCGTAGTTGGTGCTGACCCACGCACCCAGACAAGCCTGCAACAGAACCGCACCCAAGCCCAACCAAAGCCAAGGACGCAACCCAGGGCCGGGTGCAGCGCTGGCCTGCCCGCCCCCCAGATGCCGCACCTGGAGGGTCAAGAGCGCCAGCAACACATAGGCCCCGAGTAAATGCAGGCTGACGATGATGGGCTGCAATTTGAGGGTGACGGTGAATGCGCCGAACGCCCCCTGAACGCAAACCCAGAACAGGGTCAGCAAGGGCAGACCGATTCCCATGCGATGGCCTCGCCCCGCCGGCAGACAAGCGACCACCGCCAAAACGGTGATCAGCGCGCCAACTCCGGAGGCCAGGTAGCGGTGCACCATCTCAATCCACGCCTTACCGTGGGTCACCGGTCCACCGGGCATGGCGGTCTCGGCTTGGGTGATGTCCGCATGCGCGGCCAAGGGGCTGGCGGTGCCGTAACAACCCGGCCAATCCGGACAGCCCAGACCGCTGTCCGTCAAGCGCGTGAACGCGCCGAACAGCACCAAATCGAAAGTGAGGAACAGCGTGAAAACGGTCAAGGCCAGCCGCCACGGAATCACGACGCCTGCTCTGCGGCGCGCCCAAAAAATGGACAAAAACACGGCAGCCACCAAAGCTGCAATGCCCAAAAGCGGGGGAACCGGTGCGAAATCCATCGTTCAACGTCCCGCCGTGTCCCAGGATGCCGACGCACGCAGCAGGCGCTCCACATCACGTTTGACTTTTTTGGCGTACTGCAGCTTGGCCTCCTGCGCGCTGCCGGGCTCCAAACCAGGTGCAGGAAAGCGCATCATGTAATTCCCCAAGGGGTCCACCAGATAAATGGCTCCGGCCAGCGGATCGGTGGCACTGTCGCCCAGCCATTGCGCGGCGATCTGTGGGGGGACACGCAGCGTAGTCGATCCTTCCAGCCGGGGCAACATGGCCGCGGGCACCGGGGCATCGTCATCGATCAGCCAAACCCAATCCACACGGTCCTTGTCTTTGCCCAACCCTGCACGCAGTTGGCGCTGCAGAAACAAAGTGGCCTCACAGGCCGCATCACAGGCCGCGTGCGCTACGCTCACCAGTAGCCATTGGCCGCGCAAACTGTCCATCTGCACCAGCTTACCGTCTAAGGCTTGCGCGGCCAGCGCAGGCAGCGGGCGCTGCGGCTCTACCAGCACCCCGAAATTGGTACGCCCTGCCGGACGGATCACGTAATAGGTGAGGTACGAGCCGATAACGGGCGCCGCACAGACCGCCAACACCAGCAACATCTTGAGGCGCCCGGTCCGGGTACGCGCAGGTTGCTGCGCCCAATCCTGGGGTTGGGGCATGGAATGCACAGAAAAATCCACAGGACGGTCGTCCATTCGGTCAGGTACGGTCATCGGGAATGTGATCCTTTAAAAGCCGGCGTGGGCGCAACCATTGAAACCAGACATACAAGCTGGCGATGAGCGCCGCCAGACTGAACCATTGAAAAGCGTAACCGTAATGCCGCTCGACTCCGAGGTTCGGGGCGGGCCACTCACGTAACAGACCTTCGGCTGCGGGGCCCTGCTGAATCACCATGAAATCCCGCAGGGGCAAGCCGGTCTCCGCACGGTAACCTGCGATATCCAGATTCTGGCGGATCTTGCCTTTTTCAGCCCCATCAAATTGATACAGCCTGGCGGGTGCCAGGGTAATCGTGCCCACCACTTCGACAGTACCTGTTGGCGTATCAAAGGGTAGCAGGGCATCGCGCTCCAAAAAATTGCGTGGCAACCAGCCACGCTGCACCAGCACCACCGCACCCGCCGCCTCTATTTGTAAAGGCGTCATGATGAAGAACCCCTGCTTGTCCAACATCTGCCGGTTGTCCAGCGCGAGCGTGTGCTGAGGCAACCAAACGCCGCGCAATACGGTGCGGCGCTGGGCCTTAGACGGTAAGGCCGCAGGCTCTAAGGCCAGGATCGTCTCTTGCGGCAAAGGCGGTAAGGCAGCTTGCGCCCGCATTTGTGCCGCAAGGTCTTCCTTATAGGACGCACGCTGCAACTGCCAACGCCCCAAGGCCAGCGTCAGACAAACGCCGATCAGCGTCGCCGAGCTCACCAACAGGAAACGTCCACGGGAATTCACCGGATAATCCCCGGCATGTCGTATCTCGTAGCTTTAGCGTTCCTTGGCATTTTTGCAGCGCTTGGTACAGCGCTATTTTTTATGCTGCGCGGCAACCCGTCACCGGTTGCAAAATCCAAGCGAATGGCTTGGGCGCTGGCGCTGCGAGTGGCTGTATCCATTTTCTTGTTCTTCAGTATCTTGCTGGCGTGGAAGCTGGGGCTTATTCAGCCCACCGGCTTGCCGGTAGGCCGCTGAACTCTTATCGCTATAGGCCGCAAAACAGAAAAGGCACCGCGAGGGTGCCTTTCACGCAGCAGCGCTGAACGCGACGGCAAGCCGTCTTACATCCAGTAGACCAGGACGTACAGGCCCAGCCAGACCACATCCACAAAGTGCCAGTACCAGGCTGCACCCTCAAAACCAAAGTGACTGGCAGGCTTGAAATGCCCTTTTTGAAGACGCAAGGTAGTGAACAACAACATCAGCATGCCCACAAACACGTGAAAACCGTGGAAGCCTGTCAGCATGAAAAAGGTGGAACCGTAAATACCGGAGGTCAGCTTTAGGTTGTACTCGGTATATGCGTGGTGGTATTCGTAACCCTGTACGAAAAGGAACGTAATACCAAGCAATACGGTCAACCACATGAACGCGATAGCCCGACCGCGATGGTTATCAATTAACGCATGGTGGGCGATGGTCAAGGTCACACCAGATGTCAAGAGCAAAGCGGTATTGATGGTGGGCAGCCACAGGGGACCCATGGTGGTGAATGGCTCAATGATGTCAGCCGGCGATCCAGTCACACCGGCCGCCAGACTAGGCCATACACCTTTGAAACCGGGCCACAGCAAAGCATTGTTCAAACTCGCTGCTTCTGGAATCGAATGCGCACGACCCCACCACAGTGCCGTGAAAAACGCTCCGAAAAACATCACTTCGGAAAAGATGAACCAGCTCATGCTCCAGCGGAAAGAGATATCGATTCGACGACCATACTGGCCACCCTCGCTTTCGCTGATGGCGTCACCAAACCAGCCAACAAGCACCGCCGCAAAAAGTACCAGGCCTGCCAGCACGGAATACGGACCCCACGACACGTCATTGACCCACTGAGAGGCACCCAGAATGACAAAAAACAAACCCAAGGCCGCCATGGCTGGGTGGCGTGAAGGCCCCGGAACAAAATAGTAGGGCGTTGCCCCGTGTGCGTTTGAACTCATTGCAACTCCAGTCTTTCCAAAAATCAGTTAGTAACGCTTACGCACATTACTTAGAAACAGCTACGTTGACGATGGTCGCCAGGACACCAATCAACACAAAAACTCCAACCAAACCAACTCCAACCACTTCCAAGGGCTTCAGTCCTTTGTGGTCACCGTCAAGCCCAGCTTTACTGCGAATGCCCAGAAACGACCAACCTACGGCTTTCACGCTGCGGCCCAAGCGGACAAAAACACCGGCTGCCATCACGCCTTCCACTCTTGTGTGGAACTCTGCGCAGCTGACCGCGGAGACAACCCAGCCCGAACAGCTACCGGTGCGGGGGGTGTCTTACCGCCGACTTCAAAAAATGTGTAAGACAAGGTAATTGTTTTTACGTCGGCGGACAACTTCGGATCCACCACGAAAACCACAGGCCACGACTTCCTTTCACCGGCATCAAGTGTGTACTGTTGAAAGCAAAAGCACTCCAACTTATTGAAGTGCGCAGCAGCCTGCTGTGGTGCATAGCTGGGTATCGCCTGCGCACTCATGCGGCGGTTCTGGGTGTTTTGGAATTCGTACATCACCGTGACGACTTCGCCTGGGTGGATGTTGACTGAACGCTGGTCCGGCCGGAACTCCCAGGGCCCACGGGCGTTGGCGTCAAATTCCACCGTGATGGTACGGCTGGCATCAACCTGGGTGTTGGCCGGCACCGCGCGGGTACCCGGTATTGCCTGCTCAGCAAGAGCCAAAACATTAATACCTGTGTACTCGCAAATCGCGCGGTACATGGGCACTAGCGCGTAGCCAAACCCGAACATCGCCAGGGCCACCACCGCCAGCTTGCGCAAAACCTGCTGATTTGCCAAGTTCAGGGTCATGAAAATTGCCCACTGAGGACGGCGATGCGCAGAACATACCCCACGAAAAAGACAATAGCAACGGAGCCAAGTATCACGCCGAGACGGCGATTGGCTTTGTTTTGTGTCCGATTCACGGCTCCGTCCTGCGGTATCAAGAAGCTGTCACCCAACGATGCGGGTTGCGTTCAGGTTCAACTTCGGCGGTGTCTCAAAGGTATGGAAAGGAGCTGGCGACGGAATTTCCCACTCTAAGCCCTCCGCACCATCCCATGGCTTCTGTGGAGCCATTTCACCTTTGCCCATCATCATGGGCAGTACGATGAAGAAGAAGAAGTAAACCTGCGCTAGACCAAAGGCAAATGCACCGACAGACGCCACGGCGTTGAAGTCTGCGAACTGCATCGGGTAATCAGCGTAACGGCGCGGCATACCAGCCAGTCCCAAGAAGTGCATCGGGAAGAAGGTGACGTTGAACGCGATCAAAGACCACCAGAAATGGATCTTGCCCCGGGTTTCGCTGTACATGACGCCGGTCCACTTCGGAGACCAGTAGTAGAAACCAGAGAACATGGCATACAGCGAACCAGCCACCAGCACGTAGTGGAAGTGGGCAACCACGTAATAGGTGTCATGGATCTGGATATCGATGGGGGCCATCGCCAAAATCAGGCCCGTGAAACCACCCATGGTGAAGACGAAAATAAAGCCTACCGCAAACAGCATCGGGGTCTCAAACGTCATCGAACCCTGCCACATGGTGGCGATCCAGTTGAAGATCTTCACAGCCGTGGGAACCGCGATCAACATCGTGGCATACATGAAGAACAATTGTCCTGTCACCGGCATGCCGGAGGTGAACATGTGGTGCGCCCACACGATAAAGGACAGGATGGCAATACTGGAAGTCGCGTACACCATGGAGGCATAGCCGAACAGGCGTTTACGGGCAAACGCCGGAACCACCTGGCTGATGATGCCAAATGCCGGCAAAATCATGATGTAGACCTCAGGGTGACCGAAGAACCAGAAGATGTGCTGGAACATCACCGGGTCACCGCCACCGGCCGGGTTAAAGAAGCTGGTGCCGAAATGGCGGTCGGTCAGGGTCATGGTGATCACACCCGCCAGCACCGGCATCACGGCGATCAGCAGATAGGCAGTAATCAGCCAAGTCCACGCGAACATCGGCATCTTCATCAGCGTCATTCCGGGTGCGCGCATGTTGAGAATGGTCACGATGATGTTGATCGAACCCATGATCGAAGACGCACCCAGCACGTGCAGCGCAAAAATGCCAGCGTCCATGCTCGCACCTTGCTGCAGGCTCAAAGGCGCATAAATGGTCCAGCCCGCCGCGATTGCACCACCGGGCAGCCAGAATGAGCTCACCAATAGAAGTGCCGCGGGGATCATCAGCCAGAAACTGAAATTGTTCATCCGGGCAAACGCCATATCAGACGCACCGATCTGCAAGGGAATCATCCAATTCGCAAAACCGACAAAGGCCGGCATGATTGCGCCGAACACCATGATCAAGCCATGCATGGTGGTGAACTGGTTGAAGAGCTCAGGGTTAAAAAACTGTAAGCCGGGCTGGAACAGCTCCAGACGGATACACAGGGCCAGGATGCCGCCGATCATCAGATTGCTAAAGGCAAACAGCAAATACAAAGTGCCGATGTCTTTGTGGTTGGTCGCGAATACCCATCGACGCCAACCAGTCGGAGCGTGACTGTGGTCGTCGTGTGCGTGTTCATGGTGTCCGAGAACTGCGCTCATGGTGATTTCCTTTTCGATTAACGCTTGCGACGTTTACGGTAGCTAAAAATTTTTAACAGTTGTCTGGGGCGAATTACTTGCGCATAGCAAGTACATCGGCCGGCTGAACCAGTTGGCCCGTTTTGTTGGACCAGTGGTTCTTGGTGTAGGTCACCACGGAAGCGATATCCGTGTCGCTCAAGGCCTTCCATGATGGCATGGCTCCATTATTTTGGCCATTAAGCAAAACCATGATTTGCTTCGTTTTGTCCGCGTCATTGACCACCGCTGCACCATCAACCGGCTTGATCGCGCCACCGCCTTTGCCGTTGGCCTGGTGGCAGGCAGCACAATTTTGGGCGTACACCTTTTCGCCCCGGGACATGCTCTCATCCATGGCCCATACTTTCGCGGGATCGTCCGCCTTGGCTGCTGCTTTTTTGACTTCGGTAGCGGCCCACTTGCTGTAATCCTCTTCGGACAAGACCTTCACATGGATGGGCATGAATGAATGCTCTTTGCCGCAGAGTTGCGAGCACTGCCCGTAAAAGTCACCGACTTTTTCCGACTTGAACCATGCATCCCGCACAAACCCTGGGATTGCTGCCTGGTTGATGCCGAAGGACTGGATATAAAAAGCATGAATCACATCGTTGGCCGTCGTGATAAGGCGGATTTTTTTGTGCACCGGCACAACCAGTGGGTAATCTACCTTCAATAGGTAGTCATCGACGTTCTGCCCGGCTTTAGGGCCACCCTGATTGGACAGCTCGCGCTGCTCTGCATCGATAGTGGATACAAAACCGATCCCAGCACCTTCACCGGCCAGGTAGTCGTAGCCCCACTTCCATTGCATGCCGGTAACCTTGATTGTCAGATCCGCCGCAGTGGTGTCCTTCATTTCCACAACCGCTTTAGTCGCAGGAATCGCCATGGCGATAACGATTAGGAAGGGCACCAACGTCCAAATGATTTCCACCGTAGTGGACTCATGAAAGCTCGCCGCCTTATGGCCTACCGATTTACGATGTTTCCAAATCGAATAGAACATCACTGAGAACACGGCGACAAAGATCACCAGGCAGATGATCAACATGAACCAATGCAACCACTGCAGATCTTGTGCAACCAAGGACGCAGGCGGACCGAGGTTCAGTTGATTAACGGCCGGGCCTCCGGGCAAGTCGTTAACCGCGTAGGCTGATGTTGCCAAGCCGCAAGCAGCTGCCGACAAGACCAACCACCGCGCTGCCGGAGTGTTCCTGATGCTATTCATTGTTTTCACTTTCCAATGCCTTAAAAAAACACAAAACCGTTCAAGCTGGCATGAATCAAGCCATTACCAAAGCCCGCCGCAACTCTGTTGCCAATCGCTGTCGCAACTCATTGCGAACGAATCGTCCTACCGGCACCCGCAGACCATGACAGCAGATTTCAATCATCGCCTGGCCGTGTGCAGCGCGCTCAATCCGCACCCACGACCTTTGAAACTCTTGACGAACCGTCTCACCCGCATTTTCGGTCTCTACCACCAAAATACTGCCTTCCAACCAAATCCGCTCACCATCTAGCGCGTGCCGGGCATACACCACAAAAGCGACGCCGACAGCCACCAACTCCACCGAAGCGAACGGCAAGACCAAAACAGCGCCTTGCGACCAGCAAAAAGCTCCGATGGCCAGAGAAACTAACGCCATCAACGCAAAACACGCCGCCAGCTGCCTTGGTGTTACCGCACAATTCCGGCGGAAGTTCCAAGAAATCCGCGCGTCCTGAACCTTCGCGAAATGAAAAACCGCACTGTCCACGGTAGCTGCTAAGTCTGTAATAGGCCCGTCTGTAAACACGCCTTATCGGGGGAAACCCTCGATTTCGGCCACGTGGAATTGTAGCCCACCGTCATTGTGCAAGGTCGCGGCGCGAGCCCCGGGCGGCACCGCGCAGACTTTCCACATCAATGTTGGTTTGGGGCCTTACGGCGAAGCGCGGGGCCGGCTTGAAGGCATGACCGTAAATGACTTCAAAAGAAAGTTTCAAGCGACCATCGTCGGCGGGATCGGCCAGCCCCTGGCGCAAAGCACTGTGTAAAACGTCTCGCCAAGCGGCCGTTCGCAGTCCACCGAAGCGCGTACGCGAGAGGTTGCGCCCCAGCGTACGTAACTCTGCCAAAAGGCTTTCAGGCGTGCTGAAGCTCAGCGTAATGCGCTCCATGTCCATCACCGGCTCGGCAAAACCGGCCTCCACCAGCATGTCGCCCCAGTCATGCATATCCGTGAATGCGTGGGAAGGGGCTGGCCACCCCTGCGCGGCATAGACTGCGCGAATCTCCCGCAAAGTCTCGGGGCCCAGACAAGAAAACATCAGAAAGCCACCCACTTCCAGCATCTGTAACCATTGCGCAATCAACGGCTGCGGGTCGGCGGCGTGGTGCAAGGCCATATTGGCCCACAACATGCCCACCGGCTGCGGCGGGTGCGCGACTTGTCCCTTTGCGGTGCTTCGCTTGAAGGGACTCCACCAGGGCGTTTTGCGTGCGCAACGCAGCAAAGCCGCATGACGTGGATTGGGCTCGACCAAGTAGGCCGTCGCCCCCGGGTAGCGGGCCTGCAATAAGGCCTGGGCCTGCCAACCACCACGAACAGGCTCCCAATGCGCCCATACGCTGGGCTTTTGTACGATCCATTGCAGCCGCTCCTCCATCCGTCGGGCTACTTCTTCATGCAGCCACGGGGAGGTAAAACCCGGCGGCACTTCGCTTGAAGCCACGGCCAAGTCCTGCCATCGACGCACGGCAACAGGGTCGATCGTGGGCGGTCGGGATGTGGGCATGGTGGGGAAATAAACGACTCGGCTTGCGCAGCCTGCTGCGGTGCAGCGCAGTATATTGGCAGCATGGTTTTCACATTGTTCAGGGAGTGGGAAACATGGTTGCCCAGCCGGTGCGCGGTCTGCCATGCATGGCCCAGCAACGCAGTCTGCGAAGACTGTGTGCGCTTGTTCGGCCAACCGCACACACGCTGCCGCACCTGCGCGATAAGCCTGCCGGAAACCATTACCCAGTGCGGCGCGTGCCTGCGCCAGCCACCACCCTTGTCAGCGGTCTTGGCGGCGGTGGACTACGACTACCCCTGGGCGCAGATGGTGCGCGACTTCAAATTCCATGCCGACATCGCCTGGGCCCGCAGCTTTGCGCGCATGATGCGCAGCACCCCCTGGGTTGATCCGGCGCTGGAAGCGGTCGATTGGATTGTTCCCATGCCGCTGTCTAGACAACGCCTATTGGAGCGCGGCTTCAACCAAAGCGACGTGCTGGCTGCGGCTCTGGAAACAGGCCAGCCGCGCAAGGTCCGCCGGGACGTGCTGGTCCGTATCCGGGACACCGCGGCGCAAAGCAGCCTACCCCGCAGCGAGCGCCATGCCAACGTGGCAAACGCCTTCGTGGTGCATCCAGAAGGGTTCAATGCGGTACGGGGCAAGACAGTGATGCTGGTCGACGATGTCATGACAACCGGGGCATCGCTCCACGCTGCAGCGCGTGCGTTGGCGCAGGCCGGGGCGGCACAGACCATCGCCTTGGTATTTGCACGTACCCGCTGACGCGTTCGGCTCAAGGGCCACAATCTGCCCATGTTTCATATCGTGCTGGTCGAACCTGAAATCCCTCCCAACACGGGCAACGTGATCCGTTTGGCTGCAAATACCGGATGCACCCTGCATGTGATTGAGCCACTGGGCTTTGCCATCGATGACAAACATCTGCGCCGCGCCGGATTGGATTACCACGAGTACGCGCCGCTGCGCCGGCATGCGGACTGGCAAACTTTTTTGGACACAGAAAAGCCGGACCCGGCGCGCATGTTCGCCCTGACCACGCGGGGCAGCGCCAGCCCTTATGAAACGGCCTTCGCAGCGGGTGACTGGCTGGTGTTCGGCTCTGAAACCAAGGGTCTGGCGGACACCGTGAGGGCGTACTTTCCACAAGCGAACTGTTTGCGGCTTCCCATGCGGGTGGGCCAGCGCAGCTTGAACCTGTCGAATGCCGTGGCGGTCACGGTCTTCGAAGCCTGGCGCCAGAACGGCTTTGCCGCTCACGCAATCGCTCAGCCGTAGTATCGCACGAGAGCCTCGGCAACGCAGGCAGGTTTGGACGCGCCTTCGAGCTCCATGGTGACCCGCCAACACAACTGCAGACCACCCTCGTCCACCGCTTGAACGGTGAGCAAGTGCAAGTGGCCCCGGACCCGGCTACCCACGGGAACCGGCGCGGTAAATCGCACCTTGTTCAAGCCGTAGTTCAATGCCATCCGCAGTCCGTCGACGCGCAACGCAGTTTCCAAAAAATGGGGGAGAAGCGACAGTGTGAGAAAACCGTGCGCGATGGTGGCGCCGAACGGCCCGTGACGGGCGCGCTCGGGGTCAACATGGATCCACTGGTGGTCATGGGTGGCGTCGGCAAAGCGTGCCACACGCTCCTGGGTCATGTGCACCCAGCCGCTCGTGGCCACATCCTGGCCCTGGCATGCAGCCAAATCAACAAGTGTGGCAAAGGTTTTCATAGCGCCACTGTAGCCCTTCGTCGCAGCTGTCGTCCGTGAACGGGCATGCTAATCTGCGGCAATGTTCAACCCTAGCCAAGAGGACGTGCGCCGTTATTTCTGCGCCGCATTTGCCAAATCGCGCGATGGTTTGCCGATGGAGCCGCTGGAAACCATTGCAGCGCAATGGATCGCAGAACACCCGGAGTACCACAAGGATTTGGCAGACGCCGATAGCGCGGTGGCGGCGGTGTACGCCACAGAGCCCACGCCCCTGCAGGCGGGTAACCCGTTCTTGCACCTCTCCATGCATCTATCGATCAGCGAGCAATGCAGCATTGACCAGCCACGCGGCATCCGCCAAGCGGTGGAACTTCTGGCGCACCGGCGCGACTCCGTGCATGCCGCCCACCACGCCGCCATGGAATGCCTGGGTACCATGTTGTGGGAAAGCCAACGCTCCGGAAGACCGCCGGACGGCGAGGCCTATGTGGCCAGCGTGCAGCGCCATGCGACGCGGGACTGACAATAAAAAACCGCCCGAGGGCGGTTTTTTATTGAAGCATGAAACCGCTCAACGCAAGCGGTTTTCGGGAATCGTTTTGACTTCGCCGGGCAAAGCAGCCAGGTACTCAGCCAGCACTTTAAGCTCAGCATTGCTGAACTGCTTGGCCACGCCGCCCATGATCGCGTTACCCCGACCCACGTTGGGGTTGCCTTCCGCTTTATAGGACTTAAGCGCCACATAAAGGTAATCTCGGTACTGGCCGGCTAACTTGGGGTAACCCGGAGCCACTGGCTGGCTGAAACTCTCGCCATGGCACGAGGTGCAAGCGCCCTTGGTCACCAGCTCGGCCGCCTTGCCTGAACCCAGGTCCGCCTTGCCCAGAGGCGCTGTTGACGCATTCACGCCCAACTGGGAGTAATAAGCAGCCAAGTCAGCCATGTCCTGGTCCGTCAACGAAGCAGCGATGCCGCGCATGCTGGGGTGTTTGCGCTCGCCACTTTTGTAGGCGGCCAGGGCATTCACAATGTATTTCTCGTTCTGACCAGCGATCTTGGGAACCTTGTAGACCTCGGGAAAAGTCGCCTGGTAGCCCACGATGCCGTGGCAACCCATGCACATGGTGTTTTTGCGTTCGCCGGCTTGCACATCGCCCTTGAGCGCCTCAGCCTGGGCCGAAAAAACTGTCACAGTGGCAAGAAGAAGGGCACAAAGGAGCGAAGCCGGGGTTTTCATTTTGCGGGGACAATCAGAAAAAAGTGGTGAGGAGAAAAACCGGCTAATTATATCGACCGGCCCCGGCGAAGGCCGCCCTGCCCCACCCTGACAGATACTGTTGTTTGAAAAGTCGTAAAAGCCATGAAATTTCACGGAAGCAAGAACTACGTTGCCACCCAGGATCTGATGCTGTCAGTCAATGCTGCCATCACCTTGCAACGGCCCTTGCTGGTGAAAGGCGAACCCGGCACCGGAAAAACCATGCTGGCGGAAGAGGTGGCTGCGGCCCTGGGCCTGCCTTTGCTGCAATGGCATATCAAATCGACCACCAAAGCCCAGCAGGGTCTTTACGAGTACGACGCGGTCAGCCGCCTGCGCGACTCGCAGCTGGCAGACCTGGACGGCGGCGAGCGCGTCAAAAACATCCACAACTACATTGTTAAAGGCGTGTTGTGGCAGGCCTTCACCAGCGAAAAGCCGGTGGCGCTGCTGATCGACGAGATCGACAAGGCCGACATCGAGTTCCCGAACGACTTGCTGCGCGAAATCGACCGCATGGAGTTTTATTGCTATGAAACCCGCGAGCTGATCCGCGCCAAGCACCGGCCGCTGGTGTTTATCACCTCCAACAATGAGAAGGAATTGCCGGACGCTTTCTTGCGCCGCTGCTTTTTTCACTACATCCAGTTTCCTGACGCCGCGACCATGCAAAGCATCGTCGATGTGCATTTCCCCGGCCTCAAAAAAGAGTTGCTGAGCGCAGCGATGCAAACTTTTTACGATGTGCGCAACCTGCCGGGCCTGAAGAAAAAGCCATCCACCAGCGAATTGCTGGATTGGCTCAAGCTGCTGCTGGCCGAGGACATTCCCGCATCCGTGCTGCAAAGCCAAGACCGGAAAACCGCGCTACCTCCGCTGGCTGGTGCCCTGCTGAAAAATGAACAGGATGTCACCCTCTTCGAGAAACTGATGTTCATGCAGCGCCACAACCGCTAAAGCCCTCACCCACGCAAACTCTAAGGATTACCCATGGCATTTGTCGAACCCATCACCCTAGAAGGCCACGGCCTGCGCGTCTCGCCTCTGGCGCTCGAACATGAGGCGGGGCTGCGCACAGCAGCGGCTGACGGCACGCTGTGGACCATCCGCGTGACGTCTGTACCCGAGCCTGAAAACACCCGCAAATACATTGAAGAAGCGCTTGCCATGCGCGAAGCCGGCAACCGCTTCGCGTTTGTGGTTCAGGATGCAGCCAGCGGCCACGTGCTGGGGTGCAGCAGCTACCACGACATACTTCCTGCTGTAAAGCGGGTCGAAATTGGGTACACCTGGTACGCGAAAAGCTCCCAGCGAACCCACGTCAACACGGCCTGTAAGCTGCTGCTGATGACCCACGCGTTCGAAACCCTGGGTTGCCACGTGGTGGGCTGGCGCACGGATAACTTCAACTTCGCATCGCAAGCCGCCATCGAACGCCTGGGCGCGCGCAAAGACGGCGTGATCCGCGGCCACGCCTTGCGCCGCGACGGCACCATCCGCGACACCGTGATGTACAGCCTGCGCGCCGGCGAATGGCCCGAAGTCCGGGCGCAACTGTTGTACGCCCTTAACAAGCCGCGCTGAACCGCGCCGGCTCCAGCCCGACCATGCTGCTCGATTTCTTCTACACCTTGCGGCAGGCCAAGCTGCCGGTCTCGGTGACGGAGTACCTGACGCTGATGGGTGCGCTCCAACGGGGAGTGATCGGGCCCCTGCTCAGGCGCGACAGCGAAGACGCAGAAGGCTACGGCGTCGAGGACTTTTACTTTTTGAGCCGCACCACCCTCATCAAAGACGAAAAACATTACGACACGTTTGACCGCGCTTTTGCTGCCTACTTCAAAGGCGTGGAGCAGATTGCCGATTTCACCCAGGACATTCCGCTGGAATGGCTGCGCAAAAACCTGGAGTTGCAGCTCAGTCCCGAAGAGCTCGCCAAGATCCAAAAAATGGGCTGGGACGAGCTGATGGACACGCTCAAAAAGCGTTTCGAAGAACAAAAAGAGCGCCACGAAGGCGGCAGCAAATGGATCGGCACGGGCGGTACTTCGCCCTTTGGCGCTTTTGGCCACAACCCGCAGGGCATCCGCATCGGACAGCCGGGCAGCCGCAACAAAAGCGCCGTCAAGGTCTGGGACCAGCGGGCCTTCAAAGACTATGACGACACGCAAGAGTTAGGCACCCGCAACATCAAGGTCGCGCTGCACCGCCTGCGCCAATTCGCCCGCGAAGGCGTGGAAGACGAATTGGACCTGGACAGCACCATCCGCAAAACTGCCGCCAACGCGGGTTATCTGGACATCGCGATGCGCCCCGAGCGGCACAACAAGGTCAAGGTCCTGCTGTTGATGGATGTGGGCGGCAGCATGGACGAACACGTCTCGCGCGTGGAACAGCTATTCAGCGCGAGCAAAGCCGAGTTCAAACACCTGGAATTCTTTTATTTCCACAACTGCGTCTACGACTTCATGTGGAAAAACAACCGCCGCCGTTTTTCTGAGAAGTTCGATACGCTGGAGATTTTGCGGACCTACAACAAAGACTACAAACTCATCTTTGTGGGCGACGCCACCATGAGCCCCTATGAAATTCTGCAGCCCGGCGGCAGCGTGGAATACAACAACCCGCAAGCCGGTGCGGTCTGGCTGGAGCGCCTGACCAAGGCATTTCCCAAGTTCGCGTGGATCAACCCGGAACCCCAGGGCATCTGGCCATACCGGCACAGCATTAGCATCATCCAGCAACTGCTGCACAACCAGATGTATCCGCTCACGCTACGCGGCCTGGAAGAGGCGATGCGCGCCCTCTCCAAATAAAAAAGCGGACCGGCATGCACCGGTCCGCTACGCACGATCAGCGGGTCAGCTGAAGAGCTCGACTTTTCCGTCCAGCGACATCAGGCCCAACTCGACTCCCAGCTCCGGCTGGTTTTCCTTGAGCTGCCGGCGGAACTCCAGCAATGCTGCCTTGTGGGTTTCGGTTTCCACGGCGGGGTCCGACACCTTCTCGGCGCCATAGGCAATCTTGGCCGCACCGCAATCGCGGTGGTTCACGACGATCACCTTTTTGATGTGGTGCAGCTGCACCGAGGCGCCCAGGTTCTCCCAGAAGGTTTTGTGCCACTCTTTGAAAGCCGGTGCAACCACGCCAATGGAGGCGCCGGCAATCGTGAACGCGCTGTATTTGCCGGTCAAGCCGTCGCTGGCCTGCTGGCGGCTCACCAATGCCTGAAAGCGCGGGTCAATGCAAGAGAGCACCATGGCCTCGTAATTGCCCGAGGCGGCCTGCACGCCCGAAGAAAGCATTCCGATACTGGTAAATAGCGCTGCGCCACCGGCCAAGCGCAAAAACTCGCGGCGCTGGGTTGCGCCGCTGAGCAAGTCGCCGCAGCACACGGGGCTGTATGTCGACTGAAGGGTGCCTTTGAATCCCATTTCCAACTCCTGATCTATGAATGTTTGATAAGCCAGTCCATGTACGCATGAACCGGCGAATCATCACATCCTTATCACCCGATAGATGTCAACTGTGAATTCAACTATTTATTTATATCTATCACTGAGAACGAGGGGACTGTCAAAATCTGAAAGCGTTCGGGTCTAGCGAATAACCTCTACCGATTCAGCACCGATATAGAGTGCTCCGGTATTGGAATAAGCACCCGTTTTTCCCGTGATTTTTACCAATGCTTTCCCATTTGAAGCAAGGGTAAGGGCTTTGAACGAATCCTTTCTCAGCTGTGCCAGCGTATCGGTTAACGGCTCCGGATATTTTTTTGATTTGCTAGGGGATACAACCACGTCAATCTGGGGCTCTGTCGCGTTCATCATTTTGATACTCGATAGCCAGTCACCCTCAAAAATCTGAAAATCAAAACGATAGCCCCATACTTTGAATGGTTCCGTTTCAGAAAAATAGTTTAAATAACCATAGACGACGATATCCCTACCGGAGTTCTTAATCGGATCATCGGATGCCAAATCCAGGAAACTCATTTTCTTACCATCAACCAAAATCACACCAGCTTGCCCTAAGCGGGGCTGAGCAGTGTCGCCATTGTCCTGGGCACAGGATGCCCCAAAACGGGAGAGCGCCTTCGCTTGGTCGCTGCTCATTCCGGGGAAACCGACTCCGGCTAATTTGCAGTCCGCAGCAAAACCAGTGGTAAACGATAAAAAGCTGGACGCCAGCAAAAGCGATCTCAAGATATTTTCAAAGCTAATATTTCGCATAGAGGACTCCATTTCTTTAATAAATCAAATCAAAATTACATCAGACTACTACAGGTCAATCAACAGGTTACATCGCTTTGCGGGGGCACGTGTCCCAGCTTCGGTCGGATTACAGTCCGTTAGAAAACTGCCAAAATCAGGAACGACAATAACCACATTAATTCGGCTTCCTAGGCAACTCTTTACCAAGAATCTCGATGGTCATATCGTTGAATCGCTCATACATAGCCACGCAATCTTGCTTGGCGGCAATTAAGTTATCCTTGTTGTTGGATTTAACCCATTCAATTAAATCAATTTTGATCGGATTAGATCCCAATCCGGTCCCCTCTAAATTATCGAACTTCTGATTTCTCTCGGCTGCATCTGACCACAGTTTATCGGTATTCTTATTAACCAAGCCAGGTTTCAAACTGGCTTCAATGAGCTTGAGCTTCTTAGTAATATCCGAGTATTCAACTTCATTAATGAATATTACCGCGTAACCTTTGCGCATTTTGGAACAGGTATCTACGACTTGGAAATACTGATAGGCCAAGGTTAGCTTACCATCGGCTGAGTTGCGAAATTTTTCCCACTTGGACACCTCGGCATCACGCTTGGCTTTCTCGGCTGCCTCCTTATCCGCTCTTTCTTTGCTTTCTTTCTCAGCTAGTGCCTTCGCTCTGGCCCTTTCTTTTTCCACGTCCCCGATTCGGGACGATAGATTTTTTTCAATCTCGGGATATAAATTTCTGAGCACAGCACCCGAATCATCCAACACCATCATCGCTATCGGGATCCAATATTTATTTCGGTTTCTATCCCCAGAGCTGGAAGGCTCCAACCACCCACTTAAATAAGAGCCAGAATAGTTGCCGATTATTCTATTACGCTTGTCAAGACTTTTCTTTACCTCAACAGCCTCGACGATATTTCCCTTTGAATCAATCGTTCGCGTAGGCGCGGGATTTAACTTCTTTAGCTGTTCATTGATTTGCTTCACAAGAGCTTCATATCCAGACAGATTTTCTGCAAAAATATATAACAAATCACTCCCGGCAAGGGTGAGCGCGCACTGGTTAGCGATATATTCAATATTTTGAAGATAATCTTGGACCTGGTATCTGTCCATCTTGAATTTATTTGCGATCACTGCATTTGTTGGGCTATTCGCTAGCAACCATTGCGTCAGCAGATTGTCACTGGTATCGAACTGGTAAGTCAGGTTATAAGTCGTGGCCTTTTTTGCAAGTGCCGCAAACTCTTTCAACTCCCGGCTATTATTTAATCGCCTACAAAATTCAGTTGCGTTAATTTGGGGAAGCTTTGACCCATCCGCCCTTTGATCTTGCGAGGGCTCAGTCGGACCGTCTGTCTTCATCTGCGGAGCGCTGGCAGCTTGAGATTTGCGGCTCGTTTCAAGCAGCTGGATGTCTGATTTGGCTGATTGAATTTTCGCATTCAACTGAGAAATGATCAGCTCAAGTCGTACGACTGACTGACTGGCTTCAGGTTTTAGATTCGGATCATCTGAGACAAACAGGAGGGGTGTCACCCAATAAGGGTTTATTCCTTGAACTGGTAGACCCGTTTTTTCCTGAATCTTTCTGTCATAGAGGCCGCCAAGACTAGGTAAATCCCAAATTTCCTGCAATTTTTGACTTTGCGCACCTGCTTCGATTTCGTAAAAGGACGCAAACACCCTACTCCCCGAGGTCGGATCAAAAAATATAAACTTTAGCGGT
>CAIOUR010000153.1 GCA_903861575.1 uncultured beta proteobacterium | reverse complement strand
CGTGGCCACCGAAATGGCGACAACGCCTGCGGCCGTGAGCCATAAGCTGCCTTGGGCCCAGGCCACTGCGCGCAATTGCAACGCGCCTTCGGTTTTCATGATCAGCCATCCGGCCCCTAACAAGCGGTAGGCAAATACCAAACAAAACCCGATCAGCGCGCTGAACCCATAGCCTGCTGCCTCCTGCTTAAACCCAATGATGAGTTGGCCGAGCATGAAGCCTTGGGACCACGACGCCAAGATCGACCCGATATAGAAAGTCTTATCCCATAGCGGCCGGTGGTGTGCCTTGGCCTTGACCCGGAAGTCAAAAGCCACGCCCCGCAGCGACAAGGCCACCAACATCAGCGCAACCGGCAGATACAGAGCGCCCAAGATGACGCCGTGCGCCATCGGGAAACCCACCAGCAACACACCCACGCCCAGCACCAGCCAGGTCTCATTGGCATCCCAGAATGGCCCAATGCTGGCGATCATGGTGTCCTTTTGCTGCAGCGTGTCAGCGCTGTCCAATAGCGCACCCACCCCCAGGTCATAGCCATCCAAAATCACATATGCCAGCATGGACAAGGCCATGACCAGGGCAAACACCAAGGGAAGCCAACCGCCGGGGCTCATCACATCCACACCGAACTCAGACATGGCGCAGCCCCCGGGTGTTCATCTGGGGCTCTTCACCACCATGCACCGCCTTCTTGGCCAGGTAAAAGACCACAGACACATAGGCTGACAGCAAGGCGGCATAGAGCGTGAGGTACATGGCCAAGGACAGCGCGATATTGCGCGCCGGTACCGTGGAGGCGGCCTGCGCGGTGGTGAGCACGCCGTACACCAGCCAAGGCTGACGCCCGATTTCGGTGACATACCAGCCAGACACCAGCGCGACCCAGCCCGCAAAAGTCATGGCGACCAACACCATCGCGGTGCGCCGGGACAGCGCCCTTTTAAATACCAATTCATAGCTGGCAAACCAGCTCACGGCCAACATGAGAAGACCGACGCCGACCATGATGCGAAAGGCCCAAAACACAGGCCCTACTGGCGGATGCTTGTCGCCAAATGCCTTGATGCCCTGCACCTCGCCATTCCAGTCGTGCGTGAGGTACAGCGAGGCCAGCTTTGGAATGGCTATTTCATAGCGGTTGGATTCTGTGGTTTGGTCGGGGATGGCGAACAAAACGGCTGGAACGCCGCGCTGGGTTTCCCAAATGCCCTCCATCGCCGCGAGCTTGGCGGGCTGGTGGTGCAAGGTGTTGAGACCGTGCAGGTCGCCCACCATGATTTGCACCGGGATCAAGACCGCCGCCACCATCACGCCGGTGCGCAGCGAGGCCATCACCTCAGGGGCGCGATCGTCCTTCAGCCAGCGGTACGCGCTGATGCCAGCCAGCAAAAAGGAGCCGGTCAAGCCCGACGCCAACAGCATGTGGCTGAAGCGGTAAGGGAAGGAGGGGTTGAAGATGACCTCCATCCAACTCGTGACATGCGCCTGGCCATTGACCATCTCGAACCCGGCAGGCGTGTGCATCCAGGAGTTCAGCGCCAGTATCCAAAACGCCGAAGCGGTGGTGCCCAAAGCAACCAGCCAGGTGGCCAGGGTGTGGCCCCCTTCGCTGACCCGCCCCCGGCCGAACAGCATGATCCCCAAAAAGGTGGCCTCCAGAAAGAAGGCGGTCAGCACCTCATAGGCCAGCAATGGCCCGGCCACATTCCCCACGGTGTTCATGAACCCGGGCCAGTTGGTGCCGAACTGAAAGCTAATGGTGATGCCGCTGACAACACCCAGCGCAAAGGTCAGCGCAAAAATCTTGACCCAGAACTGGTAGGCGTCCATCCAGTACTGCGCGCCGGTGGCGACAAAGCGGGTTTTGAAAAACAGCAAAAACCAGCCCATGGCAATGCTGATGGTGGGAAAGAGAATGTGAAAGGTGATGTTGGCTGCAAATTGCAGCCGCGCCAGCACGACGGGATCAAGAGCGTCCATGGTCTACCTTTTGTTGATCTGTTTGAGTCTTGGGCAGCGCGGCGCTGACCCAACGCGCCACGTCGGGGGCCGGCATGGCCCCAGCTTGGCGGGCAATCTCACGGCCACCCGCAAAAACTACCAATGTCGGAATGCTGCGGATGTTGTATTGCGCTGCGAGGCCCTGCTCGTCTTCGGTGTTGACCTTCATAAAGCGGGCGCGGCCGTGCATGTCCTGGCTGATTTTTTCAAAAGCGGGGGCCATCGTGCGGCAGGGGCCGCACCAGGGTGCCCAAAAATCAACGACCAGCGGCAAATCGCTGTTGGCGACTTGCGCGCGAAACGCGGCTTCGCCCAGATTGTCGGGGTGCGCGTTCAACAAGGCCGCATGGCACTTGCCGCAGTTCAGTTCCGCGTGGAGCTTGTCACGCGGAACCCGGTTCGTGGCGTTGCAAGCGGGGCAGACCAAGTGCAGGGTGTCGGTCATGGCAGGTTCCTTTTGGGGATAGCTGGTCTTCGCCCTAGAGGACGTTGAGCGGAATCTTGGCGTAGGCGATGCCGTTGCTTTCCTTGGGCGGCAGTTCACCCGCGCGGATGTTGATTTGCACCGCCGGCAGGATCAGCACGGGCATCTCCAGCGTCGCGTCGCGCGTGGTGCGCATGGCAACAAACTGGGCTTCGTCGATGCCGTCGTGCACGTGGATATTGCCCGCGCGCTGGGCGGCGACCGTGGTCTCAAAAGCCACCGGACGTCCTTCGGGCGGATAGTCGTGGCACATGAACAGGCGGGTTTGTGGCGGCAGGCTCAAAATTGTGCGGATAGAGGCAAACAGCGT
>CAIOUR010000152.1 GCA_903861575.1 uncultured beta proteobacterium | reverse complement strand
TTGCCGGATGTCGCCCAGCAGGCGCTCATCCTTGGCACGCGCACGGTCGTGAATTGGCGGTATCTTCGGGCGCATGCGACCCATTGTAGAAAGCAGCCTCCATCTGTGACCCCCTTATCGTCCCGACCCGCTACCGACACAGTGGCCACCGGCAACACCCTGTTGTGGAACAGCGAAGCCGACACGCAGGCCTTCGCCGTTCGGCTGGCCGACGCGCTGCAAGCGGTGGGCGGTGACGTATTCATCGCCCTACATGGCGATTTGGGCGCGGGCAAGACAACGCTGGTGCGGCATCTGTTGTGCGCGCTGGGTGTGACCGGCCGCATCAAGAGCCCGACCTACGCGGTGGTGGAAAGTTACGCCTTGCCGGCCTTCGCGGTCTGGCATCTGGACTTTTACCGCTTCAACGATCCACAGGAATTTGAAGATACAGGCCTACGCGATATTTTTGTCAGCTCCGGGCTGAAGCTGGTTGAATGGCCGGAAAAGGCCGAAGGCCACCTGCCCGCAGCCGATTGGCAGCTGCACCTCAGCAGCGCAGGCGAGACCAGCCGCATGGTGCAGCTGCGCCGCTACAGCGTGCGCGGCGCGCAGCTCTGGAGCGCTTGCACCGGCCCATGATGCAGCGGCGCACGTTTATCCGCAGCGGGGCTGTGGTTCTGGGCCTGAGTGGGCTGGAGATTGCCTGTGGCGCAACCATCCTGAATGTGCGCATCTGGCCCGCGCCTGACTACTCGCGGGTGACTATTGAGTCGGATGTGCCTTTGGTGGTGACGCACAGCTTCATCGCCGATCCGCCGCGCTTGGCGGTTGACATCCAGGGCATTGCGCTCAACCCGGCGCTCAAAGAACTGGTGGGCAAGGTGCGCGCCGACGACCCGAATATTGGCGACATCCGGGTCGGCCAGTACGCCGCCAACGTGGTGCGTCTGGTTTTGGACCTGAAGCAGGCGATGCGTCCACAGGTTTTTTCGCTGACCCCCGTGGCGGCTTACCGGCACCGCCTGGTCTTTGATCTGTATCCGGAAGCCGAGCCCGATCCACTGGATGCCTTGATCAACCAGCGCCTGGGCCTGGGCGGCAACCGCAGCGACAAGGGGCAATCCCCGCCCGCATCACCTGTGGCCCAAGAATCCGATCCGCTCGGGGAACTGATCGCGCAACGCAGCGGCGCCAGCTCTCGCCCCGCCCCGGGACCCGCACCCCTTGGCAAAACGCCCGCCGCTGCCCCACCCTCGCCCTCGGCACCAGCGCTGCCTGCTGCGGGCACACCGCCCGACGGCGTGGACCGCATGATCATCATCGCGCTCGATCCGGGTCATGGTGGTGAGGACCCCGGCGCGATCGGACCCGGCGGTACGCAGGAGAAAGACGTGGTGCTGCAGCTCGCCTTCCTGCTGCGCGAGCGCATTAACAGCAGCAGCGTCAAAGGCATGCCCATGCGGGCATTCATGACACGCGAGGCGGACTACTTCGTGCCCCTGCACATGCGGGTACAAAAAGCACAGCGCGTGCAGGCAGACTTGCTGGTCAGCCTGCATGCCGATGCCTTCTTCACCCCGGACCCGCAAGGGGCCAGCGTCTTTGCGCTCAGCCAGGGCGGCGCCTCCAGCAGCGCGGCGCGGTGGATGGCCGATAAGGAGAACAAAGCCGATCAAATCGGCGGCATCAACATCAAGGCCAAGAGTGCTGAAATCCAGAGCGCGCTGCTGGACATGAGTACCACGGCGCAAATTGTGGACAGCCTCAAGCTGGGTAGCACGCTGCTGCGCGAGGTCGCACGTGTGGGCAAGTTGCACAAGGGGCAGGTGGAGCAGGCTTCTTTTGCGGTGTTGAAGGCGCACGACACTCCCAGCGTGCTGG
>CAIOUR010000151.1 GCA_903861575.1 uncultured beta proteobacterium | reverse complement strand
TTCCCAAGCGGCTGTCGCAAGGCTTGTACGCGCCCCGCATACGCCGGACCGATCTTCTTCCACTCGGACGGATTCCAAGGCGGAATCCACTCGGACGGACGCATCGCGCCTTGGGGTAGCCGTTTCGGCGTTCCGCCCATGGGGGCGCTGGCGGGACTCAGTACATTCATCAGGTCTAGGTCCGCGCCCAGCCCGTAATCGTGACGGTTTTAGCGTTAGTCACTGTCACCAGCGATGAGGCTTGCAGCTTGGTTCCCGCTGGGATTTCCAGCACTGGAATACCATCAGGAGCCATGTTCCCGATGGTCGCCAGCGCATTCACCCTGGCTGTAGCTCCGTCGGTACCGGAGAGCGTTACGGCGCGAACCACGCCCAGTAGAAACGATGCGGATGCGGCATAGCGGTAGAACGCAATGTTCACTGTGCTCGTATCGTTCGAGCAGATATTCAAAGCTTCAACGCGAACCGAAGCTGTCCCCGCTGAATTATCATAGACATCAACCACGCTGGTCGTGTCTGCCGGCAAGATGGTTTTGTGAAGATCAATAGGGCCGGCGGCTGATCCGTAGGTCGGTGTAGTTGCCATCTATCGTGCTCCGAATTGGGCCGCTACTAAGACCTGCGCGGCGGTAATGATTGCGGATTGCGCGGCGGGTGTACTGCCGGGCGATGAGAGGGCGGAAACCAATACTTTCTTGGAGGTTCCGCCATCATTGATATACATTTCCTCGGTTCCGACGAGGGTCGCATTGGTTTTTGCGCTCAACCCCGTCAGCCAGGAAACAAAGCGAATGGACATGGCGACTCCTTAACTCGTGGGCGCGGTAATATCGATATAGGTGATCGTCACCCGGACGCGCCCCGTATTATCGGACGGCGTGGTATCGGGCGTAATCCGAATGGCGGCGGCGGAAGCGTTGTAGTACACGCCAGCCTTGGTTCCAGGGTCCGTGCTGTTCAAAGCCTTTGATACCGCAGCCGTTGAAAAGCGGGTCGCCGATCCGGCATCGCCCACCGTGAAGGTACTGGTGCAGGTGACTGCCGCCGTGACTCGAACCGAAACTGAGAGGATCAATGCGCCAGCGGGCATCTGGATCGCGGTATCAGTCGTAGCCGATGCCGCAATCGTGGTCAGTTCGGTCAACGCCTTGATGGAGACGGCCTGCCCATTGGCAACCCCACTGGGCTTGATTGACAACGCTCCGGTCGGGGCGACCGCCAGTGCTCCCGCGCTGGAAACGGTGAAGCTGGCGTAGTTGCTGACATCGTACCCTAGGCGGAGTTGTTCGGTGGTGGCGAGAGAATGAAGCTTGGCCGATGGGGCCAGGACACCCACGCCGACCGCGCTGCTGCTGGTATTCACGCAGAGATCAGTGGTATTAACCACGAAGTTGCCCGTGGTCCCCAACGTAAACGTAATGCTTTGTCCGGTGGTCGGGGTAATCCCCAATGAACCGCCAGTCCCAACGCCGGCTAAGGCGAGTCCACCGGTACTGCCGACC
>CAIOUR010000150.1 GCA_903861575.1 uncultured beta proteobacterium | reverse complement strand
GCGATCTGGTTTTTCTATGGTCTGAACAAAGGGTTCCGGCGCATGGAGACCACAATCGACCAAATCAACACCGGCAACCTGGACGCGCGCGCCACGATGTCTGGACGCGATGAGCTCAGCCGCATCGGACAAAGCTTTGACCAGCTCCTGGATGAACGCCTGGTGGCCGAGGCCAGCAAGCGCCAAGAGAGTGAAGCAGTCAATGAGTCTGCAATTGCCCTACTCGGCGCAGTGATCGCCCTGTCAGATCTCGATCTCCGGGTGCGCGCACCGGTGGACGACAACATCGTTGGCACCATCGCCTCGTCCATCAACCAATTGGCTGACGAGACGGCTGAGGCACTCAGCAACGTGCAGTCGCTTTCCGTACAGCTAGAGCAGGCAACCCAAGCAACGCGGCAGCAGGCACAAGAAGTCGATCGGGCCATTACGCTGGAACAAACCTTGCTCAAGGGGATGGAGCTCACACTGGCTGATGCATCCGGGCAGTTGCTGCAAGTGTCTGCACTGTCGCAACGCTCTGCAGCATCAGCAGGCCGCACAGCCGATGCTGCTGCTGCGGCGCAAAGCGCTGTGGGAACAACCTTGCGCGGTATGGAGAACCTGCGACAGGGCATGGGCGATACCGAGAAGCGCTTCAAGAGCTTGGCGGAGCGTTCCCAGGAAATCTCCAATGCCGTGGCATTGATCAACACCATTGCTGAGCGCACCCATGTGCTGTCGCTGAACGCTTCCATACAGGCTGCGGCGGCGGGCGAGGCCGGACGGGGATTTGGCGTGGTGGCCGTGGAAGTGCAGCGCTTATCCGACGCCTCCGCAAAGGCAGCCAGTGAAATTGCCGCGATGGTTGGCAACATTCAAGCCGAAGCCAATGAGTCGCTGGTGACGTTGAGCGGGCTGGTGAGCAACGTGGTGGAGCAGTCCACGCTTGCGCAAACGGCAGCGCAGGAGATGCAATCGGCCCAAGCCGCAACCCAGGAGCTGATTGCAATGGTGGGACAGATCGCAGCTTCATCGGAAGTACAGCAAGGTCTGGCTACATCGCTTCGCGCCAGCATCGCCGAAGTAAACCAGTCCACCATCCAGACCAGTTCGGCCATGTCTACCCAAAGGGGCTTGACCGAAACCCTGGTGGATTACGCGCAGGGCCTGCGCCACAGCGTGGCCGAATTCAAGCTAGACCAACCAGCCCCTAAGACCGCGGCCTGATTCAAAAAGGGATACCGTATGCTGTTGGAGCTATTGCGGCAGGAGTTGACGGAATCGGCACCAACGTTGAGCGTATTGCAGCCGTGGGCCGACGGCCAACCGGTAGACGATGCGGCGTTTGAGTCCGTATTGGAATTCATAGACCGTTATGCCGAGGCGATACAAAGTAGTGGCTTGGACGCTTTTGCCGAGTATCTGGCCATGGTCCGTTCACTTTTGTCACAAAGCCACACGTTTTCCAAGCGCCCCGACTATCTCAATGAACGCGCACATTTGGTAGGTTGGATTAACGCGTCTATTCTCTACTTGGAAATGCCAGGCGATATGCACGCAGTGCAGGCGATGGAATATTCCTTGTCTGCCAGTACCGATGCGGTCGACACTGCGTGGCTGGAAGATGCAATTGATCGACTGCTTGAACCCAAGTTGCTGCCCACTCACACTGATGCGTGGAGTGATTCACAGCTGGACGATCCACAAGCTTATCGGCTGGACGTGGAGGATGTCGAGCCGGATCAATTGCAGGTATTTTTGTTTGATGCACCGACGCAGGTCTCCGAGATTGAGGCTGCTGTACATGCTTGGGGAGCGGGTATTTGTACCAAGCCCATGGTGCAACAAGCGATGCGTTCGGCGCACACGCTCAAGGGCAGCGGTTATATCTTGGGACTCCACGGAATAGGCCGACTCGCCCACCATTTGGAAGACACGCTTGAATTCGTTTTGGTGCGGGAACAGGAGGCGGTCTCCCCACCAGCCGCATTCATGGATGGCCTGATTCACGCTGTGGATGCCTTGCAGCAAATGCTGGGTTTTGTGCAAGGCGTAGAAGCGCCTCCCGCTGATGTGCACCTGCTGGGACAAGCGCTGCGCCGCTACAACGCGTGGCTCACGGGCGACCAGACGGATCCCTTACCTGATCCACCTTTGGCTTCACTGCAACCCGTGACTGCACCTGCGAAGGGCGACGCCATTGAACGCTCTGGCGCAGGTACCCAGCAGGCGCCTTTGCAACTGGACTCCGCGCATCTGGACATGTTGTTACGCCGCACAGGGCAAAGTCTTATCCGCAATGAGCGTCTTATTGACTTTGCACGCAATTCGGATGAGTGGTCGCAGGCATTGACCCAAGTGAATAGGCGGCTACTGGCAGATTTTGCGGAGCTTGTTCAGCTTGTCAAAGCCCAGTCATTCCAGGCCGAAGAAAGCATGCGGGCCCGGGATAACTTCGACCCGCTCGAACTGGACCGCTACGACGCGATCCACAACAAGGTGCTGGCCATGGAGGAACGCGCACGCGACGAGCAGCAATTCTTGGCCAACAGCACTGCGTCAGCTGAAAAAATAGCGCAGGGATTGCGCGAGTCGGGCGTTGCTTTGATTGAGCAGCGGCAAGACCTGCTCAGCATTCGGGCGCTCACCGTCAAAAGCGTTGCTCCCCGCCTACGAAGAACTGTGGGACAAACGGCAGAAAGCACGGGGAAAAAAATCCTGTTTTCATTGCACGGTGAAGATGTGCGTATGGATGGTCTGGTCCTGCAAAAACTGATGGAAGCTTTGCTTCATGTTCTGCGCAACGCCGTGGATCACGGGATTGAAACGCCCGCAGAGCGACTGGCGACGGGAAAATCGGAGACCGGGCACGTGGACATTACATTTTCACGCCACGCGGATAGGGTGGTGGTCCACGTGCGCGACGATGGTCGTGGCATGGATATCGAAAGAATTCGTCACACGGCGCAGTCCAACGGTCTGCTCCGAGAGGGCGAGACGATGGACGAAGATGCCCTTGTGCGCTTGGTACTTTTGCCAGGATTTTCAACCCGTCAGGATGTCACCACCACGTCCGGACGCGGAGTCGGACTTGACGTGGTTCAGCAGCGTTTGTCCCAGCTTCAGGGAGACATGCAAATTCGCAGCACTGCGGGGTACGGGTGTGAGTTCGAAATGTCTGTCTACGCTCACAGCGGCGGTGTTCATGCGCTGATCCTCAGCTGCGCAGGCAATCTATTTGCTGTGGGTAGTGACCAGATTGAGGGCATCGTCCCGGCCTCTGAGGCCATTCACAGTGTGTTGGAGGATGGCCAGTCCTGTATCCAATTCCAAGGCCGTGACATACCGGCATTTTCTTTAGCAGACTGGCTCGAGCTCGATGCCCTAGCGCGGCAAGGTCGTCAGGTACCGGTCATTGTTCGGGTACAGGGCAAACCGCTTGCGCTGCTGGTGGACGCGGTTATTGATTCGCGTGAGTTGATTCTGCAAGGCGTGGGGCGATTGACCCGCAGCATCGGTGGAATAGCCTCTGCTGCCATTGCGCCGAGCGGGCAGGCGATTTACCTGCTGGACATTCCGGCACTGCAACGGAGTCACAAGCAATCTCCTTACCGGCAGCGCGCCGGCGTTGGTTTGCAGCGCTCCCGCATCGCGCCGACACGGCTCCTGGTAGTAGACGACGCGTGGACCGTGCGCATGACCATGAAACAGCTGTTGGAAGACGCCGGCTACCAGGTGGATACGGCCCACAATGGACGCGCGGCGCTGGAGCGATTGCGCCAAGCGCCGCCCGATCTGGTTCTCACCGACCTGGAAATGCCGGAAGTCAACGGACTGGAGCTGGCCAGACGCATGCGCGCCTTTCCGGCATGGCGCGACATTCCGCTTGTCATGATCACTTCGCGCAGCGCCAACAAACACCAGCAGGCAGCGCAAGACGCTGGCGTGCAGCTCTACCTCACCAAGCCATATCAGGATACTGATTTGCTAGCACATGTCGGGCAGATCCTCACCGCAGCGCCGAATCGCACGCAGCCGGCGGCGGGTAACGAGGCCGCCACGGCATTGCCCGCTGCTTAAGCGCCCTGACGAAGGGCGGCGATGCGCTCTTCAATCGGCGGGTGGGTCGAAAACAGTTGGCCGATGCCGCCTGCAATCCCGAAAGCCGCCACGCTCTTGGGCAACTCGCCCGGCGTCATCCCACCCAGGCGCGCCAACGCGTTAATCATCGGCTGGCGATGCCCCATCAGCTGCGCCGCGCCCGCATCGGCTCGGAATTCACGCTGGCGGCTGAACCACGCTACGACCATGGCGGCGGCGAAACCCAGAACAATATCCAGCAAGATGGTGGTCACAAAGTAGCCGATGCCCGGGCCGCTGCGCTCTTCGTCGTTTTTACGCAAAAAGCTATCCACCGCATAACCAATCACGCGGCTCAAGAAAACCACAAAGGTATTCATCACGCCCTGGATCAGCGTCATGGTCACCATATCGCCGTTGGCAATGTGTGCGACCTCATGGGCGAGCACAGCCTCCACCTCGTCGCGTGTCATACCCTGCAGCAACCCGGTGGAGACCGCTACCAACGCGGAATCGCGGAAGGCGCCGGTTGCAAAGGCATTGGGCTCGCCTTCAAAAATACCGACCTCCGGCATGCCGATGCCTGCCTGTTGCGACAGGTTCTGCACGGTTTGCACAATCCACGCCTCGTCGGCGTTTTGCGGCTGCTCGATCAACTGCACGCCAGAGCTCCATTTCGCCAAAGGCTTGCTCATCAAAAGCGAGATGAATGCGCCGCCAAAACCGATGACCAGTGCGTAGCAAAGCAACAAGCCCAGGCTCAGCCCGCTACCCGTCAAATACTGGTTCACGCCGAGCAGGCTCGCGACCATGCCCAACACCACGACAACCAATACATTCGTCAACACCAGCAACACGATTCGTTTCATCGAGACCTCAAAGGTAAAGAACACGCGCGCATCCTACGCAGTGCGCGAAAACCCCTACGGCGTAATCACATATACGGACTGTGGTTTTCCCGCGCGAAACACCGATGCGTCCCGGTAAAAATCCGGCGCCTGATTGCCGATGTGCCAGCCGGGTACGCCCAGTACCGGCAAGTGGGCAAAGGGTTTGGACTCCAGCAAGGCAGCGCTCAGCGTGTCGGCAACGGCGCCGTCGAAAGATGCACACGCGCCGTCTGCGGGGCGTACGCGGTACACATGCGCGGTTATGGCTTTGCGCGGCGTACACAATTTTTCGAGCAAGGCATGGCCGAAAAGCTGCAGGCGCGCTTGCGCCCACAGCGGACGCAGTGGTCCGAACAGAGTTTCCCAATCTTTGGCCTGTAGCGCGTCCCACAGGGCATCGGGAGCCGATAAAAACGCGGCGTTTTCATCAAACACAGTCAGCGCATCACGCGCCGCACCACGCTGCGGGCCGATGCCATGCAGCGTGATATGTGCCGCCTGCAACTGATTCAGCCGGTTCTTCGTGCGCGGGTAGTGCAGCCAGCACAAGCCGTTGAAGAAGTCGTGCAAGCCGTTGCGCGTGGGAACCTGGCGGGTCCGAAAAATAAAAGCTTCATAGGCTTCGCCTTCGGGCAAGGCGGCTTGGGCAACAAACCGAGCTCCCGCAGCGGACAGCAACTCGGCAGGTGCGGCGTTCAGGGCTTGCGCGCAGGACGCACCGTTCAGCACGCGCTGCGACAAAAGCTCCCCCCTGGCCCGCAGCGCGGCCAGCCAGGGCGCGGCCCAGTTTATGGCGGCTAGGTCTGCAACCGCCACTGCAAGGCTTCGCCACTGGCCAGGGGTTTGAGTTCGGCAGCGCCAAAGGCAAAGCTGGCCGGTGGCATCCAGGTCTCGCGGCGCAAGGTGATCCGGCCACTGTTGCGCGGCAGGCCATAAAAATCTGCACCGAAAAAGCTTGCGAAGCCCTCCAACTTGTCGAGTGCGCCGGCTGCATCAAATGCCTGCGCGTACAACTCCATGGCTGCGTGCGCGGTGTAGCAACCGGCGCAGCCGCTGGCGTGTTCCTTCAAGTGCGCGGGATGTGGCGCGCTGTCGGTACCCAGGAAAAATTGCGGCGAGCCGCTGGTGGCGGCATCCACCAAGGCCTGGCGGTGCAGCTCCCGCTTCAGTACCGGCAGGCAGTAGAAGTGCGGGCGCACGCCGCCCAAAAAGATAGCGTTGCGGTTGTAGAGCAGGTGGTGCGCGGTGATGGTGGCGGCTGTAAAAGGACCAGCGCTTTGCACATACTGCGCAGCCTCGCGCGTGGTGATGTGCTCGAACACAATTTTGAGCTCAGGGAAATCACGGCGCAGGGGAATCAGCTGCTGATCAATGAATACGGCTTCGCGGTCAAACAAATCGATGTCGGGCGATGTCACTTCGCCGTGCACCAGCAGCAGCAGCCCGGCGCGTTGCATGGCTTCCAGCGTGCGGTAGGTCTTGCGCAAGTCGGTCACGCCAGCGTCGCTGTTGGTGGTGGCACCAGCGGGGTAGAGCTTGAGCGCGACCACGCCGGCGTCTTTGGCGCGTGCAATTTCGTCCGCCGGCAAGTTGTCGGTAAGGTACAGCGTCATCAGCGGCTCAAACGCAATACCGGGCGGCACAGCGGCCGCGATGCGATCGCGGTAAGCCAGCGCCTGCGCGGCGGTAGTCACCGGCGGCTTCAGGTTGGGCATGATGACCGCGCGGCCGAATTGGGCGGCGGTGTGCGGCACCACGGTTGTCAGCGCCTCGCCGTCGCGCACATGCAGGTGCCAATCGTCGGGGCGGGTCAGGGTGAGGGTGTCAATCGGTGAAGGCATGGCGGGATTGTCCCAAATACGGGTCGCCCCAACAGAAAGAGTATGGCCGCACCTACTCGGCGCTTTGTTGCAAGGCCCACATCTGGGCATAGCGACCCTGCGCCACCAGCAACTCGGCGTGGGTGCCGCGCTCCAGAATGTGGCCCGCTTCGAGCACCAAAATTTCATGCGCGTCCACCACCGTGGACAGGCGATGGGCAATCACCAGGGTGGTTTTGTTTTGCGATACGCGGTTGAGCTCAGCCTGGATGGCGCGCTCGTTGGCGGAGTCCAAGGCGCTGGTAGCCTCGTCAAAAATCAGGATTGGCGGGTCTTTGAGCAGGGTGCGGGCGATGGCTACGCGCTGCTTCTCGCCACCTGAGAGTTTGAGGCCGCGCTCGCCGACCATGGTGTCATAACCCAGTGGCGTGCTCTCGATGAAGCTATCAATGCGCGCAGCGCGTGCCGCAGCGCGGACCTCCTCGCGGCTGGCGCCAGTGCGGCCGTAGGCAATGTTGTACTCCACGGTGTCGTTGAACAAGACGGTGTCTTGCGGCACGATGCCGATGGCCTGGCGCAGGCTGATCTGGGTCAGGCTGCGGATGTCCTGCCCGGCCACTTTCACGCTGCCCTGCTGCACGTCATAAAACCGGTACAACAGCCGCGCCAACGTGGACTTGCCCGAACCCGATGGCCCGACCACCGCGACCGTCTTGCCCGCCGGTATCTCAAAGCTGATGCCGTGCAGGATGGAGCGGTTGGCGTCGTAGCCAAAGGTCACGTTATCAAAGCGCACGCTGGCCTGCTGCGCCTGCAGTTGCAGCGCGCGGGCACCGGGCGCGTCGGCGATTTCCTGGCTGCGCTCCAGCAGATTGAACATCTTCTCCAGGTCCAGCAGGTTTTGCTTGAGCTCGCGGTACAAGGTACCCAAGAAATTCAGCGGGATGTAAATCTGAATCATGAAAGCGTTGACCATGACCAGATCACCCAGCGTCATGCGCCCGTCCACCACGCCCTGTGTGGCGCGCCAGAGCATGGCTACCAGACCGGTGGCGATGATGCATTGTTGGCCCGCGTTGAGCATGCTCAAGGTGCGCTGGCTGGCCAGGGCAGCCCGGCGGTAGCGCTCTAGATTTTCGTCATAACGTCCGGCCTCAAAGGCTTCGTTATTAAAGTATTTGACGGTCTCGTAATTGAGCAAGGAATCGATAGCACGGGTATGGGCATTCGAGTCGAGCTCGTTCATGCGCCGGCGAAACTGGGTGCGCCACGCGGTCATGCTGATCGTGAATGTGACGTAGACCACCAAAGCGATGAGCGTGATCCAGGCGAACCAGACATCGAATTTCACGGCCAGCAAGGTGAGCACCAGCACCAGCTCAATCAGCGTGGGCACGATGCTGTAGAGCGAATACGACACCAGCGACTGCACGGCGCGGGTGCCGCGCTCGATGTCACGGGTCATACCGCCGGTCTGGCGCTCCAGGTGAAAGCGCAGGCTCATGCCGTGCAGATGCCGGAACACCTGCAAGGAGATGCTGCGCGCCGCACCTTCGGTGGCTTTGGCAAACACCAGGTCGCGCAGCTCGGTGAGCAACGAAGTGCTCAAACGCAAAGCCGCGTAAGCCACCAGCAGGCCCAGCGGAACCACGAGCATGGCCGCAGCGGCGTCCGGGCGGGGCGTCAGGGTATCAACCAATGTCTTGAGTAGCAGCGGCACGCCCACGTTGGCTACTTTGGCACCTACCATGAAGCTGAGTGCCAGTGACACCCGCCATTTGTAGGTCCACAAGTACGGGAACAGGCGCTTCAGCGTAGCCCAGTCCCCGCTTCGTTCGGGAGCACGGGCTGCGGCGGGCGTTTCGAAAGCGGCGGGGCGCATGGCTTACAGCCCGGAAAAATCCGGCCTGCGCTTTTCGGTGAATGCGGCGATCGCTTCCATGGCTGCGGGCTCTTTGAGCATGCGCCCGAAACTGTCGAACTCTTCGGTGATCCGCTGGACAGCTTCGGCGCTTTGGGATTTTTTGAGCAGGCGCTTGGTCTCCATCAGCGCGCCCAAAGGCTTGGCGGCGAGCTTGCGGGCCTGAGCCTGCGCCAGCGCATGGGCTTCTGTGGGCGGGACGATGCGGTTGACGAGACCAATCTCCAAAGCCGCCTCAGCCATAAAAGGTTCACCCATCAGCAAGGCCTCCGCAGCGCGGTGGTAGCCCATGAGGCGTGGCGCGAGCAGGCTAGACGCAGCCTCCGGGCACAAACCGAGGTTGACGAAGGGCATGGAGAAGGCTGCGTTGTCGCCGGCATAGACCAAGTCACAGTGGAACAGCATGGTGGTGCCAATGCCCACCGCCGGACCACAGACGGCGGCCAGCAGCGGCTTGGGGAACTGCGCGATCGCGCCGATGAAACGCTGCACCGGGGAGTCGCCGGCTCCGGTCACGGGCGGACCGCTCAAAAAATCACGTAAATCGTTTCCCGCACTGAACACAGTGATGTGCCCCTGGATCACGACAATCCGCGTGGCTGCGTCAGCCAAAGCGCCGGTCAAGGCGTCGGCCATGGCGGTGTACATGGCTTGGGTGAAAGCATTCTTTTTCTCGACACGGTTCAGGGTCAGGGTCAGAACGCCATCGGCGTTGTCGATCAGGATGTCTTGCATGGAGGAACTTTCTGTCGGAGTCGATCAGGATTTGTAATAAACCAGTTGGTGTGTGGTGGCGAGCATGGTGCCGTCTCTGGCCCACAGCTGCGCTGTCTGGTCAAAGAAGCCGCCCCGGTATTCCTGGGCCCGGGCTTGCGCCAAAACAAAGTCGGCGCCCACGGCCTGCAGCGCATCCGCATCGGCATGGAAGTACACCGTCATCGACACGGTGCCGGCTGGCGTATGCGCACCGCGACGCTGCCAGACGCGGGGGTAAAAAATATCGCAGCCGGCCGCCAGCGCGGCGAAGTCCAGGGGCCGCGCATCGGCATCGCGCAGCCACATCTGGTCCAGGCTTGCCACTGCGGGGGCCAGTGCGTTCTCGGCTTGGGTCCATTCCGGAGGCAGACCACCACCGGCACGGCGCAGCTCGTATCGCGCGCGCCAGCCGATGTTGACCGGATCGTTGGGCGGCGCCAATGCCTCAGGCGGCAGCACATCAGGCATGGGCATATCGGTGCCATCCCAAGTGGGGCGGCGCAGGCCCGACATCAGCGTGCCGGTGAGCACCACCTGGGTCGCGCCGTCTGCGTCCGTCTGGACCAGCTCAAACGTCCAGTGCTGGGTGGAGCGGTTGGTACGCGCCAAGCGGACCTGCAATTCCCAGGCACCAGCGGCAGCCGGACCGGCGTAGTTCACCGTGAGCGCCAGGGGTTGCCCCAGAAACGCCGGGTGCTGCTGCGTGCCGTGCACCCCGATGGCGGCGAGGATACCGCCGTAGGGCCCGACCATGTTCTCCCAAGCGGGATGCGTGTGTCCGGCGTATCGGCCGCCTTGCGGATCTTGCTGGAGCGTGCGCAGCTGCAGCGCCTGGTCGAAGGCGTGGTTCACGCGGCTATCGCTCAAGCCGGATAAATCATGGTACCGAACGCGCGCCCGGTCAGGATTTCCAACAACAACACGTGGGGCACGCGGCCGTCGACGATGTGCACGGCTTGCACACCGGCTTTGGCAGCCTCCAGCGCACCGCTGATTTTGGGAATCATGCCGCCGGAGATGGTGCCGTCGGCGACCATGGCGTCAATTTGCGCCGCGCTCAAACTGGTCATCAACTGGCCTGTGCCGTCAAGCACGCCGCTGATGTTGGTGAGCATGAGCAACTTTTCCGCTTGCAGGGCCGTTGCCATCCGGGCGGCCACCACGTCGGCGTTGATGTTGTAGCTCTCGTTGTTCGCACCGACCCCGACCGGGCTGATGACGGGGATACAGCCTGCGTCCTGCAGACGCCGCAGAACAGCGGTGTCCACGCTGACGATGTCGCCGACCTGCCCCAGATCAATGAACGCGCCGGGATGGGCCGCATCAGGCATCGCGAGTTTTTCAGCCAGTATCAAACCACCGTCACGCCCGCTCAAACCCACAGCTTTACCGCCGGCCTGGTTGATAAGGCCCACGATTTGCTGCTGCACCTCGCCCGACAAAACCCACTCCACGGCTTGCATGGTGGCCGCGTCGGTGACCCGCATGCCCTGGATGAATGAACCCTGCAGCCCCAGGCGCTTGAGCGCGGCCTCGATTTGCGGCCCGCCGCCGTGCACGACCACCGGACGGATGCCAACGAGCTGCAGCATCACCACGTCTTGCGCAAACGCAGCCTGCAAAGCCGGCTCGGTCATGGCGTTGCCGCCGTATTTGATGACCATGGTGCAGCCTTGGTATTGGCGCAGGAATGGCAGGGCGGCGGCCAGCACCTCGGCCGCTATGGCGGGCGCTGGTGGGATAAGTGGGGCTTCTTGCATGGTCGGGGCTTGAGACAGGATGGGCCGATTATTGGTCCAAACCCGACGCGAAAACTGCATCAACCGGGAATCCTTGGACGCAGCGGGCCAGTACTGCACGCATGGCTGGTACATCCTGCGCCGCAGTTGCATGGCGCAGGCGATCCAGCTCTACCGCCAGCTCATGCCATGGGAGCGAGGTCTCGCGGGCGCGCAGTATGCGAGGGTGGTTGCTGGGCTCGGGGTTATCGCCGATCAGAAGCTCCTCGTACAATTTCTCGCCCGGACGCAAACCGGTGATGGTGATGGGAATATCGCCATCTGGGCGGTCCGCGTCACGCACGCTCAGACCCGACAGGGCCACCATGCGGCGCGCCAGGTCCATGATTTTCACGGGCTCGCCCATATCCAGCACAAACACGTCGCCACCCTCGCCCATCGCACCGGCTTGCAAAACCAGTTGCGCGGCCTCCGGAATGGTCATGAAGTAGCGTGTGACTTCCGGGTGGGTCACGGTGAGGGGGCCGCCTTGGGCTATTTGCCGGCGAAAAAGTGGCACCACGCTTCCGCTGGAACCCAGCACATTTCCGAACCGGACCATCGAAAAACAGGTGCCGCCAGGTTTGGCGTCTGCCGCAAAGGCTTGCAGGATTAGCTCGGCCATGCGCTTGGTAGCGCCCATCACGTTGGTAGGGCGCACGGCCTTGTCGGTGCTCACCAGAACAAAACGGCGCACCCCAGCTTCGCGCGCTGCGAGCGCCATGCTCAGCGTACCCATCACGTTGTTATCAATACCCGGCCCAGGGTTCTGCTCTACCAGCGGCACATGCTTGTAGGCGGCGGCGTGGTAAACGATGGCCGGCCCGTAACGGGCACACAGCGCGTGCATGGACGCGGTAGCCGTCACGCTGCCCAGCAGGGGAAGCACATCAGGCTCCCAGCCCGCAGCGCGGGCAAGGGCTAATAGCTCCTGGTGAACGGTGTAAAGCCCGAATTCGTTGTGATCCAGGAGCAGGAGTTGACGCGGTCGCTGCGCCAGAATTTGCCGGGTCAGCTCGCTGCCGATACTGCCACCGGCACCGGTCACCAGCACGACTTGGCCGCACAATTCGTCGGCCAAAAGATCCAGGCGCGGCGGAACCGGGGCCCGACCGAGCAGGTCTTCCACATCCAATTCCCGGATGTCTTGCACGGTAACGCGTCCGGTTGCCAGGTCAGACATACGGGGCAGAGTTTGAATATGCACCGGCAAAAGCTTGGCCATCTCTAATATCTGGAAGCGCCGCTCGCGGGTGGCGCTGGGCATAGCCAGCAAAATATCCGTTACGTCGTACTCGGCAATCAGTTGCGCCAGACGAGCGGCGGGATATACGCGTGCGCCATTCAATGTGCTGCCCGCTTTGGACGCGTCGTCATCTACGTACCCGACCAGTTTGTATTGGCGCGACATCGATAAGGCAGCGGCGGTCTCGACACCAGCTGCACCCGCACCATAAATCAACAAACGTTTGGGGGAATGGTGTTCGACTAAAAATGTATTGGCCAACCAAAAGCGGGCTAGCGCACGGCTGATACTTACCAATATCAAAAATATTAAGGGCTGTAATATTCCTAAGGTGCGCGGAACGCCAGGAATGCGCAGCAACAGCAAGCCCACCGTCAGTAGCACCGCGTACCAGAACACTGCGTATCCGGTGGCCACCAAAGCCGAATAGCCGGAATACCGGAATACCGCCCGATACAGGCCCAGTCGGCCAAATATGGGCAACGGCAAGAACGGAAGTATGAGATAGGCCAGCCATTGCGTCCCCGTGGGAATATGCAATGTATCCAGGCGCAAACTGAAAGCCGCCCAAGTAGCTATCAAGGACAACAGCACATCCATCGCCAAGACGGTCAACTGTTTGACCGGGCGCGGCAACTGCAAAATAAATTTTCGCATCGGCATGTAGCTGTCTTTCAAGCGAGCTTCCACGGTAAGCACAACACGCAAGTAAAACGCCCCGACGAACGGGGCGTTTTATCGGGCAGGCTATGCCGCTAGTGCATCAAATCTGCGAGGTCGCAACGCTGAACGATTCTTTGCTTTGACCTTGCGCAACTAATGCGGACAGCCACTTCGGCATCAGACCGCGTCCGGACCATGATTCACCGTTGGGGCCCCGGTATTTGGCGGCGACAGGGGCACTGGCTTTGCGCACTTTTGGAACTTTCGCTACCTTAGGAGTCTTGGATGGCGACGACTTTGCTTTACCGCGGCCACCCTTGGTGGATTGTAGATCTTTCACAGTAATGCCAAATGCCTGCATCTTGGCTCGAATTTCATGCACGGTGGCAGTGAATTCTTTAGACTTTATTTCGTTGGCTTGCTTTTGAAGCTTTTCAATTTGGGATTGAATATCGATTAGATTAGTCATTCGTTACTCCTGGAGTTTACTAGGTGATGGATTATAAGATCATTTCAGTTCAATGCGATACTTCCGCCCGTCGAATGACTTTGATAAAGGTCATGTAAAGTATTTTCATATCCAATAGGAATGAATGCCTTTGGAGATATTCCAGATCAAATTGGACTTTTTCGGTAATCGATAAAGCGTCGCGGCCATTGACTTGCGCCCACCCGGTCAAGCCTGGGACCAGGACGTCCACGCCAAATTCGGTTCGTAACGCGATGAGATCGTCCTGGTTGAATAAGGCAGGCCGCGGACCGACAAAGCTCATATCACCCCTCAAAATACTCCAGAGCTGTGGTAACTCGTCCAAACTGCTACGGCGTAGAAAAGAGCCAATTGGGGTTAGCACCTTATGTGGGTCGGGTAGTAAATGGGTCGCTACGGCAGGGGTGTCTACCCGCATGGTACGGAATTTGGGCATTTTGAAGATACGGTTGCGCTGCCCTATGCGGTCGGACCAATAGATGGCGGGGCCGGGGGACGTAAGCAAAACCAATAAACCTACCGCAACAACAATCGGAGATGCCAGGATAAGAGCATTTCCCGCCAGCAATATATCGATGAGGCGCTTCATTAAGGCGTGCTCAACCGACCTGTTATCGAGTACCTGTGACTGGTAATATTTAATCCAAGCATTTGTTACTTCGTCACTGGTGAATAAGCGTACTACGCGCTCTCTGGCCTGGGCGCCTAAGCGATGCAAGAGTTCGCGATCTGTCGCCAATCTTTCCATAGCGCCCGATAAGGCTTCGACATGGCCGGCTTTTACAAGTAGGCCTGTTATCCCGTCATTCACGGCATCCACCACCCCTTCAACCGCATAGGCAATCGAAGGTATGCCGCATGCGGCGGCCTCAATAATCACCGACCCGAATCCCTCACGGTAACTTGGTAAAACAAGTACATCAGCGGCTGACATGAAGATTTCTGGCGTTGATGTCGCGCCCAGGTAACGAATCGGGCCGCTCTCGAGGCCTCCTGGTGCCTTCAGCGCAGAACTCAGCTCTTCCTCGTCCGGACCGACAAACCACAACTCCACATCAGGCCTCGTACAAGACAGATAGTTAAATGCCTTGACAAGATCCAAAACCCCTTTATCACGAACCAACCTGCCTACAAATAGGAAAACGAACGCGTCTGTAGGAGTGCCTAGCGAATAGCGCAACGCTCTACCGGAGGAGCGATTTGGCTGGTAACGATGAATGTCCACTCCGGCAATGGAACCTGCGCCCAACACCGTGATCTGCTCTATCTGAATAACTCCCTCAGCGCTAAGAAAACGCGTTTGAGAAACACTGTCCGCAAAAATTTGCGTGGCAAAAAACACAATCAATCGGTCAAGGTTCTTAAGGATGATGCGCACAGGCCCGCGCTTAGTCGCCCAGACTTGCCCAGTAAAGGTGTGCCAACGATGCGGCACGGCGGCTAAATAGCCAACAACCATCGCTAAAAGGCCGGCCTTCGGTGTGATGCTGTGGATGACGTGCGGTCGAACGTGGCGAATTAAGGCCAACAACTGCAAACCAGTCTTCAGGTCATCTAGCGGGGCAACTTTCCGGACAAACGGTACGTGGTGTACCTCGACACAGCTCAGAATGTCCGGGGACAATGCATACAAGTGCCGATTTACGCAGAGAACCACGTGAAAGAGGTCTGCAAGCTTCAGCATGTGCAAACGCAAAAATGCGTTAACCGCAAAGGGCGTCGTCGCTACGAAGAGCACTGTCGGCTTATTTTTCACTATTTCAGTTGAGGATTGGAACCACAAAACACCAATGTTACGCATGATTGGATCCTAGAGTGACTGATTCCCGGACGGGCCACCGGACATGCAGCCACTTTTGCGCCCCCACTTCCGCACATGGCCGATAATTCTCCTCATTACGCTTTGGTTTAGCCGCACTCGAAGCGTTGTCCGGGCACCGTGGGTCGAATTCGTTAGCGCCTACGGTCACGGTGTTGCATTGAACATTTATAGATAAGCAAGATTTGATGATTGCCAACGGCCTCGCTCGCGCACTGCAATTCGTTTTGTTGTTAGTAACACTGCGAGTCGCCAGCAGCCTTCTCGCTCCTTCAGAAATGGGTAAGCTTTCCATTCTTACCGCAACGGTTTCCTTCTTCGCCTTGCTTTTGATAAATCCTATTGGTATGTTTATCAACCGCAGGATATATGCTTGGAATGAGAGAGGAGATGTTTTTGGTTATCTGTATTATTTTTGGATTTACGTAGTCAGCGTTTCCATTTTTTCAATAATGGCACTGTACATTTTAAATCCCTTACAAGCTGTGGAGAATGGCTTCTCACCCATTACTTATTTAACTCTTGTGGCGTGCAGCATTTTATGTGGCACTCTTAACCAAACAGCTATCCCGTCTTTAAACATTTTCGGGCGACCCTACTGGTTTGGAATATTGACCTTAGCCACTACGGCAATTGGTCTAATCATCGCATTTTTCGCCGTGCACCTCTTACAGCGAGTTGCCGAATGGTGGTTTACAGGACTATTGATTGGTCAATTGATCGTCGGCGCGTGGGGGCTATATTTATTGCGTCAAACTTTAAACCGTCCAATGCCTTTCACACAAAGTTTATCGCTACTCAATCGATCAGCGATTCAAGGCCTGTTGAACTTTGCCTGGCCTATCTCGCTTGCCGTCAGTTTGGGATGGATTCAAAGCCAAAGCTACCGCTTTATTGTTGAGCACTCACTTGGCCTTCACGATTTGGGGCTGTTTGCCGCCGGCTATGGAATTAGCGCTGGACTAACTGCTGGCTTCGAATCTATGCTGACTACCCATTTCCAGTCTATCTTTTATAAACAGGTTAATTCTGAGACGGCAGGAGGTGCAGAAGCTGCGTGGCATCACTACGCCCGCTCGGTGTTGCCATCGATTGCATTAACCGCATTTTTAATTATTGGAGTGGCGCCGCAGCTCACCGACCTGTTGTTATCAGCTGAATACAGCACCTCATACCAATACGTGATGTGGGGAGCAGGTGCCGAATTTTGCAGAATCACAACTGCAGTTTTTGCACTGTTTGCACATGCCAAAATGATGACGAAAATTTTAATATATCCGAACCTCTTGGGTGCTTTTTCAGCCCTCGTCCTTGTTTGGTTGCTTGTAACAAAGTATGGGATTGCGG
>CAIOUR010000149.1 GCA_903861575.1 uncultured beta proteobacterium | reverse complement strand
GGCGCCATGGCCTTGGCCACCGACGAGGCCGGTATCCAGTTTCGCATCCTCAATTCCAGCAAAGGCCCCGCCGTACGCGCCACCCGCGCCCAGGCCGACCGGGTTTTGTACAAGGCGGCGATCCGGCGCATGCTGGAAAACCAACCCAACCTGAGCCTGTTCCAACAAGCGGTAGATGATTTGTTGGTGGAAGGCGACCGGGTCGTGGGTGCGGTGACGCAAATTGGCATCAGCTTCCGCGCCACAACCGTGGTGCTGACCGCCGGGACGTTTCTGGACGGCAAGATCCATGTGGGCCTGAATAATTACGGCTCGGGCCGTGCAGGCGACCCGTCTGCCGGTCGCTTGAGTGCGCGCTTGAAAGAGCTTCAACTGCCACAAGGCAGACTGAAAACGGGGACGCCGCCGCGCATTGACGGGCGTAGCATCGACTTCTCGCGCTGCCAGGAACAGCCCGGCGACGGCATGCCCGGCGGTATGGGCGCGCAACTGCCGGTGTTCAGTTTCATGGGCCGGGCCAGCCAGCACCCCGCGCAGATGCCCTGCTGGATCACGCATACCAATGCACAAACACATGCCATCATCCGCAGCGGACTGGACCGCAGCCCCATGTTCACCGGAAAGATCGAGGGCGTGGGCCCGCGCTACTGCCCCAGCGTCGAGGACAAAGTCCACCGTTTTGCCGACAAAGAAAGCCACCAGATTTTTCTGGAACCCGAAGGCTTGACCACGCACGAGTACTACCCCAACGGCATTTCCACCAGCTTGCCTTTTGATATCCAGCTTGCCTTGGTGCGCAGCATGCAGGGTTTGGAAAACGCCCATATCCTGCGCCCGGGCTACGCCATCGAGTACGACTATTTCGATCCGCGCGCGCTCAAACGCAATTTCGAAACGCGGCAGATAGGCGGTTTGTTTTTCGCCGGACAAATCAATGGCACCACGGGCTACGAAGAGGCCGCTGCGCAAGGATTGTTTGCCGGAGTGAATGCCGCTTTGCAGGCTGGCGCGCAGACACAATGGGTCGGCGACACCTGGCTGCCCGGTCGGGACGAGGCCTACATCGGCGTGCTGGTAGATGACTTGATCAGCAAGGGCGTGAACGAGCCCTACCGCATGTTCACCAGCCGCGCCGAGTTCCGTTTGCAATTACGCGAAGACAACGCAGACGCACGTCTTACTGAGGCGGGCCGCAAGCTGGGCCTGGTAGACGATGCCCGTTGGGACGCGTTCAGCCGCAAGCGTGATGCGGTTTCACGTGAAACAGAGCGCTTGAAATCTACCTGGGTCAGTCCGCAAAAGGTGCCGCAGGCGGATGCCGTGGCGCTTCTCGGCAAGGCCATGGAACACGAATACACCCTCATGGATTTGCTGCGCCGCCCTGACGTGTCCTATGTGGATTTGATGCGCCTGAAAGACGGCGCGTTTGCTAATCCGGCCTTATCGGAGCCGGCGGCGCAGGATGACGCTGAGTTGCTGCGGCTCGCCATCGTGGAGCAGGTGGAGATCGCAGCCAAGTATTCGGGCTATATCGACCGCCAGCGCGAAGAAGTGGGTCGCGCCGCGCATTATGAAAACCTGCGTCTGCCGCCCGAGCTGGACTATTTGCAGGTGACGGCTCTGAGTTTTGAGGCGCGTCAGCGCCTGAGTCAGCATCGGCCCGAGACCCTGGGACAGGCCTCGCGCTTGTCGGGCATCACGCCGGCCACCATTTCCCTTTTGCTGATTCATTTGAAAAAAGGGAACTTCAAAGGCTTTGCCCGTTTGGGTACGGTGCCCGATGTGGGCGCTGAAGTCAGTGCCGACGTGGTCGATGCGGTGGGAAGTGTGACGCCTGGCGTGGAGGCGTTTTGAGCCCGTCGGCGCTAGAGGCGCCCTTGCGCGCTGGTTTGGTGGCGTTGTCCTTGGAATTATCGACAGCACAGGTGCAGGGCCTGTTGGACTACGCGGCCTTGATCGCCAAATGGACCCAGGTCTACAACCTCACCGCATTGCGCGACCCGCCATCCATTTTGAGCCACCATATTCTGGATAGTTTGGCGGTAGTGTCTCCTTTGCAGGCGCACATCCGGCGGACCGGTTGCGATGCGATTTTGGATGTGGGCTCCGGCGCAGGTCTGCCCGGCGTAGTCATTGCCCTGTGCTGCCCGGGTTTGCGGGTGGACTGCGTGGACACTGTGGGTAAAAAGGCGGCCTTTATTCAGCAGGCGGCGCTGTCGCTCAAGTTGCCGCAATTGCGCGGCGTGCATTCGCGGGTAGAGCAACTGACCGGGCAATATCCCCTCGTCACCTCGCGCGCCTTCGCTTCATTGGCTGACTTCGTCGCCGTCTCCGATGCGCGGTTGGCGCCGGGCGGTGTCTGGATGGCTATGAAAGGAAAAACCCCGGATGCTGAGATTGCTTCGCTGCCCGCTGACGTGGACGTGTTTCACGTGGAACCTGTAGTTGTGCCCCGTTTGGACGCGCAGCGCTGCCTGGTCTGGATGCGTAGAAAAACGGCATAAATCCACTGCCGTACACTCGCGCTTCCTCTTTTTCAACTTTCCATGCTCGGCGTTACCGATTACGGCACTTTTGTCGCCACTGTTGTATTGTTTCTGTTCATTCCTGGGCCGGGCAATCTGGCGCTGGTGATGTCCACTGGCAAGGGCCGTATTCCCGGTGGCCTGGCTGCGACTTTCGGGGTGATCGCCGGGGACCAGGTGTTGATGTGGTGCGCAGTGGCCGGTCTTGCCACGCTCTTGTCGCATTACCCGGCGGCTTTTCATGCGATGCAATGGGTGGGTGCGGCCTACCTGGCCTGGTTGGGTATGCACATGCTGCGCGCCAAACCGGGTGCTGCGCCGGCCATTCAGATCCGGCCGCGCCAGTATTTTCGCCAGGCGATGGTGATCACGCTGATGAACCCCAAGGCGATTTTGTTCTATATGGCGTTCTTCCCCTTGTTTGTCGATCCGCAGGCCGAACAAGGTTTGCTCACTTATGGCTTTATGGCCGCCACCATCGCGGCTCTCACTTTTTTCTACGGCTTAGCCGCCACGCTGTTGACCCATTTTTTGGCGGAGCGCATCCGCGCCCGACCCCGGGTAGCGCAGTGGCTCGAGCGCGTGGCCGGGGCGTTTTTGCTGGGCTTTGGCGTCAAGTTGGCGCTTTCGCAGTGAGCGCAAAAGCCCATTGTTTTCAAATGTTGATCAGCGGGTAATCCATGGCCAAAATATTCTGTGTAGCCAACCAAAAAGGCGGCGTGGGCAAAACCACCACCACCGTGAACCTGGCCGCCGGTCTGGCCAAGGTTGGCCAGCGCGTGCTCATGGTGGACTTGGACCCCCAAGGTAATGCCACCATGGGCTCGGGCGTCGACAAGCGCCAGCTCGAAATGACGGTGTACGACGTGCTGCTCGAGGAGGCCACCATTTCACAGGCCCGTAGCCGCAGCGACAAGCTTGTGGAAGCCGGCTGCAGCTACGACATCCTGGGCGCAAACCGCGAGTTGGCCGGGGCCGAGGTGGAGATGGTCAGCCTGGAGCGGCGCGAGCGCCGCCTCAAAGCCGCCCTGCACGCGGTGGACAGCGACTACGACTTTGTGCTCATCGACTGCCCGCCCT
Source organism: uncultured beta proteobacterium (assembly GCA_903861575.1). Taxonomy (GTDB): domain Bacteria; phylum Pseudomonadota; class Gammaproteobacteria; order Burkholderiales; family Burkholderiaceae_C; genus Allorhodoferax. The sequence goes on along the minus strand of CAIOUR010000149.1, from coordinate 18,065 downwards.
CGCTGTCCATGCTCACACTCAACGGCCTTTGCTGCGCCCACGGCGTGATCGTGCCCATGCAGTGCGAGTACTTTGCCCTGGAAGGTCTGACTGATCTCGTCAACACCATCAAGCAGGTCAAGGCGAATTTGAACGATGATTTGCAAATAATAGGTTTGCTGCGCGTCATGTTCGATCCGCGCATCACCCTGCAAACCCAGGTCAGCGACCAGCTCAAAGCGCATTTTGGCGACAAGGTGTTTGACACCGTGATCCCGCGTAATGTGCGTCTGGCCGAGGCCCCGAGCTATGGCCTGCCTGGCGTGGCGTTCGACCCGGCATCGCGCGGCGCGCAGGCCTTTGTGGCTTTTGCGCTGGAAATGGTGCAGCGCATCAAGAGCATGTAAGCCCATGGAATCGCTGGCACCTGCGCGTGTTTTGTTGCTGCCCGGCTGGCAAAACTCCGGTCCGCAGCATTGGCAGAGCCGCTGGGAGGCGCTGTACGGCGATCTGCGCGTGGAGCAACACGATTGGATGCATCCCTTGCGCGGCGACTGGGTGATGCGGCTTGAAGAGGTGGTGCAGGCGCAGACTGGGGATGTCATCTTGGTCGCCCACAGCATGGGTTGCCACTTGGTGGCGGCCTGGGCTGCGCAGACGCGGCTAGCCCACCGGGTGCGCGGCGCCCTGCTGGTTGCCCCCGGCGACCCGCAGCAGCCCGCGCTGGCGGCGGTCTTGCACAGCTGGACGCCGCTGGTGCTGCCGCATTTGCCCTTCCCCAGCCGTTTGTTGGGTAGCCACAACGACCCCTATTGCAGCCTGGCGCGGGCGCAGAGTTTTGCCGACGCCTTGGGCGCGCAGTGGATGGACTGCGGCAACGCGGGGCACATCAACGCCGACTCCGGTTTGGGCGATTGGCCGCAAGGGCGCGCGCTGTTGAACGATTTTTTGAAAACACAAGCATAAGCATTCGAAGGAAAACCACCATGGCCACCAAAAAACCCAAAGGACTCGGCATGGGCCTGGAAGCACTGCTCGGCCCCAAAGCGCCTGACGCGCCCGGCCAACAAGACAGCGCTTTTGGTGCCGGTCAGCCGCATACGCTATTGCTCAGTGACATGGTGCCCGGCATGTACCAGCCGCGTACCCACATGGACGAAGGCGCGCTCTATGAGTTGGCCGAAAGCATCAAGGCGCAGGGCATCATGCAGCCGATTTTGGTGCGCCAGCTTGATGACGAATACGCCGCATTGCACCGTCCCGAAGGCTCTTCGCGCCCGGTCTATGAAATCATTGCCGGCGAGCGGCGCTTCCGCGCGGCCAAACTGGCTGGACTCGATAGCGTGCCGGTGCTGGTGCGCAACGTGCCTAACGAGGCCGCCGCCGCGATGTCGCTGATTGAGAACATGCAGCGCGAAGACCTCAACCCGCTAGAGGAAGCCCAGGGCTTGCAGCGTCTGATCAAGGAATTCGGCCTTACGCATGAAAGCGCCGCCCAAGCGGTAGGCCGTTCGCGCAGCGCGGCGAGCAACTTGTTGCGTCTGCTCAACCTCGCCGACCCAGTGCAAACCATGCTGATGGCTGGTGATCTCGATATGGGCCACGCCCGCGCCCTGCTGGCCTTGGACAAGGCCAGTCAGATCAGCGCTGCCAGCCAAATTGCCGCGAAAAAAATGTCCGTGCGTGAGGCTGAGAGTTTGGTTAAAAAACTCAGCGCCGAGTTCTCGCTCAAAGCAGTAAAGCCCGCACGCGAAAAGTCACGTGACATCAAGCGTGTCGAGGAAGAACTTTCCGATTTGTTTGCTGCGCAGGTAGAAATCAAGGTTAAAAAACGTGTCAAACGCGCCGGCCGCCTGACTGAGATGGGCGAGTTGAGCATCCAGTTTGGATCGCTCGACGAGCTCAACGGCTTGATCGAACGCCTCTCGCCCAACGTGACCCGTTAACGCGTGGCGACCACCGGCGCACCCTCCGTGTTCCAGCGTTTTGTTCCGCCCTGGCCCGCGCCGGCCTTGATCGGCTGGGGCTTGAGCTGGGCCGTGTTCCGCTGGTTGCTGCAGTCCGGTATGTCGCCCGGCATGGCCAGCCCGATTGCTGCCATGGTGGGTGTTGCCATCAGTCCCATGGGGCGCAGTTGGTGGCGCAGGTTGGCGATTGCTGCAGGTTTTCCCATTTCGCTGGCGGTAACAGTACTGGGTACGCAATCGGATCTGGCGGCTTGGGTCTGGCTGCCGCCGCTGGCGTTGCTGCTGCTGGTCTATCCCATCAACACCTGGGCCGATGCTCCGCTGTTTCCCACACCGCGCAAGGCCTTGCTGGGTTTGCGTACCTTTGTTCGCCTCGACCAGAATGCGCGCGTGCTGGATGCCGGTTGCGGTCTGGGTCACGGTTTGCGCGCTCTGCGCCTGGCCTATCCGAAAGCCCAGTTCGCGGGGGTGGAATGGAGCGGTAGTTTGTATGCCCTGTGCAAACTTCTGTGCCCTTGGGCGAAGTTGCAGCGTGGCGATATGTGGGCGGTGGACTGGGCGACTTACGACATGGTCTATGTATTCCAACGCCCCGAGAGCATGCCGCGCGTGGTGGAAAAAGCGCGCACCATGCGCCCCGGAAGCTGGCTAGTCAGTCTGGACTTTGAGGCTGTGGGTGTCGTGCCGCATGCGCAACTGACCGCGCCCAACGGCAAATCTATCTGGCTGTACCGCATACCTTTGCGCAGCGCGGCCTAAGTCAGCGCGCTCAGGCGTCCAACGCAAAAATTTTGCCAGGGTTGAGGATGTTCAGCGGGTCCAGCGCCTGTTTGATGCTGCGCATCATGGCCACCGCGCCAGCGCCGGTCTCGGCGATGAGGAAGTCCATTTTGTGCAGGCCGATGCCGTGCTCGCCGGTGCAGGTGCCGCCCAGGCGCAGTGCGCGGTCAACCAGCCGACTGTTCAGGCGCTCGGCAGTTTCGCGCTCGGTGGCGCTGGCCGGGTCGATCAGATACCCCATGTGGAAATTGCCGTCGCCCACGTGGCCGACCATGAAATACGGAATACAGGCCTCTGTGGCCTCTTGCACCGAATCCAGCAGCGCATCGGCCAGGCGGGAGATCGGCACGCAGGTGTCGGTGGTGATGCAGCGGCAGCCCGGGCGCGATTGCACGCCGGCAAAGTAGGCGTTGTGGCGCGCCGTCCATAGCCGCGTGCGTTCCTCTGGCGTTTGCGCCCACTGGAAACCATGGCCCCGGTTGTCGGCCACGATCTCCTGCACGGCGGCAATTTGCTCCTGCACGCCCGCAGGCGATCCGTGGAATTCCATCAGCATCATCGGCCCTTCTACCAGCCCCAGTTTGGAGTGCTGGTTGACCATACGCACCGTGTTGCCGTCCAGCAGCTCGCAGCGCGCAATCGGGATGCCGAGCTGGATGATCTGGATGGTGGTGTTGACCGCGTCGGCCAGACTGTCAAACGCGCAGGTCGCGGCCATGATGGCCTCGGGCAGTGGGTAGAGCTTGAGTGTGATTTCGGTGATCACGCCCAGAGTCCCTTCGCTGCCGACCATCAACCGCGTCAGGTCGTAACCGGCCGATGACTTTTTGGCCCCGGTTCCGGTGCGTATGGCTTCGCCGCTGGCGGTCACCACTTCGAGCGCCAGCACGTTTTCGCGCATGGTCCCGTAGCGCACGGCGTTGGTTCCGCTGGCGCGGGTGGCGCACATGCCACCGATGCTGGCGTCCGCGCCGGGGTCAATCGGAAAGAACAGGCCGGCGGACTTGACCGCCTCGTTGAGCTGCTTGCGGGTGACGCCGGGCTGCACAGTTACGGTCAAATCGGCGTCGTGGATGGACAGCACTTGGTTCATGCGCCCCATGTCCACGCTGATGCCGCCCTGCACCGCCAGCAGATGTCCCTCCAGCGAAGAGCCGACACCAAAAGGAATCACCGGCACCGCATAGCGTGCGGCGATTTGCAGCAGGCGCTGCACGTCTTGGGTGCTCTGCGCAAACACCACGCCGCCCGGGGGTGGCACGTCAAAAGCTGATTCGTCGCGCCCGTGTTGCGCACACACGGCGGCTGCGCTGGAAAACTGCGGACCGAAAGCCGCGCGCAGTTCTTCCAGCATGGCCAGGGGCGGATGCCGCATGCCGGCGTGCGAAAAAGCCTGTTGTGCAGACAGCGGTGCGTTCATGGTGCGATCCCGAAATATGCAAAGCGTCAATAATGCCACTTTCACAGGAACATCGACATGGGAAACCGTTTGACACAAATTGCCACGCGCACCGGCGACGCAGGTACCACCGGCCTGGGGGATAACTCCCGCGTCTCCAAGAACAGCTTGCGGGTGCACGCCATGGGCGACGTGGACGAGCTCAATTCCAACATCGGCGTGCTTCTGTGTGAGGACATGCCCGAGCGTGTGCGCGCGGTTTTGATTGAGATCCAGCACCAACTCTTCAACTTGGGTGGCGAGTTGTCCATTCCCGGTTTTGAACTGCTCAAAGAAGAAGCCGTACTGGCGCTGGACCAGGCGCTGGCCGAGTTCAATGCCGGCCTGCCCGCGTTGCTGGAATTCATTCTGCCCGCAGGCACCCGCGCAGCTGCGCTGGCCCATGTGTGCCGCACCGTGGCCCGCCGGGCTGAGCGTGCGGTGGTGGCGTTGGGCAATGAAGAAGCTTTGAAAGAGCATCCCCGCCAGTACCTCAACCGCTTGTCAGACTTGCTGTTTGTGCTGGCCCGCGTGCTCAACCGCCACCGCAGCGACGGCAGCTCGGGCGATGACGTGTATTGGAAAAGCGAGCGCGTCGCGAAGAGTTAACTTGCAGGGCCAGGCGACACGCTTGACGCCGTGCTTAAAAAATTCGGGAGACTAAAGATGTGGGATGAACGTTACAGCGCCGAAGAATATGCCTACGGCACCGAGCCCAACACCTTTTTGACCGCCAACTTTGCCCACGTGCCTAAAGGCCGGGTTTTGAGTCTGGCCGAGGGCGAGGGGCGTAACGCCGTGTTTCTGGCGCAGCAGGGCTATGACGTCACGGGCGTGGACGGTTCGGAAGTGGGGCTGGCAAAGGCCAAAGCGCTGGCCGATTCTCGTGGTGTTGCGGCCCATTGGGTGCATGCTGACCTCGCGGACTATGAACTGGGCGAAAACGCCTGGGACGGCATCGTTTCCATCTTCTGCCCGCTGCCGCCCGCCATCCGCCAAGCGCTTTACCGCAAGGTGTTGGCGGCGCTCAAGCCCGGCGGTGTTTTTTTGCTGGAGGCCTACACACCTGCGCAAATCCAGCACGGAACGGGTGGCGGCAAGTCGGTGGAGCTGATGCAAACCGCAGCGTCACTGCGCGCGGAGCTGCCTGGTTTGGACTTCGTGCATTTGGTGGAACTGGAGCGCGATGTGGTGGAGGGTGTGTTCCACACCGGGCTAGGGGCGGTGGTGCAGGCTATCGGGGTGAAGCCTGCGTAGCGCAACGCCCTAAGCCCTACTTCCTAGCCCCGGCGTTTGCGCACGCTTTCTGCCAGCACACACAAAATCTCAAACAACATGGTCGCGCCCACCAGCGCGGTGTTGCCGCTGGGGTCAAACGGGGGTGAAACTTCGACGACGTCGCCGCCGATCAGGTTCAGGCCGCGCAGGCCGCGCACTACGTGCTGGGCTTCGAGCGTGGTCATGCCGCCGATCTCGGGCGTGCCAGTGCCGGGGGCGTACACCGGGTCGAGCGCGTCCACGTCAAAGCTGACGTAGGTCGCGCCGTCGCCGACCACGCGGCGGGCTTCGGCAATCGTTCCCGCTACACCCAGCGTGTTGAACTCGTCGATGTCGATCACGCGAATGCCTTGTTCCTGGCCCCAGGTGTCTTCGGCGTCGCTGTAGAGCGCGCCGCGGATGCCGATTTGCACCGTGCGTTTGGGGTCCAGCAAACCTTCTTCTACAGCACGGCGAAACGGCGTGCCGTGGGTGTACTTGAAGCCGCCGAAGTAGCCGTCCCAGGTGTCGGTGTGCGCATCAAAATGCACCATGCCTAGCGGGCCGGTGTGCTTGACGATGGCGCGCATGACGGGCAGCGAGACCAAATGGTCGCCGCCGACCGACAGAGGCGCAATGCCTGCGGCGCAGACACCGTTGAAGAAAGTCTCGATGCGCGCCAACGAATCCATCAGGTCCACCGGATTGACTGGCGTGTCGCCCAGGTCGGCGCAGTTGCACAGCGTGAAGGGCGCGATCCCGCTGGCACGGTTGACGTTGCGGATCATGGTGGAGATGTCGCGTACCTGGCGCGGGCCGTGGCGCGCACCCGGGCGGTTGGTGGTCCCGCCGTCCCAGGGGATGCCGACGAGGCCGATTTCGATGTTTGCAAATTCCGGGTCGGTTTTTTGCACATAGGGCAGGCGCATCAGCGTGGCCAGTCCGGCAAAGCGCGGCATGACCGAGCCGGTGATGGGTCTGAAAAATTCGCGTGGCGTGCTCACATCTGTCCCCTGTGAAGTACAAATCTGTTGTGTGTCGTCGCAGTTGGCACCCGCGACACCGTCAGGGCTGCTGCGCCAGTGCCTTTTTGATGTCGCCGGTGATGCGGTTACTTTGCGGGGTGGTAACACTGGCGTAGCTATCGATGAACTTACCGTCGCGTCCGATCAGGTACTTGTAGAAGTTCCAGCGCGGAGCGCTGCCACCGGCCTTGATCAGATCGGCAAAAAGTGGGTTGGCTTCCTTGCCGCTGACCACGGTTTTGGCGAACATCGGGAATTTGACGCTATAAGTATTGAAGCAAAAGTCGGCGATGTCTTTGGACTTTCCGGGCTCTTGCTCGCCGAAGTCGTTGGACGGAAAACCCAAAACTACCAGGCCTTGTGCAGCATAGTCGGCATAGAGTTTCTCCAAGCCTTCATACTGGGGTGTGAAGCCGCAGTAGCTTGCCGTGTTGACCACTAACAGCACCTTGCCGGCGTATTGGCACAGGTTTTGTGGTGTGTCGTCTTGCAGACGGGGAAATGTCTTGTTCAACAAGGCTGGGCAGCTGCCAGCACTTTTGCCGTTGCTGGCGGACTGGGCAAACAGCGAATTTGAAACTAGAGTCGCGACGCTCATTAGCGTCACGCATGCGATGCGCTGGAGGTATTTGGTTTGTGCCAAGGGCTTAACTTCAGGCCATTTTGACCGCGATGAAAGCCAATAAAAACATCAAAACTCCACCGACGATGGGTAAAACGATCGGCAAAACTGGAACGATCTCTTCCAGGGAATCGGGAGCTTGGTGATCGGAGGCGGAGGAGGAATGCTCGGACATGGTTGATTTCCGTGGGATGCTGAGAATTTATCGATTTTAACCGCGACCGTGTCAACCGAATCTGGGGCTAGCGCGTGATGTATCCAAGGCGGGCGTATCTTCGTATGTTCGCCCTCATACCTTGCACAGAAAGTTGTTTATGCAAAAGCGCGTGATTGAGTTGCCTGAGAAGGGCACGTACAAATGGCAGCTTTTTAGTTATTGGTCGGACGAATACCGCCAAAGTCGCGCAGACCATTCTGCATACATCGCACTCAATTTTGCTGGCGCACTCGATGTTTGCAAAAACAAGTTTCAAAATTTGATGCACCACCATCAGCAGCACGCCTCAGACGTACGCCATCACCGCGCTATTCAGCGTTTGCAAAACACCCTCAGCGGTGCTGCGGTGGCTTATGAGAGCAGTTTTCACGCACATTGAGGGCAATAGCGGACTAACCGCTGTTACGAACCACCCGCAACACCTCACTGGCGTACGCCTCCAGCTTCTTCACCCCCATCCCGCTAATACCTTGTAGGTCTTCAATGGACTGGGGGGCTCGGTGCGCGATGCTGGCGAGTGTGGCGTCATGAAAAATTACATAAGCCGGTAGATTGTGTTCTCGCGCCACTTCGGCACGCCACGCTTTGAGATCATTGAAGCGCGACAACGCATCGTCGCTCAAGGCAATGGGGGTCAGCGACGAGCCAGAGGCTTTGGTCTTGTACGCTGCTCCGGTCCCGGCGGAGCGGGTCGGCTTTGCAACGGATTGCCGCAGGCGCACCATTGTTTCGCCCCGCAGTACCGCGCGCGATTGTTCGGTCAGCGCCAGGGTGTTGAAGGCCTCCGCGTCCACCCGAATGGCGCCCATGGCCAGTAACTGTCGCAATACCCCACGCAGTTGTACTTCGCTGAATTCGGCACCCAACCCGAAAGTGCTCAGACTGCGGTGGCCGTGCTGCGTGATTTTGTCGGTGGCTTTTCCGCGCAGTATGTCCATGAGATGCCCTGCGCCAAAGCGCATGCCGCTTTGGCGCTCAATGCGGTAGATCGTCGACAACAGCATTTGCGCCGGTTTGCTGGCGTCCCACATGGCGGGCGGCTCTAAGCAGTTGTCGCAATTGCCACAGGGTGCGCTGTCCTGACCGAAATAGGCCAGTAGGCGCACACGGCGGCAATCGCTGGCTTCGGCCAGTCCGAGGAGTGCGTCGAGTTTGCCACGGAGCACGGCTTTGAACTCTTCGGCAGCAGGGCTCTCATCGATCATGCGGCGCTGGTTCACTACGTCTTGCAGGCCGTAGCACATCCAGGCATCAGCTGCCAGTCCGTCGCGTCCGGCGCGGCCGGTCTCCTGGTAATAGCCTTCGATGTTTTTTGGCATGTCCAAGTGCGCAACAAAACGCACATCGGGCTTGTCAATACCCATACCAAATGCGATGGTGGCCACCATCACCACGCCGTCTTCACGCAAGAAACGGTTTTGGTTGTTCTGGCGAACCTGCGCGTCCAGACCCGCGTGGTAGGGCAGCGCGTGGATGCCGGCTTGCGCCAACACCTCGGCAATGTTCTCCACTTTTTTGCGCGATTGGCAATACACCACGCCTGCTTCGTGCGGGTGTTCGCGTTCAATGAATCGCATCAGTTGCGTGGTGCTGTCGCTCTTCTCGACGATGCGGTAGCGGATGTTGGGCCGGTCGAAACTACTGATAAAAGTGCGCGCTTCCTCGAGTTGCAAGCGCTCCACGATGTCGGCGCGGGTGATGGCGTCGGCGGTGGCGGTGAGCGCTATCCGGGGCACGCTGGCAAAGCGTTCGTGCAGGACAGTGAGCGCACGGTATTCCGGTCGGAAATCATGTCCCCATTGACTAACACAATGCACTTCATCAATGGCGAACAAACTCAGCAGTCCGCGTTCATGCAAGGAGTCGAGGAGCGCCAAAAAGCGTGGCGTGGTCACCCGCTCCGGTGCGGCATACAGCAAAGCAATCTCGCCGCGCAACAGGCGTTGTTCGATCGCGTGACCTTCTTCGCCGGTTTGCGTGGAGTTCAGAAATTCGGCATCCACGCCGGCTTCATGCAGCGCGCCGACCTGGTCGTGCATCAGTGCGATCAAGGGCGATATCACTACCGCCGCGCCGCGCCCTGCGCGGTGGCTGGCGATCGCGGGAAGCTGGTAGCACAGGCTTTTGCCGCCGCCGGTCGGCATCAGCACCAACGCATCGCCACCCACGCTCACGTGTTCGATGATTGCCTGCTGCGGACCGCGAAACTGGGAGTAGCCGAAAACTTCGGAGAGTATGGAGAGGTGGGACACAAGTGCGCGCAGCGGGTGGGGGGCGAGTGTAGCCCTGTCGCTTGTGGCGAGATACGGCTTACCCTGTTTTCAAGGCGCGGCGGTACTGCATGGCTTCGGCTACGTGACCGATCTGCGTGGTGTCGCAATTTGCCAAGTCGGCGATGGTGCGGGCAATCTTGAGGGTGCGGTGGGTCGCGCGGGCCGACCAGGCCAGCTGCGTTGCAGCGGACTGTAAGAATTTGGAAGCCGTTGGCTCCAGCTGGCCATAGGTATCGATCTCCTGACCTGCTAATGCCTGGTTGGGTTTGCTTTGTCGACGCATTGCGAATGCATGTGCGGCGATGCATCGGCTGCGGATCGCAGCGCTGGATTCGCCGGGTGCTGCTTGCAGCAACTCCTGCGATGCTAGCGCGGGCACCTCCACATGCAAGTCGATGCGATCCATCAACGGCCCGCTGAGCTTGCCTTGGTAACGGTGGACTTGATCTGGCGTGCAGCGGCAGGACCGCAGCGCGCTGCCCAGGTAGCCGCAGGGACATGGGTTCATGGCGGCGACCAGTTGGAACCGCGCTGGGAATTCGGCCCGCCGCGCCGCGCGGGCGATGGTGATGGTGCCGGTCTCCAGCGGCTCCCGCAGCGCCTCCAATGCGCTGCGCGCGAACTCGGGGAACTCGTCCAAAAACAGCACGCCGTTGTGTGCCATCGAAATCTCGCCCGGTCTTGGCGGGGAGCCGCCGCCGACCAGGGCTACGGCGCTGGCGGAGTGGTGGGGGCTGCAGGTCGGACGCCGGCCCCATTGTTCCAAGGAAAACCGCCCGCTCAGGCTGCTGATGGCCGCGCTTTCTAGCGCCTGCTCGGTGCTCATGTCGGGCAGCAAACCCGCAAAGCGCTGCGCCAGCATGGATTTGCCCGCACCCGGGGACCCGATGAGCAAAATACTGTGGCCGCCCGCTGCCGCAATTTCCAGCGCGCGCTTGGCACCTGACTGGCCTTTGACGTCGGCCAGGTCGGGGCCGCCCGCCGCGACGGCAGGTGCGTTGGTTTGCAAACGGCTCCAGCCTTCGTCGGCATCGGGTGGGCTCTCTTGGGGTGTGCCGGGCAAAAACTGGCGCACCACATCCAGCAGGTGCGCCGCGCGGTAGACGCGGGAACCCGGCACCAGCGCCGCCTCTTCCGCGCTGCCTGGTGGCAGCACCAAAGCGCTGTGCACCCCGGCTGTGTGCAAGGCCAGACCCATGGCCAAAGCGCCGCGCACCGGGCGCAGGGCTCCACTCAAAGAGAGTTCGCCGGCAAACTCATAAGCCGCCAGACCCGCACCGTCGATCTGCCCGCTGGCCGCCAAAATGCCCAGGGCAATGGGCAAATCGAGTCGTCCGGAGTCTTTGGGTAGGTCTGCGGGTGCCAGATTAACTGTGATGCGCTTGTTGTGTGGAAATTCCAACCCGGCGTTCTGGATGGCGCAGCGCACCCGCTCGCGCGCCTCTTTCACCTCCACATCCGCCAGGCCGACCAGCGTAAAACTGGGTAGACCGTTCGCCAGATGGACTTCCACGGTGACTTTGACAGCCTCCAAACCCAGCAGGGCGCGCCCTTGGACCCACGATAAAGCCATAAATCCCCCAAATTGGTGCAAAAAACTTCGAAACCAATCCAACGGATAAAAATGCACTTTAATAGTGCAATATGTATATTTATACAGCTATTTTAGCGTCTCTTTTCCCTGGAATGGGGCCTTATTTGGGCAAATTCGCGATTTTCGGGTCCGCAAGTCGTGGCACGCCTTCTGCTAAACCCATTTGTCTCCCATTTTTCGGAGCGGCGTCAAGCGCGTGTCTGGCGACCCAAAGCCCCTTTTCCAAGAAACGAGGTCATTCTTATGAAATTAGTCACTGCGGTTATCAAACCCTTCAAGCTCGACGAGGTCCGCGAAGCCTTGTCCGCCATCGGCGTTCAGGGCATCACAGTCACCGAGGTCAAAGGCTTCGGCCGCCAAAAAGGCCACACCGAGTTGTACCGGGGTGCCGAGTACGTGGTCGACTTCCTGCCGAAGGTCAAGATCGAGGCGGCGGTGGACAGCAGCCTGCTGGACCGCGTGATCGAAGCCATCGAGGGTGCCGCCCGCACCGGCAAGATCGGTGATGGAAAGATTTTTGTGTACGACCTGGAGCAGGTGGTGCGCATCCGTACCGGCGAAACCGGTACCGAAGCCCTGTAAGCACCCGGCCACGACCTATCAAAAAATCGAAGGAAACACCATGAAAAAACTACTTTTGACTTTCGCGATGGCCTTGGGGCTTTTCGCACTTGCGCCCATGGCCCCGGCGCTTGCTGAAGACGCTGCGCCTGCGGCGGCAGCCCCTACTGCTGCTGCTCCGGCCGCCGCAGCCGAGGCTGCGCCTGCTGCAGAGGCAGCGGCACCCGCGGCACCCGTACCCAACAAGGGCGATACCGCTTGGATGATGGTTTCCACTTTGTTGGTGATCATGATGGCGGTCCCTGGTCTGGCTTTGTTCTACGGCGGCCTGGTGCGCAGCAAAAATATGCTGTCGATCCTGATGCAGGTGATGGTCACCTTCTCATTGATTGTGGTGCTGTGGTTCATCTATGGTTACAGCATCACGTTCACGGAGGGCAATGCGTTCATCGGCGGATTGGACCGCTTGTTCATGAAAGGCACCTGGGATAACGTGGCGGGCACCTTTTCGCCAGCGGCCACTTTCAGCAAGGGTGTCTACATTCCTGAGCTGGTGTTTGCTGCTTTCCAGGCTAGCTTTGCGGCCATTACCTGCACGCTGATCGTCGGCTCGTTTGCCGAGCGCATGAAGTTCTCTGCGGTGCTCATGTTCTGCGTGCTGTGGTTCACGTTCAGCTACGCCCCGATTGCGCACATGGTCTGGTTCTGGATGGGCCCTGACGCCTACACCGGCGCCGATGTGGTGGATGCGATGAACGCCAAAGCCGGTTACCTCTGGCAAATGGGCGCATTGGACTTTGCCGGCGGTACCGTGGTGCACATCAACGCGGCCGTGGCCGGCTTGGTCGGCGCATTCATGGTCGGCAAGCGCATTGGCTACGGTAAAGAAGCCATGGCTCCCCACAGCCTGACCTTGACCATGGTCGGCGCTGCGCTGCTGTGGGTGGGCTGGTTTGGATTCAACGCCGGCTCGGCCCTGGAGGCCAATGGCTTTGCAGCGCTGGCTTTTGTCAACACCTTCCTCGCAACCGCCGCAGCCGTCATTGCCTGGTGTATCGGTGAGGCGCTGATGCGCGGCAAAGCGTCCATGCTGGGCGCCGCATCCGGCGCGGTCGCCGGTTTGGTGGCGATTACCCCCGCCTGTGGCAACGTGGGTATCGGCGGAGCCTTGGTGATCGGTTTGCTGTCAGGCTTTGCCGGCCTGTGGGGTGTGAATGGCCTCAAGAAGATTCTGGGCGCGGACGACACCTTGGACGTCTTCGGCGTGCACGGTGTGTGCGGCATTCTGGGCGCCATCTTGACCGGCGTATTCAACTCGCCCAACCTGGGTGGCCCCAGCGCGGTCGCTGATTGGACGACGGTGGCCATGATCGCCCCTGACGCGTACGTCATCGGAACCCAGGTCTGGACCCAGACCAAGGCGGTGTTGATCACCGTGGTGTGGTCAGGCGTTGTCTCGCTGATCGCTTACAAAATCGTGGACATGACCATCGGCTTGCGTGTCAACGAAGAAGACGAGCGCGAGGGCCTGGACATCACTTCGCACGGCGAAACAGCCTACAGCCGCTAATCGAAAAGCCGGGGCTCGGTGCCCCGCTTCCGCAAACCCGTTGGGGCGCAAGCCGCAACGGGTTTTTTGCTGCCCCGGTGCACAATGTCTGCACCACTTTTTCCGAGTTCCTTATGACCGCAGCCCCCGACGTGACACACCCGACCTGGCAGCGCATCGATCCGCATACCTGCCAATTGGGTGAGTCTCCCTTTTGGCATCCGCAGGAGCAGACCCTGTATTGGGTCGATATCTCAGGCCGGCAGTTGCTGCGCATGCAGGCGGGTGCTTTACAGACCTGGGACATGCCCTCAGAGCCGGGTTGCATCGCCCCGGCGCGCAGCGGCGGTTTGGTGATCGCCTTGCGCCATGGCATTTTCCGGGCTCCGCAGTGGGGTGGCGCGTTGACGCAGATTGCGACGCTTGCGTATGACACCGCCACTGTGCGCGCCAATGACGGCAAGTGCGATGCGCTGGGGCGCTTTTGGGTCGGCACGGTCGACGAGACCAAAACCCAGCATGCGGCAGCGCTGTACACCGTGGACGCGCGCGAGGCCGGCAAACCGCCGCGCGTCACGCACCAGCTTGGCGACGCGCTGACCGGCAACGGCCTGGGCTTCAGCCCCGACAGCACCGTGGTCTATTGGGTGGATACGCCGCAACACCGCATTGATGCATGGGACTTCGATCTATCGTCCAACACCTTGCGCGCCCGCGGACCGTTTGCGCACTTCGAGCCCAAGCCCGCAGGCTGGCAATTCAGCGACAGCGCGTATGGCGGACGGCCGGATGGCGCGGCCGTGGATATCCACGGTAACTACTGGGTGGCCATGTACGAAGGCGCGCGCGTGTGCCAGTTTGCGCCGGACGGGCGCTTGCTCGCGCAATACGCCGCCCCGTCGCAGTGCCCGACCATGCCGTGTTTTGGCGGCGCAGATTTGCAAACCCTGTATTTGACAACCGTGCGCCATGGCCGCCCGGACGCGGAACTGGCCCGCTATCCCGATTCCGGTTGCGTGTTCGCCATGCGCGCGCCGCTGCCGGGTTTGCCAGTCAATTCATTCGTTGACTGATCGCGTCTCTTGGCGTTGCAGCGCCAGCGCCTTGGCTGCGCGCAGGGCCTCGGGCGTGTCCACGTCGGTGACGCAACCCACATCGTCCAATTCCAGCACGCCCACGCCGCCCCGCTGTTTCCATGCCGCTACCACCGACGCCGCTCCGCTGTCGCCCCGCAAGGCCAGCAGCTCATCCCGAGCCTGCGGCCCAAACCCTACTGGATGGCCGCGCTGCCCCGCGAAAAAGGGTACAACCACTGTGTGGTTTTGGAGCTCCCGCGCCACGGCCAGCAGGCTGGCGGCCTGAATCAAGGGCAAATCGGCCGGCAGGACCAACCACCCCGCAGCATCGGCCGTGGCCGCCACGCCGCAGGCAATGCTGTCGCCCATGCCCGAGTTGGTGATGCGCGCCGTGTGCGCCGCTTCCACCACGTGCCAGGGCAGCCCGCTGTCACGTGCCGCCTGCGTCACCCAGTCGCGCACCCGCCGCCCCAGCAGTATTTCCTGCAGCTTGTCGGTGCCGCCTGCGGCGCGAAAGCGTTCTCCGCGACCGGCGGCCAAAATCAAGACGGTGGGTAGTTGGGCGAGCATGCGGTGCATTATGTGGTGGCATAAATGCCAAGATTTCAGAGACCACGCGTTCAAAAAATTCACGCCCGGCAAGGACGTGGCCCGGCTTTACAAGCCGTACCATTGAAGGATGGACCCGTTTGATCCCGTCAACGCGCTGTTGGAGCGCATTCGCGTTGCTGCCACGTCGCAGCACAAACCGGTATTGCGCCTGCGCGGCTCCGGCAGCAAAGACTTTCTGGGTGCGGGCTTGCAGGGCGAGGTGTTGGACACCCGCGCCTTGAGCGGCATCATCAATTACGAGCCCAGCGAGCTGGTAGTCACCGTGCTGACGGGAACACCGCTGAGCGAGCTGGAGGCCGCGCTGGCCGCCGCGCACCAACACCTGGCTTTTGAGCCCCCCCATTTCGGCCCCGGCACCACTGTGGGCGGTATGCTGGCCAGCGGCTTGAGCGGCCCGGCCCGCGCCACGGCCGGTGCCGTGCGCGACTTTGTGCTGGGCGCGCGCCTGATCAACGGCCTGGGCGAGCACCTCACATTTGGCGGGCAGGTAATCAAAAATGTCGCGGGCTACGACCTCAGCCGCTTGCTGTGCGGGTCCTGGGGCACCTTGGGCCTGATCACCGAAGTCTCGCTCAAGGCCCTGCCGCTGGCACCGGCCGAGGCCACCTTACGCTGCAGCGGCGTGGGCCAGGCCGCCGCCCTGGCACTGCTGCACCACTGGGGTGCGCAGCCGCTGCCTTTGAATGCCAGCTGCTGGTTGCACGACACCAGCGCTACTCCGGCCGCAGACCACTTGTACGTGCGCTTGCGCGGCGCGAACGCGGCCTTGCAAACGGCGATTCCCCGCATGCTGGGCGAGATGCAGGCCGCAGGCGGCGCGGCACAGCAAATGGACAACGCCCAGGCCGCACCCGACTGGCGCGCCTGCGCCGATCAGACCCTGCCCTTTTTCACCCGAACCCCGAGCCCCCAGCATGCGCTGTGGCGCCTGAGCCTGCCGCAAACCGCGCCGGTTTTGGATCTGCCGTATCCGGTTCTCGTCGAGTGGCAGGGCGCGCAGCGCTGGCTGTGGGCACCGGCTGATGCCGCACCCGCCTTGCGCCAAGCCGCCCAGGCTGCGGGTGGCCACGCCACCCTGTTCCGTACCAGCAGCGCTGGCGGGGATACGGATAAGTCCCTCGGTGTGTACAGCCCGCTGCCGTTGGTACAGCGCCGCATACAGACCGAACTGCAGCGCCAATTCGACCCCCACGGTTTGTTCGCCACCGGGCGGATGGGCATCGCCGCTTAAAGACCATGCAAACCACCCTTTCCCCCGAATACGCCACAAGCCCGGACGGCTTGGCTGCCGAAAAAATCCTGCGTAACTGCGTGCATTGCGGCTTTTGCACTGCGACCTGCCCGACCTACCAACTCCTGGGCGACGAGCTGGACGGGCCGCGTGGCCGCATTTACCTGATCAAACAGGTACTCGAGGGCGCGGAGCCTACGCGTAAAACCCAGCTTCACCTGGACCGCTGCCTCACTTGTCGCAACTGCGAATCCACCTGCCCCAGCGGCGTTGAATATGGCCATCTGATCGACATCGGACGCAAGCTGGTGGACGAGAAAGTGGCGCGCCCCGTCGTTGAAAAAACGGTGCGCTGGGCGCTCAAAGAGGGCCTGCCTTCACCGCTGTTCGGACCCGCCATGCAGCTGGGTCAGGCCCTGCGCCCGTTGTTGCCCGCCGCATTGCAAGCCAAGGTTCCGACCAAACACGACGCGGGCCAGTGGCCCACGCGCACGCATGCGCGCAAGATGCTGATGCTGGCCGGTTGCGTGCAACCGTCCATGGGCCCCAATATCAACACCGCCACCGCGCGGGTGCTCGACGCCTGCGGCATACAGACCGTGGTCGCGCCGCAAGCCGGCTGCTGCGGCGCCGTCAAGTTCCACCTCAATGACCACGACGGCGGCAAGGCGCAAATGCGCGCCAATATCGACGCCTGGTGGCCCTTGGTGGAAAGCGCGGCGGTCGAGGCCATCGTGATGAACGCCTCCGGCTGCGGTGTGATGGTCAAGGACTACGGCCACGCTTTGCAAGACGATCCGCACTACGCCGCCAAGGCCGCGCGCATCAGCGCCCTGACCCGCGACCTGAGCGAGCTGCTGCCCGAGCTGGTTCCCACTTTGCAAGCCGCCATACGCCCCGAAGCCGCGCAAGCCGCCGGGCTGCAAGCCTTTCACCCGCCGTGTACTTTGCAACACGGGCAACAGCTCAAGGGCGGGGTCGAGACCCATATGGCCACGTTGGGTTTTTCCATCCGCGTGGCCAGCTGCGAGGCGCATCTGTGTTGCGGCTCGGCCGGCACCTACAGCGTGTTGCAGCCGGATATTGCGTACCAGCTGCGCGACCGCAAACTCGGTCACCTGGCCGAGATGAAGCCGCAAGGCATTTGCAGCGCCAACATCGGCTGCATCACCCACTTGCAAAGCGGCACTGACACACCGGTGCGGCATTGGGTTGAGGTGCTGGACGCGGCCCTGAACTAGGGCGCCGAACTGGCGCGGGATTACCTCTTGGCGTACGCTTAAGGGCTACACCATTCCAACCCGCCATGAGTACCTCCGCTTTCCGCCACACGGTTGGCAGCCAGACCTACCAATTTCCTGACCTGCAGGCGCTGATGGCGCGGGCCACGCCCTTGCGCTCGGGGGACTTGTTAGCGGGCGTGGCCGCAGGCAGCGCGCGCGAGCGCGTGGCGGCGCAGATGGTTTTAGCGGAGGTGCCGTTGACGCGTTTTTTGAGCGATGCCTTGGTGCCGTATGAGGAAGACGAAGTCACCCGCCTGATCATCGACACGCATGACGCTGCGGCCTTTGCGCCGGTGCGGCATTTGACGGTGGGCGACTTTCGCAACTGGTTGCTGAGCGATGCTGCTGATAGCGCCACGCTGGCGACTTTAGCCCCCGGTATCACGCCCGAGATGGCGGCGGCGGTGAGCAAAACCATGCGCAACCAGGACTTGATTTTGGTGGCGAAAAAATGCCGGGTGGTCACCGCATTTCGCAACACCATCGGCCTGCCCGGGCGCATGGCCACGCGCTTGCAACCCAACCACCCGACCGATGACGCCACCGGCATCGCCGCCAGCATGCTCGACGGCTTGTTGTACGGCAGCGGCGACGCGGTGAT
>CAIOUR010000148.1 GCA_903861575.1 uncultured beta proteobacterium | reverse complement strand
GCTGGACGCCAGCGTGGTCAACATGCGCTGGGCCAAGCCCCTGGATACGGCCATGCTGGACCGCATCGCCGCCGAGCATTCAGCGCTGGTGACTGTGGAAGAGGGCGCGCTGATGGGTGGTGCAGGTTCGGCGGTGCTGGAGTACCTGGCAGATGCTGGTGTGTCGATTCCGGTGCTGCGCCTGGGCATTCCCGACGCTTTCACCGAGCATGGCGACCCGGCCAAGCTGCTGGCGCAAATGGGTCTGGACGCGGCGGGCATCGAGGCCTCTATCCGCACCCGGTTTGCCGATGTGCTGGAGCGGGCACGCCACCCGGCGGTGTACGACATGAGCAAACGGCGGGTCGCCTGAGCATGGCGGTCTGGGCCATCGGGCTGAACCACCACACGGCACCCGTGGATGTGCGCGGGCGATTCGCTTTTGCGCTGGACCAGATCGGCCATCACCTCGACCATTTGCGCAGCGCCGTCAGCCCGCACTTGGAGGCGGCGATTCTTTCCACCTGCAACCGCACCGAGATGTATTGTTCAGGCGGGCCCGAGCACATGCCGCAGACCCTGGACTGGTTGGCCCAAGCCGGTGGTGTCGAGGCCCATGCGCTGCGGGAATACAGCTACAGCCACCAGGATGAGCACGCTGCGCGCCACGCGTTCCGGGTCGCCAGCGGCCTCAATTCCATGGTGCTGGGCGAGCCGCAAATTCTGGGGCAAATGAAAGACGCCGTGCGCGCCGCCACCGACGCCGGCGCTTTGGGCACCACGCTCAACCAGCTGTTCCAGCGTTCGTTTTCGGTGGCCAAAGAGGTGCGCAGCGCCACCGAAATCGGCGCGCACTCGATCAGCATGGCGGCGGCGGTGCGCCTTGCCGGGCAATTGTTTGAAAACTTGGGTAGCACCCGTGTTTTGTTTGTCGGCGCAGGTGAGATGATTGAGCTATGCGCCACCCACTTTGCCGCCAAGAAACCGCTTGCCATGGTGATCTCCAACCGCACCCGTGCGCGCGGCGAGCAATTGGCCGCGCAATTCGGCGCGCAGGTGATGGCCTTGTCCGAGTTGCCCGACCGCCTGCACGAGTTCGACATCGTGGTGAGTTGCACGGCCAGCACCTTGCCCATCATCGGGCTTGGCGCGGTCGAGCGGGCGCTCAAAAAGCGCAAACGCCGTCCCATGTTTCTGGTCGATCTGGCGGTTCCGCGCGACATCGAGATGGAAGTCAAATCCCTGAACGACGCCTACCTCTACACGGTGGACGATCTGGCCCATGTGGTCAAAGCCGGCCAGGAGCAGCGCCACGCGGCGGTGGCGCAGGCCGAGACCATCATCGACGGGGGTGTCAAAGCCTTTTCGCATTGGCTGGAGCAGCGCCATACCGTGCCGCTCATCAAACAGGTGCAAGAGCAGACCGACCAGTGGCGGCGTGCCGAATTGGCGCGCGCCTTGAAGATGCTGGAGCGGGGCGAGGACGCCGCCGCAGTGCTCGAAGCCATGTCACGTGGCTTAACCCAAAAAATGCTGCACGGCGCCTTGCACGAGTTGCGCAGCGCCGAAGCCGAGGCCCGCACGCAAGCCTGCGGCAGCGTGCAACGCTTCTTCCTCGGTCGGCGGCGCTAGCCGCGTTGGTTGCGCCATGTTGAGCGTGCAGCAGCTCGCCTGCGAGCGTGGCCGCAAGCGGCTTTTTTCCGATTTGAATTTCCAGCTGCAACCTGGCGAGTGCCTGCACGTGCAAGGTGCCAATGGCGCGGGCAAGACATCGCTGTTGCGCATCGTCTGCGGCCTGGCCGAAGCCCTGGAAGGTGAAGTCCACTGGCGCGGGCAGGACACCCGCCTGGACCCCGGCGCTTGGCGCGCTGAGCTGGTTTACCTGGGCCACACGCCGGGCTTGAAAGATGAACTCAGCGCCGCCGAGAACCTGCATTTTCAAAGCCAGATTGACGGCTGCGCGCTATCCGAAGAACACATTGCCGACGCGCTGCAACGCGTGGGCTTGGGCCGTCAGCAGCAGATGCCGCTGCGCCGTTTGTCGCAGGGTCAAAAACGCCGCGCTGCGCTGGCGCGGCTGATTGCCCGTCCCGCGCCGGTGTGGGTGTTGGACGAACCGCTGGCCGCGCTGGACGTGCCGGCCCAGCAGTTGGTTGCGCAGTTGCTGGCTGGCCATTTGCTGGCTGGCGGCTTGGCGCTGGTAACCAGCCACCAGCCCTTGGGCGTGCCCTGCCTTGACCTGAGGTTGGGCGCATGAACCCGCATCTGCGCGCCTGTCTGGCGCTGGCGCTGCGGGATGTGCGCAGCGCCGCCCGCCGTCCAGGCGATGTGGCCACGCCGCTGTTTTTCTTTGTGGTGGTCTCGGCGCTGTTTCCGTTGGCCATCGGGCCGGAGTTGAACACCTTGCGCCTGATCGGGCCGGGCATTGTCTGGGTCGGCGCGCTGCTGAGCAGCATTCTGGCCATGCACCGTCTGTTCGCGGCAGACCTTGCTGACGGCAGTCTGGAGCAACTGGCACTGTCGCCCACGCCGCTGGGTTTGCTGGTGGCAGCCAAGGTGCTGGCGCATTGGTTGCTCACGGGCGCGCCGCTGGTGCTGGTGGCGCCTTTGATTGCGGTGCAGTTTGACCTCAGCCTGGATTCGACACTGGTGCTGGTGCTGGCCTTGTTGCTGGGTACGCCGGTGTTGTCCCTGATCGGCGCAGTCGGCGCAGCCCTGACCCTGGGTTTGCGCGGCGGTGAGCTCTTGCTGTGCTTGCTGGTGTTGCCCCTCTATATTCCGGTCTTGGTCTTTGGTGCGGGGGCGGTGCAGGCGCAGCTGGGCGGCTTGGGCGCGCAGGCGCATGTCTCGGTGCTCCTGGCCATGTTGACGGTGGCGGTGTTCCTGTGTCCCTGGGCGGCTTCGGCTGCTTTGCGCATTGCCTTGGAGTAAGGTCGGTCCTATGTTTTGGTTGCAATATGCCGCGCCCCAACGCCTGTACGCGTTGGCCGGACGCATCTACCCGCTGGCTTTTTTGCTGGCTGCCGTGCTCACGGCTGTGGGTTTGTACCTGGGCTTTTGGGTCGCGCCAGCCGATTTCCAGCAGGGCCAGGCCTACCGCATTATTTTTGTGCACGTTCCTGCGTCCTGGATGTCCATGGTCATCTACGTCGCCATGGCGTTTTGGGCCTGGCTGGGTCTGAGCTTCAAGACTCGGGTCTCGGGCATGATGACCCAGGCCCTGGCGCCGACCGGGGCCTTGTTTTGCTTTCTGTCGCTGTGGACCGGTGCGCTGTGGGGCAAGCCCATGTGGGGCGCCTGGTGGGTGTGGGACGCGCGGCTGACCTCCGAGTTGATTTTGCTGTTTTTGTACCTGGGCTATATCGCCCTGACCCGCGCGATCGATGACCCGCGCCGTGCCGACCGCGCCGGTGCCGTGGTGGCTTTGGTGGGCGTGGTCAACGTCCCCATCATTTACTTTTCGGTGAAATGGTGGAACACCTTGCACCAGGGCGCGTCCGTTTCGCTGACCAAATCGCCGAGCATGGCCGCGGTCATGTTGTGGGCCATGCTGGTAATGACCCTGGCCTTTTGGGCTTATGCGGTGGGTATGGCCTTTTACCGGGTGCGGCAAACGATACTGGAGCGCGAGCAGGACGCTGCGTGGGTGGGTGAATTGAAGGAAATTGCGCCATGAGCTGGAACAGCTGGGAAGAGTTTTGGGATATGGGCGGCTACGCCTTCTTTGTCTGGGGCAGCTACGGCGTGGTTTTTGCCGGTGTGGCCCTGGAGCTGTGGCTGGCGGTTCGCCGTCGCAGTGCGGTGTTGATTGCGCTGCGTAACAGCTGCGCAGATGCGCAAGCAGGTGGCACCCTATGAAGCCGCGCCACCAGCGCCTGGCTTTGATCGGCGGCGGTTTGCTGTGCCTGGGTCTGGCCGCAGCCTTTGTGCTCAACGCCTTCAACAGCAACCTGGTCTTCTTTTTCAGCCCGACCCAGATTGAGGCGGGCGAAGCCCCCAAATCCACGGTTTTCCGGGTGGGTGGTTTGGTCAAGGACGGCTCGCTGCAACGTTCCGGAGCGGATGTGCGCTTTGTTGTGACCGATACCACCCACGAAGTGGAGGTGGTCTACCAGGGCATGCTGCCCGATTTGTTCAAGGAGGGGCGTGGCGTGGTGGCCCAGGGCAAGCTCGATACCCAGGGCCGTTTCAGCGCCAGCGAGGTGCTGGCCAAGCACGATGAAAACTACATGCCGCCTGAAGCCAAAGAGGCGCTCACGCAGGCCGCCATGCGCCGGGCCGCCGAGTCAGCGAAACCCTGAGGGCTTGCTGACTGCCGCAGGCCGTTCAGGCCTGTTGTTCTTTGAGGTTGTCGTCGATGAAGGCGGCCATTTGCGACTTGCTCAGGGCACCGACTTTGGTGGCGGCCAGTTTGCCGTCTTTGAACAGCATCAGGGTAGGAATGCCGCGGATACCGAACTGGGCAGGGATTTCCCGGTTTTCGTCCACATTCATCTTGGTGATTTGGAGCTTGCCCGTGTAGGCAGTGGCCATCTCGTCAAGAATCGGGGCAATCATCTTGCAGGGACCGCACCATTCGGCCCAATAATCGACCAGCACGGGTTGCGTGGATTGCAACACATCGGCCGCGAACGACGCATCGGAAATATGTTTGATCAAATTGCTGGACATCTGGGGTTCCTCAGTGGAATGGCAGGGGCTGATGGCCCGGTTATCTATTGCGAAGATTGTGACAGAAAGCCGCTTGCGCCCAGCCCCGTCACCGGTTGTATATGGCTATGACGGTCATGAATACAAGTGCGACCGACCCCGGCATACGCTGGCTTGATCTGGCGCGCAACCATCCTGCCACGCTGCTGTGGACCGACGCTTTCAGCGGCGTGTTTGCCCGCATGGAGGCGGCCATGCAAGCCCGCAACGCCCACGCAGCCCGCACCCTGGTGCTGCTTCCCTACGCGCAACTTTTGGGGCAGGAGCGCCAGCTATGGGTCCAGCACCGGCCCGACGGATTCAGCCCCCGTATGGAGACCACCCGCACCTGGTGCGAAGCGCTGGCTGCCTTTTCTCCCAGCGGCCACGATCTGCGTTCGGACGCGGGCCTGGACGGTTTGACCGCACGCGCTCTGCTGCGCCAAGCCGGTCTTGCCGCGCAGGCCGAGCAGCTGGCTCCGGTGCTCTTGGAAACCGCCAATATGCTGGCGCCCTGGGCCGCCGCCCAGCTTCCGCATGCCCGCCAAGGCTGGGCCGACGCAGCCCGCAGCACCATGGCGGTCGGCATGGACACCCAGC
This sequence comes from uncultured beta proteobacterium, assembly GCA_903861575.1. Lineage (GTDB taxonomy): Bacteria > Pseudomonadota > Gammaproteobacteria > Burkholderiales > Burkholderiaceae_C > Allorhodoferax. Next base: position 8,231 of record CAIOUR010000148.1, on the reverse strand, counting down.
GTCTCTCCTGGGAGTTGCAGATCACCCAGGTGGCGCTGGCCTGGGTGGGCACCTGCGCCTACGCCAGCGACGTGTTGTTCGCGCCGCAGCGCCTGCAGGAATGGGATTGCGTGATCGCGGTGCAGGGCGCGAGCCCTGACCCGCTGGCCCGCGCCCTGGCCTTGCTGTGGGGCGAGCGCTGGGTGCATGTGCCGCTGGCCGAAGTTGCCGGTGAAGCCCTGTCCCCGCGCAACTGCAGCGTGCATGCCTGTGCGGATTTCCATGAAGAGGCCGAGCGCAGCGCGGCCTGCGTGCTGGACCATATCGACGCCGGGCGCACGCCGGTGGCGCTGGTGTCTGCAGACCGGGCCTTGACCCGCCGCGTGCGCGCGGTGTTGCACAGCCGCGGCGTGCAGATGCGCGATGAAACCGGTTGGAAGCTGTCGACCAGCCAGGCTGGCGCGGCGGTCATGGCCCTGGTCAAGGCCTGCGCCTGGAGCGCCAGCAGCGACGAGGTGCTGGCCTGGCTCAAATTGGCTCCGGCTTTTGGTCCCTCGCTGCCGGCGTTGGAGGCCTGCCTGCGCCGTGACCATACCCGCCAATGGCGTGACGCCGCGCGCGGCGAGAGCCTGCACCGGCGGGCTGACTTGCAGACCCCGCTGCAGCACATCAACCGGGTGCGCGCGCACCTGCCCGGTAGCGCCCGATTCAGCCAGTGGTTGGCTGCCTTGCGTGACGCGCTGCAAGACAGCGGCATGTGGGACGGCTTGGTGGCGGACAGCGCCGGTGTGCTGGTTTTGCAGGCCTTGTGCCTGCGCGATACCCCGGGCCAGGCGCCCGCGCCCGACAGCCTGGTGGATGCACCTTGGGCGCAAACGCCGCTGACTTTGGCGGACTTCGGGGACTGGGTACAGGCCAGCTTGGAGGGGCGTACGTTCACGCCGCCCCATCCTGCGCGCGAGGAGCTGGTCATCCTGCCCCTGAACCAGACCCTGGGCCGCCCTTTTGCTGCCGTGGTGCTGGTGGGTTGCGATGCCGATAACCTGCCGCTTGCCGCCGAGGTGTCTGGCATCCTCACGCCGCGTCAGCGTGTGGACATGGGCATGCCCCAGCGCGAAGACCTGGAGCAAGCGACACGCCTGGCCTGGGCACAGATCATGACCCAGCCGCAGACAGCGATTTTTTGGCGCAAAAGCAGCGGCTCGGGTGAGCCGCAGTTGCCCAGCCCGCTGGTGCAGTTGCTGCTGCTGGACGGCGGCGCGGGCATCGCGCCCGGCGCCGACTACCGGACCCTAGTGACCTATCCCGTGCGCCTAGCTGTGCAGCCGCAACCCGTCGCCCCGCAGCTGCCGCTGGCGCGCCTGAGCCAGGGCGCTTACGAAGACTTGCGTAATTGCCCCTACCGGTTTTTTGCCCTGCGCCAAATCGGCCTGCAAGCCCGCGACGAGCTGGAGATGGACCTGGACAAGCGCGCCTTTGGCGTGTGGTTGCACGAGGTCCTGAGCCGTTTCCACCAAAGCCAGGGGCCGGGGCAGCCGCCTGCGCTGTTGCCGCCGCCGCAGCGCCGTGCGCAACTCGACGCCCTGGCCGATGCCGTGGCCCAGGAGCAGGGTCTGGGAGACGCTGAGTTCCTGCCCTTTCGAGCGGGCTGGCCGCTGCTGCGCGATGGGTATTTAAAGTGGTTGGAGGGTCATGAGGCTGTCGCCCGATTTGAGCAGGCTGAGGTCGAGTGCGAGCAGATTGCAGGTTCGCTGGTCTTGCATGGGCGGCTGGACCGGATTGACCGGCGACGCAGCGGCGTGGCGCTGGTGGTGGACTACAAAACCGAAGCCCTGAAGAAGACCCAAGAGCGTGTCAGGAATCCATTGGAAGACACGCAAATGGCTTTTTACGCCGCGCTGCTGGGCGAACAAGCCGTAGAGGGCATGTACCTGAATTTGTCGGAGCGGGGTGAGGTGACGGAGGTCGCGCCCAAAGATTTGGTGCAGTCCCGCGACGCGCTGCTGCAAGGCATTGAACACGATATGGCGCGCATCGCGGCAGGTTCCGCGCTGCCGGCTTTGGGGGAGGGTGCGGCTTGTGATTACTGCGCTGCACGCGGCCTGTGCCGCAAAGATTTTTGGGCGGCGGCATGAGCGCAGCGCCGACACCAGCGGCTTACGCATGCAACGGGCAGGCGGTCTCGCAGGCGCAGTTTTACGCCGTGGCCTGCGACCCGGCTCGCCATGTGGTGGTGGAGGCCTGCGCCGGTGCGGGCAAGACCTGGATGCTGGTCTCGCGCATGCTGCGGGCGTTGTTGGAAGGCGCGCAGCCGCATGAAATTCTGGCCATCACTTTCACCAAAAAAGCGGCTGGCGAGATGCGTGCGCGTTTGTTGCAGTGGCTGGAAGAATTCAGCCGCGCTGATGACGCAACCCTGCGCGAGGCCCTGGCGCAACGCGGCGTGGATGCGGAGACCACGGCCGACGATCTGGCCCGGCTGCGCGGCCTGCACCGCCAACTTTTGGCGTCGGGCCGGACGGTGCAGGTGCGCACTTTTCATAGCTGGTTTGCCAGCATCGCCGCGAGCGCGCCGCTGGGTGAACTCGCGGCGCTGGGCTTACCCACGCGATACACCTTGCTAGAAGACGACAAGCCGGCGATTGAGCAGGTCTGGAGCCGCTTCCATGCCCGCGTGGTCGCTGATGCGCAGGCGCGGGCCGACTATGTGGCGCTGGCGCAGACCCACGGGCGCAGCAACGCCCGCAAAGCGCTGGAGGGCGCGCTGGCCAAGCGAGTCGAGCTGGCGCTTGCAGACGCGGCAGGCGTTTTAGCCGGGTCGGTGACCACCGCCGCTGCGCAGTTCCCGGAGTTCGGGGCCTGGGAACAACCCCTTGAGTGCTTGCAGGCGGCTGATGCCACAGACCAGTTGTGGGCGGCGGCCAAGGTGCTTGGTGCGGCGAAGCAAAAGACTTTTGTGGAGGCAGCAGGCAAGTTAGAAAAAGCACTGACCGATGGCGACACCGAGGGTCTTTTTGGCGCATTGCTGACCGACAAAGGCGAGGCCCGCAAGCTCAATGACACCCTGCCCGGCATCGAGGTGGTGCGCCGAGCCCAGGACCTGCTCATGCGGGTACGCGTGGCGCAAAGCCAGCACGACGCCTGGGCGCACCAGCAGCGCCTTACCCGCCTGAGCCGGGGCTTGCTACAGGACTATGCAGCGCTCAAGCGTGAGCGCGGCTGGATGGACATGAACGATCTGGAGCAACTGGCGCTGCACCTGATGTCCGACCCGGTGCTCAGCGGCTGGGTGCAGGAAAAGCTCGACGCGCGCGTAGCCCATGTGCTGATTGATGAGTTCCAGGACACCAGCCCTTTGCAGTGGCAGGCGCTCCAAAGCTGGCTCGCGGCCTACAGCGGCGCGGGCTATTCGCCGGGCGTGTTCATTGTGGGCGATCCCAAGCAAAGCATTTACCGCTTCCGCCGCGCCGAGCCGCAGGTATTCCAGGCTGCCATCGCCTTTGTGCAGGAACAACTGGGCGGCGCGGTCTTGCGCTGCGACCACACACGGCGCAACGCCCCGGCCGTTCTTGCCTGCGTGAACCGCACCTTTGTTGCTGCGCAGGCGGCCGGTCAGTTTGAAGGCTTTCGGCCCCACACCACCGAATCACATGCCGTCGGACAGGTGTTGGCTTTACCGGCTATTGCGCGGGATCCTCGTGTGGCCGGCGCGCAGGAGGCGCCTGCGTGGCGCGACTCGCTGCAAACCCCACGCTACGAGGCCGAAGAAAACCGCAAAGTGCTGGAGTGCGCGCAGGCCGCACGCTGGATTGCCGCAGCCTTGCAAGACCCTGCGCGGGACCTCAAGCCCCAGGATGTGATGGTCTTGTCGCGCAAGCGGGCGCTGCTCGGCCCCATGCAACAAGCGCTGTCCGGTTTGGGCGTGCCCGCCGAACAGGTGGAGAAGCGCGAGCTGGCCGAAGTGCCCGAGGTGCAGGACGTGCTCGCGCTGGTGGATGCGCTGGTATCACCGGGCCACGATTTGTCCTTGGCTCAGGCGCTCAAGTCGCCGGTGTTTGGTGTGGGCGATGCGGATCTGGTGGCTTTGGCGCGGTATGTGCGCGCGCAGCGCGATGCCGCGAGCGCCCAGGGACTTTCTGCACCGGGCTGGCTGCACACGCTGCAAAGCCTGGGGCCGCAGCCGCCTGAAGGCGTGCAGATTTTTGTGCCTATTGCAGCGCGGCTGACGCGCTGGCAGACGCTCTTGCACACGCTGCCGCCGCACGATGCGTTGAGCCAGATTTTTGACGAGGGCGATGTGTTGGTCCGCTATGCCCAGGCGGTGCCACCCGGGCGCTGCGACGGGGTGTTGGCGCATCTGCGCGCGCTGCTGCTGGCGGCTTTGCAGATGGACGCCGGGCGTTTTGCGAATGCATACGCGCTGGTGCGGGCTTTGCGCGCCGGTGGCTTCCCGGCTCCGATGGTGGCTGCCGAAGGCGCGGTGCGGCTGCTCACCGTGCATGGTGCCAAAGGCTTGGAGGCGCCGCTCATGGTGTTGTTGGACACCGACAGCGAGGCACCACGCGCAGAGAGCATGGGCACCTTGGTGCAATGGCCCGGGCAGTCGGCGCATCCCACGCGCTTTGTGTTTTTGGCCAGCGGTGCCCGCCCGCCGCCCTGCGCCGCGCAGGCCGTGGCCGAAGACCGGCAGGCGCAGGCGCGCGAAGAATTGAACGCGCTGTATGTGGCCTTGACCCGGGCGGAATCGACCGTATTGATTTCCAGCGCCGCGCCCAGAAGCGCCAACCCGCTGAGTTGGTGGTCGCTGCTGAAAGCGCCGGAGCTGGATCAGGTAGTCTCCGATGCACCGGCTGCAGGCGCGCAGAGCGTCGCAGCACCAGCTGGCGGCACCGTTGCGCTGACGGTGGAACTACCGCAGGGGCAGCGCTTGGGCCGCGTGGGCCTTCCGTCAGAGGCGTCGCAGGACCCGGCCCTGCCTGAGGCGACGCCCGCTTCGCTAACCGGGCAGGCCATGCACCGCTTGCTCGAGCGCTTGCCGCCCGTGCACAGCGCACAGACATCGCCCTGGAGTGCTGCGGATCTGGCGGCCGTCACGACCGAATTCGGTTTGGATGCAGCGCAGTGCGAGGCGGCCGACGCCATGGCGTTGGGCATTCTGCGTGGTCAGGGCGCGTGGTGTTTTGACCCGCAAGCGCTGTCCTGGGCCAGTAATGAAGTCAGCATCCAGGTCGGTGGACGCAGTTTGCGCATCGACCGGCTGGTGCAGCAGCGCGATAGCGCACACTGGTGGGTGCTGGACTACAAATCATCGGCAGCGCCCGAACAGGACGCTGAGCTGCTCGCCCAGCTGCGTAGCTACCGCGATGCGGTGGCCCGCGCCTACCCGCAAGCCACCGTGCGCGCGGCTTTTCTCACCCCACAAGGCGCATGCATTGAACCCTTTACCGACTCCCGCTGATGACACCCCCGCGCCTGAAGCCCGCGCCTTAGACATCCCCGTTGCCGTCATCGGCGGCGGCCCGGCCGGCCTGATGGCGGCTGAGGTGTTGCAGGCCGCAGGGCATGCGGTGCATCTTTTCGATGCCATGCCGTCGGTAGGGCGCAAGTTTTTGCTCGCTGGCAAGGGCGGGCTCAATATCAGCCACTCCGAGCCCGCGCCGCTGTTTGCCAGCCGCTACGGCACGCGCAGCGCAGCCATGGAGCCGTTGTTGGAGGCTTTTCCTGCGGACGCCCTGAAGGCCTGGGTCCAGGGTCTGGGCTTGGACACCTTTGTCGGCAGCTCGGGCAGGATTTTTCCAACCGACATGAAGTCAGCCCCCTTACTGCGGGCTTGGCTGCACCGTTTGCGCCACCCGCAGCAGGGGCAGCCGGTGGTGTTTCACATGCGCCACCGCTGGACCGGTTGGGACGCGTCGGGGCGTTGGCTTTTCCACAGTGCCGCCGGGCCCGTGGCGGTAAACGCCCGCGCTGTGGTGCTCGCCTTGGGCGGCGGCAGTTGGGCGCGCTTGGGATCGGATGGTGCCTGGGTGCCGCAGCTTCAGGCGCGCGGGATTGATGTCGCGCCGCTGCAGGCCTCCAACTGCGGGTTTGATGTGGCACCCGGCTGGAGCCCGTTTTTTGCGCAGCGCTTTGCCGGGCAGCCCTTGAAAACCGTGGCGCTGGAATTGCCCGCCGCGGCGGGCGCAGCCCCTTGGCGGCGCAAGGGCGAAATGGTGGCAACCGCGACCGGTCTGGAAGGCAGCTTGGTTTATGCCGCCAGCGGCCCCTTGCGCGATGCGCTGACCCGCGACGGCCGCGCGGGCTTTGTGCTGGATTTGCTGCCCGATTTGTCGCTGGAGCGGGTGCAGGCGGAGATCAGCCATCCGCGTGGTGCGCGTTCGCTGGCCAGCCATTTGAAGAGCCGTCTGCGTCTGGATGGAATTAAAAGTGCGCTCTTGCATGAGTTGCTCCCCAAGGCGGTTTTTGATGATGCCACTACGCTGGCCGCCGCGATCAAAGCCTTGCCGATCCGCCTGGCAGCGGCGCGGCCGCTGGATGAGGCGATCAGCAGCGCAGGTGGGGTGCGCTTTGAGGCGCTGGGTGCGCAGCTGATGACCCCGCTGCCCGGCGTTTTCTGCGCCGGTGAGATGCTGGATTGGGAGGCACCCACGGGCGGCTATTTGCTGCACGCCTGCCTAGCAACGGGGCGTGAGGCAGGGCGGGGGGCTTGCGCGTTTTTGGCCTGCGATGGCCGCGAATAAGGAGGGACTGGAAGACGGCATGGCGTCTTGGCCAAAGGTGCTTCCAAGGAAATGTCATTTTAAGTTTACATCTCAAAATGTCAAAAATAGACTACACTGCAGATAAAGACGAATTTGCGGTCATGGGGGCCGTGAACCCACCGTGCGGGTAGAGCACGGACGTGTAGGTCTATTGAGGAGTCACAACTATGTCAGATAGCGTAGGGCCATCCGGCCTGACCGACGCCCAATCGGAAGAAATACACCGGCACCTGATTCAAGGCACGCAAATCTTCGGAATGATTGCTGCTTTGGCCCATTTGCTGGCGTACATCTATTCCCCTTGGCTCAAGTAAAAGGAGAGCAACATGATTTATGGAAAACTTTGGACCGTGGTTAAACCTACGGTTGGAATTCCCATCTTCATCGCTGCTGTTGCCATTGCATCGTTCTCGGTGCACCTGGCAATCACGTTGAATACCACGTGGGTCAAGGGCTTTCTCAACGGCAAGGGAGCAACGGCAGCTGTCGTGGTTCAAATGCCGATTGATTCGGCCTGATAGACATCAACTTCGGTTCATGTCCTATCTAATGGACCGGGAACCTGTTCCCGGTCCATTTTTCGTATGCGCAGCTTGACGCACGACGCGCCTGTGACGCCGCAGCAGCCCTGGTGGGTGCGCTTGCTGCCGTTTTCGGATGTAGCGTCCCCCGATTTGCCGCTCAGCCGCCTAATGCGGCTGGCCCTGTTCCAGGTTTCCGTCGGTATGGCCCTGGTTTTGCTGATCGGCACACTCAACCGCGTGATGATTGTCGAGTTGAAGGTGTCCGCATCCCTGGTGGGTGTGATGGTCGCCATGCCCTTGGTATTTGCCCCGTTTCGCGCCCTAGTCGGATACCGCTCCGACAAGCATGTGTCTGCTATCGGCTGGCGGCGGGTTCCCTATATCTGGATGGGCAGCATGGTCCAGTTCGGCGGGTTGGCCATCATGCCGTTTGCGCTGCTGGTGCTGGCCGGTGCCGGTCAGTCGGCGGGCGCGCCCGCGTGGATAGGGCAAGTGGCTGCGGGCCTGGCCTTCTTGCTGGTGGGTGCCGGCTTACACACCACGCAGACTGTCGGATTGGCCCTCGCAACCGACCTGGCGCCAATCGAAGACCACCCCAAAGTGGTGGGCCTGATGTACGTGATGCTGCTGGCCGGCATGGTCTTGAGCGCTTTGCTATTCGGTTACTTGCTGCGCGACTTCAGCCCGGGCGCGTTGATCGAGGTAATCCAGGGTGCTGCAGTAGCAACCTTGTTACTCAATGGCGTCGCGGTCTGGCGGCAGGAAACCGTTGGTGGCCCGAAGGCAGCAGTGGTGCTTGCTGAACAAGACTTCGCACAGGCTTGGAGCCGCTTTACCCAGGGCGATCACGCCAAGCGGCGTTTGATTGCTGTGGGTCTGGGGACCATGGCTTTCAGCATGGAGGATGTATTGCTGGAGCCTTTTGGCGGGGAGATTCTGCATCTGACTGTAGGGGTCACCACCGCAT
>CAIOUR010000147.1 GCA_903861575.1 uncultured beta proteobacterium | reverse complement strand
TTTCGGAAATCAAAGGTCCGGTCATGGACAAGTTGAAGAAAACAGATTTCCTCAAGACCCTGCACGGACGGGTTTTCTTGACCAGTTTTGAGGCGGTCCAGACGCTCACGCCCGAGGTGGTTCAGGGGCGTTAGCCGCCGCGTACGCAATCGCGGTGCAGAAATTGCTTTATTTCGGTGCATAAGTCCAGATCCAGGACTTTTTGCACCAAATAAAATCATTTTTCTGGAAATTCATTCATGGATGCACTAAAACAAGGCGCGGATGCGCTTTTTATTCTTTTGGGCGCGGTGATGGTGCTGGCCATGCACGCGGGTTTTGCCTTTCTGGAGTTGGGAACGGTTCGCCGCAAAAACCAGGTGAACGCCCTGGTCAAAATCCTGGCCGATTTTTCGGTGTCGACCCTGGCCTACTTTTTGGTGGGCTACACGGTGGCGTATGGAACCCATTTTTTTGTGGGGGCCGATCAACTCGCGCTCAAAAGCGGGTACGACCTGGTGAAGTTCTTTTTTCTCTTGACCTTCGCAGCAGCCATTCCCGCCATCGTCTCAGGCGGCATCGCAGAGCGGGCCCGCTTTTGGCCGCAGTTGATGGCCACGGCCGTGATCGTCGGTTTGGTGTACCCGCTATTTGAGGGCGTTGTCTGGAACCAGCACTATGGCGTGCAGGCGTGGCTGAAGGAGATCACGGGCGCCGAGTTCCATGACTTTGCCGGCAGCGTGGTGGTGCACGCGGTGGGTGGTTGGATTGCGCTGGGCGCAGTCGTGCTCTTGGGCGCGCGCAGCAACCGCTACCGCAAAGACGGCGCGATTTCCGCCCATCCGCCGTCCAGCATTCCGTTTTTGGCGCTGGGCGCCTGGATTCTGGCGGTGGGCTGGTTTGGTTTCAATGTGATGAGCGCACAGACCTTGGACAAGATTTCAGGCCTGGTCGCCGTCAATTCGCTCATGGCCATGGTGGGTGGCACGCTCGCCGCGCTGGTAATGGGCAAAAACGACCCCGGCTTTTTGCACAACGGGCCTTTAGCGGGTCTGGTCGCGGTGTGCGCCGGCTCCGACGTGATGCACCCGCTGGGTGCCTTGGTGGTGGGCGCACTGGCGGGCGTGATTTTTGTCTACATGTTCACGCTCACGCAGAACCGCTGGAAGATTGACGACGTGCTGGGCGTCTGGCCGCTGCATGGCTTGTGTGGCACCTGGGGCGGAGTTGCTGCGGGCATTTTTGGCGGCCAGGCCTTAGGGGGCATCGGTGGTGTATCCCTGACAGCGCAGTTGATCGGTACGGCGCTGGGCGTGGTCTGGGCGCTTGCGGGCGGATTTGCGGTCTACGGAGCGCTCAAATTCTTTGTCGGACTGCGCATGAGCCAGGAAGAAGAATTTGATGGGGCGGACCTCTCCATCCACAACATCACGGCATCGCCCGAGCGCGAAACCAACTGGTAACCAGGGGTGCATCCGGATAGCCGACAATTCTTTCCAGCGCAATCACATTGTGGGCTTGAAGCATGCAAAACAACACACACAAAATCGTCATCGTCGGCGGGGGAGCCGGCGGCCTGGAGTTGGCGACCCGCTTGGGCAAAGCTTTTGGGCGGGGCACGCAAGCCCATATCACTCTGGTAGACAAGAACCGGACCCATATCTGGAAGCCCAAGTTGCATGAAATTGCGTCCGGCAGCATGGACTTTGGTGACCATGAGGTGGACTACATGGCGCAGGCCCACTGGAATCACTTCACATTCCGCATCGGCGAGCTCAAGGGTCTTAACCGCGAAAAGAAAACCATTGACCTGGCACCCTACGTGGACAGCGACGGGCTACCGGTCACCCCAACGCAACAGATCGCCTACGACACCCTGGTGATTTGCATCGGCAGCTTGAGCAACGACTTTGGCACGCAGGGCGTTCGGGACTATGCGCTGCGCCTGGAGACGCAAAACGATGCCAAGCAGTTCCATTCCAAGATGGTCAACGCCTGCATCCGCGCGCACAACCAGACGGCTGACATCCACCAAAGCCAGTTGCATGTGGCGATCATCGGCGCAGGCGCAACCGGGGTGGAGCTGGCCGCCGAGCTGCACCGCACGACCCGCGAGGTTGTGGCCTTCGGCTTGGACCGGATTGATGCGGACAAGGACATCCGGGTCACCTTGATCGAGGCCGCCGACCGGATCCTCCCGGCGCTCCCGCCGCGCCTGTCTGCCGCAACCGAGACCCTGATCAAGCGGCTGGGCGTGCAGGTGTTGACGCAGGCCAAGGTCACAGAAGTGATGCCCACCGGGGTGCGCTTGGCCGATGGGCGGGTGGTGGAGTCCGAGCTGGTGGTGTGGGCTGCTGGCGTCAAGGCGCCGGACTTTTTGAAGGACTTTGGCGGCTTGGAGACCAATCGCATCAACCAGTTGGTGGTACGCGATACCCTGCAAACCACGCGCGACCCCGATATCTTTGCGCTGGGTGATTGCGCTGCCTGCCCTTGCGGTGACGCCGCCGGCGGCCGTGCCGGTATGGTGCCGCCCCGCGCCCAGGCGGCGCACCAACAGGCTTCCCACCTGTTCCAACAAATCAAGCGCCGCTTTACCAACAAGCCGCTTAAGCCCTACCACTACAAAGACTTCGGCTCCTTAGTTTCGCTGGGCAAATTCAGCACCGTGGGCAACATGATGGGCGGCCTGATTGGCAACAACCTGATGATTGAGGGGTACTTCGCCAAGATCATGTACCTCTCACTCTACAAGCTGCACGAGCTGGCGATACACGGGTTTTTAAAAACCAGCCTGTACACGCTGGCCCGCATGATCACCAAGCAAACCAACCCGACCGTCAAGTTGCACTGAGGACACCGCCGCCCGACTTTTCAAGGGGCGGTTGCGAACCAATCCAACAGCAGCCGGTTCACGGCCGCTGGCTGCTCCCGGTGCAAAAAATGGCCCGCGTTGGGGACTTCCCGGTAGGCATAGCCGCCGCTGAAATACGCGTCCTGGGCGACCATCAACTCGGCGCGCAGGTCTTGGGCGCCGCATAGCGCCAGTGTCGGTACGGTGATGGTGCGTGCCATGTCGGCGCGCAGCGACGCCAGCGCAGGGTCTGCCCGCTGCGGGTTGAACATGGCGCGGTAGTAGGCCAAAGTGGCCGGCAGCACACCAGGTTCCCGAAGGCAAGCCTTGACCGCCCCGATGTGCTCCCGGTCCTCGTAACCCGGTGCGCACCAGTCGCGCCACAGGAAGTCGATGAAAGCCATGTCCTCCGCCAGCAAGGCCTGCTCCGGGAAATCAGCCTGCTGGAAAAACCACCAGTGGAAAGAGCGCTGCACATGCTTCGGATCCAGCAGGTGTCGTGCCACGATGGCGGGGTGCGGCACGGCCATGAGCACGGCCTTTTTCACCAGATCCGGCCGCGCGGCGCACAACGCATAGCCAATGATCGCGCCCCAGTCCTGGCCCACAAACAACAGGGGCTCGCCACCCCCCAACGCCTCAATCAGGCACGACAGATCCTGGACCAGGGTTGCCTTGTCGTAGAAGGCGCCGTCTTGAATCGGGTTAGGGTGGTAGCCCCGCAGATACGGCGCGATGGCGCAGTAACCGGCACTGGCGAGCGCATCCATCTGGTGCGACCAGGTGCTGGCAATGTCGGGGAATCCGTGCAGGAGCAGCACTTTCGGCCCGGTGCCCGCGCTGAGGTAACAAAACTCTTGTCCGTTTGCGGAGATGCGGTTCATGGGGCTCCTTGGACTGCTGTGTCGCGGCGATGGTACCGCCAGCCTGCCGATCAAATTCAGTTTTCCTGAATCCGGGGCAATAAATGTCTGAATTTACTTCTTCCGTCTGACTTTCTACATTCGCTGCTTACCAATAAACATTCTTTTAGGAGACAGCCATGGCAGGTCGCAATTTTCTTTTCGTGCCCGGTCCGACCAATGTCCCGGACCGCATCCAGCGCGCCATGGTGGTCTCTATGGAAGACCACCGATCCCCCCACTTTCCCGTATTGACCAACACCATCATGACGGGACTGAAGAATGTGTACCGCACCAAAGTCGGCACGCCCTTTGTGTTTCCGTCTTCCGGCACCGGCTGCTGGGAAGCCGCGTTGACCAACACGCTATCGCCCGGCGATACGGTTCTGGCCGCGCGCTTCGGACAGTTCAGCCACCTGTGGATCGACATGTGCGAGCGCTTGGGTCTGGATGTGCAGATCGTGGATTGCGAGTGGGGCACAGGCGTGCCTTTGCAGCAGTACGCGGACATTCTGAAGGCTGACACGCAGCACCGCATCAAGGCCGTCCTAGCCTGCCAGAACGAAACCGCGACCGGTGTGATGTCGGACATCGCAGGCGTCCGCGAGGCACTGGACGAAGCCAAGCACCCGGCGCTGTTGTTTGTCGATTGCGTCTCTTCTCTTGGCTGCATCGACTTCCGATTTGACGACTGGGGCGTGGACATGGCGGTCTCCGGCTCGCAAAAGGGCTTGATGCTTCCCGCCGGTCTGGGCATCTTGTGCGCCAGCCCCAAAGCCCTGGCCATGTACCCCAACGCCAAACTCAAGCGCGCCTACTTTGACCTGGCGGACATGCAGCAGTCCAACGCCAACGGCTATTTCCCTTATACCCCCGCGCTGTCGCTCATGTACGGCCTCGTGGAAGCGTTGACGATGATCTCGGAAGAGGGCCTGGACCAGATCATTGCCCGCCACCGCTACCTGGCCAAAGGCGTGCGCGCCGCGGTCACCGCCGGCTGGGGTCTCAACCTCTGCGCGAAGGAGGAGAAGTGGTATTCCGACACCGTCTCCGCCGTCATGTTGCCCGCCGGTATTGCGGGCACCGACGTGATTGCCCGTGCCTATCACCGCTACAACCTGTCGCTGGGCGGCGGTTTGTCCAAGGTGGCTGGTAAGTTGTTCCGTATCGGTCACCTGGGCGACATGAATGAGATTCATCTGATGGCGGCTATCAACGGCGCTGAGATGGCCATGCTCGATTGCGGTGTATCCGTCAAACCCGGAAGCGGCGCAGCGGCAGCGTCCGAGTTCTGGCGCAGCCACCCCGCACCCAGCGGCTTGGGTCCTCACCTCGCGCTGCAAGATCGGCAGGCCCTGGCGCGCGCGTCGGCCACCGCTACCGCTACCGCACGCTGAAAACGCGACACCTTTCGCATCCGCAGTTCTCTGTGACGACAAAGCCCGGCTTTCGAGCCGGGCTTTTTTGTTTCTGGCGTCTAAATCCCGTCAGGCCCTTGCCCATCGGCCTTGCAGGCAGAATCCAACGATTACTACACATCGTTGGAACGGGACGCTATGTCTTGGATTGCACGCTGCCGCAGGGGCAGTTGGGTGCTGCTGGCCGCCTTGGTGGTCAGCACACAGGCAGGGGCCTGGGGTTCGCAGGGACACCAGGTCGTAGCGGCCATGGCCTGGGATCTCTTGCAGCCCGCGACGCGCCAAGAGGTGAAACGGCTGTTGGCGCTGGAGCCGGGCGAGACACTGGAGTCGCTATCGACCTGGGCCGACGAGCACCGCAACCCCGCCACCGGGCCATGGCACTACGTCAATTTCCCACGCGGCAACTGCCAGTACGAAGCGCAGCGCGACTGCCCCGACGGCCACTGTGTGGTCGCCGCGATCGAGCGTGAGCGCGCGGTGTGGGCTTCCGATGCCAACGACAAAGCGCGGCTCAAGGCGCTGAAGTACCTGATCCACTTTGTCGGAGATATCCACCAGCCGCTACACGCCGGCTACCGCGATGACCGTGGCGGCAACCAGTTCCAACTGCGCGCCTTCATGCGTGGCAGTAACTTACATGCGGTATGAGACAGCGGCTTGCTGCACCAGCTTGACCTAGAGAACCAGGCCTTGGTGGCGCTGCTGGAAAAAATGCCTTTGGGCAGCGCCAGGCTACAAGCCTCCATGGCCGAAGTGGCCGAAGAGTCCTGCCGGTTGGTCGCTACGCCCGGCTTCTATCCGCCGGACCAGGTGGACGACGCCTACGTCAAGCAGTTTTCACCAGTGATGCTGGCGCGCCTGGCAGTAGCCGCTCGGCGTTTGGCCTGGATGCTCGACAACACCGCGCGTCGACCCCGTTTCTTTTGGTGAGTTCAGGATCTGAGCGCTCAGACACTCGCCTTAGGCCGGTAGTCGCACACATCCGCCACCCCGCACGCACCGCACAGCGGCTTGCGCGCCTGGCACACATAGCGCCCGTGCAAGATCAGCCAATGGTGCGCGTCCACCAAAAACTCCGCGGGTATCCGTTTGAGCAGCTTGCGCTCCACCTCCAGCGGCGTCTTGCCAGGGGCCAGGCCGGTGCGGTTTCCCAGGCGGAAGATGTGAGTATCCACGGCCATGGTGGCCTCCCCGAAGGCGACGTTGAGCACCACGTTAGCGGTCTTGCGGCCCACGCCGGGCAGGGCCTCCAGCGCCTCACGGCTGCGCGGAACCTGGCCGCCGTGCTGGGCCACCAGGATCTCGCAGGTCTGCATCAGATGGCGGGCTTTGCTGCGGAACAGGCCGATGGTCTGAATGTGCCGCTCCAACCCGGCAAGCCCCAGCGCGATAATTTTTTGCGGCGTGTTGGCCACCACAAACAGGCGCGCGGTGGCCTTGTTGACGCCCACGTCGGTGGCCTGCGCGGAAAGCAGCACAGCCGCGAGCAGTTCGAACACGCTGGCGTATTGCAGCTCGGTTTGCGGGTGCGGATTGGCTTGGCGCAGGCGGCTGAAAAACGTGTGGATCTGGGCGGGTTTCATGGTGCGGGTGCCTTCCTGGCGGGTTCACAATAGGCGTTTTGCCTTTGGAAGATACCGCACATGTCCAGCCCCAGCGCCCTGCCGTTCGCCGACCGCCTGCACAACGTCGAAACATCCGCCATCCGCGAACTGTTCAAGCTGCTGGGCAAGCCCGGCATCATCAGCTTTGCCGGGGGTTTCCCCGATCCGGCGCTGTTTGATGTGGAAGGCATTAAGATGGCCACGGACGCGGTGTTCTCCAACAACCCCGGCGCCGTGCTGCAATATGGCGCGACCGAAGGCTGGGGCCCGCTGCGCGAGCAAATCAGCCACTTCATGGCAGGCAAGGGTGCGACGGTCGCGCCGGACGGCCTGATCGTCACCACCGGCAGCCAGCAGGCGCTGGACCTGATTGGCAAAACCATGATCTCGCCCGGCGACAAGGTGATTGTCGAAGCGCCCACATTTTTGGCCACCATCCAGTGCTTTCGTCTGTACGGCGCGCACCTGATCGGCGCGCCGATTGATGCCAACGGCGTGGACGTGGACCGTCTGGAACAGCTGATTGCCGAACACCAACCCAAACTGGTTTACCTGATTCCCACCTTCGGCAACCCCAGCGGCGCAACGCTGAGCCCGGAGCGCCGCGTGCGCGTGCTCGAACTGGCCGCGCGCACGCGCACCCTGATCGTGGAAGACGACCCCTACGGCGAGCTCTACTTTGACCAGGCGCCGCCGCCCAGCCTGCTGGCGCTGAGTGAGCGGGTGAGCGGCAGCCGCGATTACCTGGTGCACTGCGGCAGCCTGAGCAAGATCCTGAGCCCGGGACTGCGCGTGGGCTGGATGATCGCGCCGCCTGAGCTGTTGGCGCGTGCCACCATGTGCAAGCAGTTCAGCGACGCCCACACCAGCAATCTGACGCAGGCCATTGGCGCGCAATATCTCTCCCTGGGCCGCCTGGACGCCGCGTTGGGCGCGGTGCGCAGCACCTATGCCGAGCGTGCCCGCGTGATGGCCGCCAGCCTGCAGCGCGCTTTGGGTGCTGCTATCGCGTTTGACGCCCCGCAGGGCGGCATGTTTTTTTGGGCGCGGCTGACCGGTGCCGGTGGTGGCCCTGCCAACGCGGCTGAATTTGCCAAGCGGGCCATCGACCGGCTCGTGGCCTTCGTGCCGGGCACGCCGTTTTATGCCCACGATGCGGACCCGGCGACTTTGCGCCTGAGCTTTGCCACCGCCGATGCTGCCAAGATTGAAGAAGGCGTAGCCCGCCTCGGCGCCGCCTTGTGAACGGGCTACCCGGAGCTGCATCCGAAGAGGAGCTGCTCTCCCCCGTGAACTTGGGAGCGGTCTTGTGCTTTGTGGCCGGCGCGATTAACGCAGGGGGTTTTCTGGCGGTGGGTATGTACACCTCGCACATGAGCGGCGTGGTTTCGTCGATGGCGGACAACGCTGTCCTGGGGCAGGGCGTGCTGGTCTGGATTGGCCTATGGTCCTTGCTGGCCTTTGTCGGCGGTGCCATGACCACGGCGCTGATGGTGCGTTGGGCGCTGCGGCGTGATCTGCGCAGCGCTTACAGCCGCCCGCTTTTGCTGGAGTCGATTCTGCTTCTGGTCTTCGGCGTTTTCGGTGCCGGCATTGAAGCGCACAGCATGGCGCTTGTGCCGTACACGGTGGTTCTACTGTGTTTCATCATGGGCTTGCAGAACGCGCTGATCACCAAGCGCTCCAACGCCGAGATCCGCACCACGCACATCACCGGGCTGGTTACCGATCTGGGAATTGAGCTGGGAAACCTGGTCTATATCAACCGCAGCTTTCCGCTGGCCCCGCGCGTGCGGGCCAACCGCGCCAAGATGCGCAACCACATCAAGCTGCTGCTGTGCTTCATCCTGGGGGCCTTGAGCGGTGCTTGGGGCTTCAAGGCTGTGGGCTATATCGCCACCGTGCCCCTGTCTCTGGTTTTGGTCGCGCTGGTGGCGCGGCCGGTGCTCTTCGACTTTCACCAGTGGCGCGCGCGGGTGCGTTAAACCAACACCTCCAGCAGCCTGTCCAAACCGCCTTCGTTGATTGCGACCAAGGCCTTTTCGCGAACAGCGGGCTTGGCGTGGTACGCCACGGATAACCCGGCCGCACCCATCATCGGCAAATCGTTGGCACCATCGCCCATGGCGATGGCCTGGGCGGGGGCGATGCCCATGGCGGCGCAGGTCTGCAGCAGCATGCGGCGCTTTTCTTCGCCGTCGCAGATATCGCCCCACGGTTGATCGACCATGCGCCCGGTCAGCGCGCCGTTAGCGACCTCAAGCGCGTTGGAGCGCGTCCAGTCGATGCGCAGGCGGTCACGCACCGCATCGGTAAAAAATGTGAAACCGCCGCTGACCAACAAGGTCTTGAGGCCCGCCGCCTGACAGGCGCGCACCAGCGCTGCTGCGCCGGGGTTGAGTTGCAAGCGCTGGTCCAGGACCTGCTGCATCTGCCCCACGGTGACACCGGCTAGCAGCCGCACCCGCTGGCGCAGGCTTTCTTTGTAGTCGGCAATTTCGCCACGCATGGCGGCCTCGGTAATCGCTGCCACCTCGGTCTTGCGCCCGACGGCATCGGCAATCTCGTCCACACACTCGATGTTGATCAGCGTGGAGTCCATGTCAAAGGCGATCAGCTTGAAGTCTGCGAGGCGCAGGGGCGGGGTGAAGCCTTGGAGGACAAGGCCAGCGGTCGTTTCAATCCGCGCCGTCATACCGAGACTTCCTTTGCCACCGGCTGCCCCAAGCTGCGCAGCAGATCGCGCACCATCTGCGCCCGTGCCTTGGGCTCGGGCAGTTCGCGCTCGATGCGCAGCTTCTCGTTGCCCACCAGCTTGATGTGCTTGTTCTTCTGGATCAGCGCGATGATTTTCATGGGTTCGATGGGCGCGTCTTTTTTGAAGCTGATGGTGATCACGCCGGGCGCAGCGTCCACCTTGGCCACGCCGTAGGGCTTGGCCAGCACGCGCAGGCGGTGCACGTCGATCAGGGTTTGGCCTTGCGCGGGCAGCTTGCCAAAGCGGTCGACGATTTCCTCTAACAGCGCGTCGATCTGGTCCGCGTTGTGGGCGGTGGCCAGCTTTTTGTAAAAACTCAGGCGCAGGTGTACGTCGCCGCAGTAGTCGTCGGGCAGGAGCGCCGGGGCGTGCAGGTTGATCTCGGTGGTGGCGTTGAGCGGGCTGAGCAGGTCAGGCTCAATCCCGGCCTTGAGGCAGCGCACCGCCTCGGACAGCATCTCGTTGTACAGCTGAAAACCCACCTCCAACATGTTGCCGCTCTGGCTCTCGCCCAGCACCTCACCCGCGCCGCGGATCTCCAGGTCATGCATGGCCAGGTAGAAGCCGCTGCCGAGCTCTTCCATTTGCTGGATCGCGTCCAACCGTTGGCTGGCGTTTTTGCTTAAGCCCTCCAGGTCCGGGACCATCAGATACGCGTAGGCCTGGTGGTGGCTGCGGCCCACACGCCCGCGCAGCTGGTGCAACTGCGCCAGGCCGAACTTGTCGGCCCTGCTCATCACGATGGTGTTGGCGGTAGGCACGTCGATGCCGGTCTCGATGATCGTGGAGCACAGCAGCATGTTGTAGCGCTGGGCCACAAAGTCGCGCATCACCGCCTCCAGCTGCCGCTCTGGCATCTGGCCGTGGGCCACCGCAATGCGCGCCTCGGGCAGCAGCTCCTCCAGCGCGGCGCGGCGGTTCTCAATCGTCTCGACCTCGTTGTGCAAAAAGTACACCTGTCCGCCGCGCTTGAGCTCGCGCAGAACCGCCTCGCGGATCACGCCTGCGCCCTCGGTGCGCACAAATGTCTTGATGGCCAGCCTGCGCTGCGGCGCGGTGGCAATCACCGACAAATCGCGCAGGCCCTCCAAAGCCATTCCCATGGTGCGCGGGATGGGCGTGGCGGTCAGCGTGAGCACATCGACCTCGGCGCGCATGGCCTTCATCGCCTCTTTGTGGCGCACGCCAAAGCGGTGTTCCTCGTCGATGATGAGCAGCCCTAGGTCTTTGAAATGCGTGTCTGGGCTCAGCAACTTGTGCGTGCCCACGACGATGTCAATCGTCCCCTCGGCCACGCCTTTGAGCGCAGCGCTGACCTCCTTGCCCGAGCGGAAGCGGCTCACCTCGG
Organism: uncultured beta proteobacterium; assembly: GCA_903861575.1. GTDB lineage: Bacteria > Pseudomonadota > Gammaproteobacteria > Burkholderiales > Burkholderiaceae_C > Allorhodoferax. Next base: position 40 of record CAIOUR010000147.1, on the reverse strand, counting down.
CGACTTTGACCGGCCACTTGCTGAAGCGGTCTACCAGCGT
>CAIOUR010000146.1 GCA_903861575.1 uncultured beta proteobacterium | reverse complement strand
CTCAAAGGCATACACCAAAGCGCGGACTACCTGCGCCAATACCCCGAAGGCGAATCGGCCGCCCACATTGTCGGCTTCACGAATGTGGAGGACAAGGGTCAGGAGGGCGTGGAACTGTTCTTCAACCGTGCGCTCACGGGCAAATCAGGTTTACGCCACGTCATCAAAGACGGTCGGGGGCGGGTTGTCGAAGACGTGGGCGCTGTGGTGCCACCACTCCCTGGCGAAGATGTCCAGCTGAGCATCGACAGCAAGATCCAATTTTTCGCGTACCAAAAACTCAAAGAAGCGGTAGTCAACAACCGGGCGCACGCGGGCAGCGTAGTGGTGCTCGATGCCAATACAGGCGAGCTGCTCGCCATGGCCAACTACCCCAGCTACAACCCGCAAAAGCGTGCCAACCTCAGCGGCGAGCAATTACGCAACCGGGCGCTGACCGACACCTTTGAGCCCGGCTCGGTGATGAAACCATTCACCATCGGCATCGGATTGGAGACCGGACGCGTCAAACCCGAGACAGTCATCGACACGGCACCCGGATCCGTCTCCATCACCGGCGTCACCATCCGCGATGCGCACCCCCATGGGGCTCTGAGCGTGGAACAGATCATCCAGGTCTCGAGCAATGTTGGCACTACCAAAATCGCCATGCAGCTGCAGCCCAGCGAAATGTGGACCACCTTCACCGCCGCTGGATTTGGCGAACGTCCCAACATTGAGTTCAAGGGTGCCGTGTCCGGGCGGCTGCGGCCCTACAAAACGTGGCGGCCCATTGAGCAAGCCACGGCCTCATATGGCTACGGTCTCTCGGCATCGCTGTTCCAGATGGTGCGGTCTTACACCGTCTTCTCGCATGACGGCCAAATCATTCCGGCAACCCTCATGAAAACCGATAACCCGGCGCTTGGAGTCCCGGTTTTTTCATCGGAAACCGCCGCCAAGATCCGCAAGATGCTGCATATGGCGGCAGGACCCGGCGGAACCGGCCCTAAAGCGCAAACCATGGGTTATTCGGTGGGCGGCAAATCAGGTACTGCGTACAAGCAAGTCGGCAAGGGCTATGGCAGCGACGGCAACCGCAAGTACCGCAGCTGGTTTGTGGGCATGGCGCCAATTGACAAGCCCCGCATCATCGTAGGCGTGATGCTCGACGAACCGACTGCCGGCAAATATTTCGGCGGTGAAGTTGCGGCACCCGTATTCAGCGAACTGGTGCAACACAGTCTGCGCATCATGGGCGTCCAACCGGACATCTCGGTGCGGCCGCAAATCGTCTCTGCTGCCGAAGACGAAAGCTTTTGATGGATCGCTTGACAAGTTCTGCTGAAGCACTGGCCTGGTTGAAGACCCGTGTAACCGGCACCTTAGTGAGCGATAGCCGCGAAGTACGCCCCGGGGACGGCTTTGTAGCCTGGCCCGGGGCAGCCACCGATACACGCCGACACGTAGCCGACGCCCTGCAACGCGGCGCAGTGGCCTGCCTGGTGGAAGCAACTGGCGTAGCGGCGTGGGATTTTGGGAGTCTCCCTGTTGCCGCCCTCGAGGGCTTGCAGCCGCAATTAGGTGGACTTGCAGCGTCATTCTTTGCCACACCCCAGACGTGCTTGCCAGTTTTTGCAGTTACTGGAACTAATGGAAAAACCTCCAGTGCATGGTGGCTGGCGCAAGCGTTAGCAGCAGCCTCGAAGATTTCTGGAACACGGCGCGCAGGTTTCATCGGCACCTTGGGGTGCGGTCTCATCGGCGATGGCGGTGAAGCAGATGCGAGCGCTTTGAAGGCAACCGGCCTGACCACGCCAGATCCGCTAACAGTCCATGCCGCTATCCAGACCTTTGCAGCCCAAAACGCCTGCGGGTGCGCGATTGAGGCCTCATCCATCGGCTTGCAGGAACACCGACTGGACGGCTTAACGATTCAATGCGCCGTATTCACCAACTTCAGCCAGGACCACTTGGATTACCACGGCACTATGGATGCCTACTGGAAGGCTAAGCGTGCATTGTTCGACTGGCCAGGGCTACGCAGTGCGGTGATCAACATCGACGACTTGCACGGCGCGGCACTCGCGGCCGACTTACGCGGTAGCCCGCTGGATGTATGGACCTGCACCAGCCTTGCCGACCCAGGCGCTGAGGCCCGATTACATGCTTGCAATATTCGCCCAACCGACCATGGCATGGCCTTTGAGGTGCGCGAGTTGGATCAAACGCACACCGTGTACAGCAAAGTGCCTGGCACCTACAACGTAGCCAACCTTCTGGGTGTAATCGCCGCCTTGCGCAGCCAAGGCACTCCGTTGGCACTGGCAGCTGCCATTTGCAGTAATCTGAACGCACCGCCCGGACGTATGGAGCCAGCGCTGTCCAACGGTGTCAACCCCTTGGTTCTGGTGGACTACGCCCACACTCCGGATGGCCTGACAAACGCCCTTGCTGCGCTGCGCCCGATAGCTATCGCACGCGGCGGGCAGCTGTGGTGCGTGGTGGGCTGTGGTGGAGATCGTGACCCAGGCAAACGCCCGCTCATGGGCGCGGCAGCAGTGCAAGGGGCTGATCAAGTTATCTTGACCAGCGACAACCCGCGCACGGAAGACCCTCAGCGTATCCTCGCACAAATGGTTGCTCCGCTGATGCAAGGGCCGTCATGGCATGTCCAGGCCAACCGGGCCACTGCAATCGCTGACGCCGTGCAACAAGCCCATGACCATGATGTAGTTCTGATCGCAGGCAAGGGCCACGAGACCAGCCAGGAAATAGCTCAGCAGCGTCACACTTTCGATGACCGTGTCCATGCGCGCCAGGCCCTTACAGCACGGGCCGCAAGCCGCATGACGCTCGGCCATGTTGCCGCGTTGATTCCGAACAGCCATCTCGTCGCCAATCCGGCTGCGCGTTGGCTGCGCGTGCACACCGACACACGCACTGCGCGTGCAGGCGACCTATTCATCGCCTTGCGCGGCGAGACCTTTGATGCCAACCAGTTTCTTCCAAAAGCTGTTGCTCAAGGTGCGGTAGCGGTCCTGTGTCATCCGCAAAATGGCAAGGCCGACAGCGCCTTGCCGCGGATCGAGGTACCCGATACCCAAGAAGCCTTGACCGCACTGGGCACCAACTGGCGTGCACAATTGCACCTGCCCATGATTGGTGTAACCGGCAGCAACGGCAAAACCACCGTCACGCAAATGATTGCGGCCATTCTGCAAGTGTATGCGCCAAACGGTGCGGCGCTGGCAACCCAAGGTAATTTGAATAACCACATCGGCGTGCCGTTGACCGTGCTGCGCCTGCGCAGCGAACACCGCATCGGTGTCGTTGAACTCGGCATGAACCACCCTGGCGAAATCGCCCGGCTCAGCGCTGTGGCGCAACCCACGGTGGCGCTGGTCAACAATGCGCAGCGCGAGCACCTGGAATTCATGCATACCGTAGACGCTGTCGCAGCAGAGAACGGCGCGGTGATCAGTGCGCTGCCCGTCGATGGCGTAGCCGTTTTCCCGGCGGACGACGTCTACACACCCTTTTGGCGCAACCTCGCCGGCGCACGGCGCAGCGTCACATTCAGCGATGTGCCGACCAAAGACGCACTCCGCGAAGACAACTTACGCCTGGTCGATGCGCAATGGAGCGGCGGGCATTGGCGCGTACGAGCGCAAGTCCAACTGGGCGCGCAGATCACGCATCTGCAATTCGACTTGCACATTGCCGGACGCCACAACATCAAAAACGCCCTGGCTGCAGCGGCCTGTGCACTGGCTGCGGGTGTACCCGCTCAGGCTGTAGAACAGGGTCTTTCGGCATTTGCCCCTGTACAAGGCCGGTCGCGTGCGCTGTCACTGGCATTGGGGGCTCGCAGCATCACTTTGGTAGACGACAGCTACAACGCCAACCCAGATTCGGTACGCGCGGCTATTGAGGTGCTGGCCGATCTACCCGGCCCGCGCTTGCTGGTCTTGGGCGACATGGGCGAAGTGGGCAATCACGGTCCGGCGTTCCACCAAGAGGCAGGTGCGTATGCCGCAGCCAAAGGCATCGAACATGTTTTGCTCACCGGGAACTTGAGCAGCCACGCTCATGCCGCCGCGCCAGGCTCCCAGCATTTCGAGGATATGCCCGCCCTGCTGACGGCCGTAGCGGCCCTGCTGCCACAGGTCGCCAGTGTGTTGGTAAAGGGTTCCCGCTTCATGCGCATGGAACAGGTAGTGGACGCTGTAACAAAAGCCTGTGTCCAGGCAAGTGACGAGACCATCCACGCGGGAGAAGAAACATGCTGCTAATGCTGGCACAGTGGCTCCAGGCCATGTCTCCCGACTATGGAATTTTGCGTGTTTTCCAGTACATCACCCTTCGTGCGGTTATGGCGTCGATGACAGCCTTGGTAATCGGCTTGGTGGCCGGTCCGGCGGTCATCCGGCGCCTGACATCTCTGAAAATTGGCCAACCTGTGCGCGGATACGGCATGGAGACGCACCTCAGCAAGAGTGGAACGCCCACCATGGGCGGGGTGCTTGTGCTGATCTCCATTGCTGTATCAACCCTGCTGTGGGCGGACTTGAGCAACCGTTTTATCTGGATTGTGCTGACCGTGACGCTGGGATTTGGCGCGATTGGCTGGGTCGACGATTGGCGCAAGGTGGTTCGCAAAGACCCCGAGGGCATGCGTTCACGTGAAAAGTATTTTTGGCAATCGTTGATCGGGTTTGTGGCTGCGATTTGTCTGGTATTTAGCGTGTCTGAAAACTCCAACCAGCGCGTATGGGAGTTGTTCAGCATGTGGGTGACCTCGGGCTTTGATGTCAACCTGCCGCCTAAGGCTGGCTTGCTGCTGCCTTTCTTCAAAGAAATCAGCTACCCGCTAGGCGTTTTAGGCTTTGTGATCCTGACCTACCTGGTGATTGTGGGCTCCAGCAACGCCGTGAATCTGACCGACGGTCTGGACGGCTTGGCGATCATGCCCGTGGTGATGGTGGCCTCCGCGTTGGGCGTTTTTGCCTATGTGACCGGCAGCGCCGTGTATTCCAAGTACCTGTTTTTCCCGCACATCAAGGGTGCCGGGGAGATGCTGATTTTCTGCGCTGCCATCGCGGGTGCGGGGCTGGCGTTTCTGTGGTTTAACACCCACCCGGCACAAGTTTTCATGGGTGATGTTGGTGCGCTCTCATTGGGTGCCGCGCTGGGAACCATTGCGGTGATCGTGCGCCAGGAAATTGTGCTGGCGGTGATGGGCGGCGTCTTCGTCGTGGAAGCTTTGTCCGTGATGCTGCAAGTGGGCTACTTCAAATATTCCAAGCGCCGGTTTGGCGAGGGGCGGCGCTTATTGAAGATGGCTCCTTTGCATCACCATTTTGAGAAAACCGGTTGGCGTGAAACCCAAGTCGTGGTGCGCTTTTGGATCATCACGATGCTGCTGTGCCTCCTCGGCCTGTCCACACTGAAGCTGAGGTAACCAGTGGACTATTTGCGCGACCAACACGTTCTGATCCTGGGCCTGGGTGCGTCCGGCCTGGCGATGGCGCGCTGGTGTGCCCGCGCCGGAGCGCGTGTGAGTGTGCTCGACACCCGTGCCGCACCGCCACAGGCTGCCGCTTTGCAAGCCCAGGTACCACAAGCCCGCTTGTTGCACAGCCATTTTTCCGCTGACGCCATTCAAGGCACCGATATCCGCGCCGTGTTTCTCAGCCCCGGTTTGTCACCCGCCACTACCGCTCCGCTGGTGGACGCCGCCCGCAGTCTGGGCCTGTGGGTGGGTGGCGAACTCAGCCTGTTTGCTAGCGCCTTGGCGGATCTGCACGCGCAGAGCGACTATGCGCCCCGCGTGCTGGCTATCACCGGCACCAATGGCAAAACCACCGTTACCGCGCTAACCGGCCAGCTGATCGCGCGTGCCGGAAAGTCGGTCGCCGTAGCCGGCAACATCGGCCCGACCTTGCTTGACACGCTGGCGCAGGCGATGGACGCGCAAGCCCTGCCTGAGGTCTGGGTGCTGGAGCTCTCCAGCTTCCAGTTGCATAACAGCGGCGCGTTTGAGCCGACTGCCGCAGTCGTACTCAACCTGAGCCAAGACCATTTGGATTGGCACAGCGACATGGATGACTACGCCGCTGCCAAGGCCCGCGTGTTTGGTAGCCGCGCAGCCATGGTGCTCAACCGCGATGATCCCGCGGTCATGGCCATGGCGCCTGCGCCCGCAGCCAAGCTGAAGGCCCGTCCCGGTGCGCCCAAAGAAGCCGCCGCTCCTATGCGCACGGTGTTGGGCTTTGGCAGCGACCTACCCACGCGGATCGGCGACTTAGGGCTGGAAAACGTGAATGGGCTAACCTGGCTGGTGCGGGCCGTGGACTCCGGCGAAAAAGCGCGCCGGGGCGAGGTAGACGGCATTCTGATTCAGCGCCTTATGCCAGCCGATGCACTGCGCATCCGCGGTCGCCACAATGCCATCAATGCATTGGCTGCATTGGCACTCGTTACGCTGGCAGACTGCCCGCTGGCACCCGTTCTGTACGGGCTGCGCGAATACCGGGGTGAACCGCACCGCATGCAATCCGTGGCGGTCATTGATGGAGTCGAATTTTTTGACGACAGCAAGGGGACTAACGTCGGCGCGACCGTCGCCGCGCTGACAGGCTTAGGAGCTGAGCGCCGCCTGGTGGTTATTTTGGGTGGCGATGGCAAGGGGCAGGACTTCGCGCCATTAGCCTCCCCTTTGGCTACCCACGCACGCGCCGTAGTGTTGATCGGGCGTGACGCGCAGCGGATACGCAGCGCTATTTCGCCCACCCACACACTACAAATTCTGGAGGCCGACGATTTGCCCCAGGCCGTGGAGCTGGCTTACCAGCAAGCCCGCAGTGGCGACGCCGTGCTCTTGTCGCCCGCTTGCGCCAGCTTTGACATGTTTGATGACTATGCCCACCGCGCTCGGGTATTTGTCGATTCGGTCGCAGCGCTGGCAAACCGCAGCGGCACGCTGATGGAGGCCACAGCATGATGGAGTCGGTACTCAAACTCAATCCCTTCAAACGCTGGTTCGGCGGGACAGAGCAAGATATCACGCTGCCGGTCCAACTCGGAGCTCGCCGAAGCGCTTATGTTCATGCGCAAAGCGGGGTCAGCCCTCAGGCGGTAAAGCTCCACACAGTCGATGTGGCGCTCATCTGGGTGGTCGGTATTTTGCTGATCTGGGGTCTTGTGATGGTGTATTCCGCATCGATCGCCATGCCGGATAACCCCAAGTTTTCCACGTATACACACACCCATTTCCTGAGCCGCCACATCCTATCGATTGCCGTGGCTCTCGTTGGTGCCCTGATCGCCTTTCAGGTGTCCCTGGAAAAATGGGAGCGGTGGGCGCCGATGTTGTTTGTCGCATCGCTGGTGCTGTTGGCAGCGGTGTTGGTGCCAGGCATCGGCAAAGGCGTCAACGGTGCCAAACGCTGGATCACCTTGGGCCCTACGAACTTCCAACCGTCTGAATTGGCCAAACTCGCCGTGCTGTTGTACGCCGCCGATTACATGGTGCGCAAAATGGACGTGAAAGAAGATTTCTTCCGCGCGGTGATGCCCATGGCTTTTGCAGTGGGTGCCATGGGCGTCATGTTGCTGTGGGAGCCCGATATGGGTGCCTTCATGGTGATCGCCGTGATTGCAATGGGCATTCTTTTCCTGGGCGGAGTGAATGTGCGCATGTTTGCCTCCATCACGGGAATTTTGCTGATTGCCTTCAGCCTGATGATCGCCCTGAGCGAATGGCGGCGCGAGCGGATTTTTGCCTACCTGGACCCCTGGGCAGAAAAGTATGCCTTGGGTAAGGGCTACCAGCTTTCGCACTCGCTGATTGCTATTGGACGGGGTGAGATCTTCGGCGTTGGGCTCGGCGGTAGCGTAGAGAAGCTGCACTGGCTTCCTGAGGCTCACACCGACTTTCTACTGGCGGTGATAGGCGAGGAAATGGGCTTGGTGGGCGTTATGGTGCTGATCGCCTTGTTTCTGTGGCTGACCCGTCGCATCATGCACATCGGCCGCCAAGCGATCGCACTGGACCGGGTATTCCCGGGTCTGGTGGCGCAGGGCGTGGCCATCTGGATGGGCTTTCAGGCCTTCATCAACATGGGCGTGAACCTGGGTGCGTTGCCCACCAAAGGCCTGACCCTGCCGCTGATGAGCTATGGTGGATCTGCCATTCTGATTAACCTGGTTGCACTTGCCATCGTATTGCGGGTTGACCACGAAAACCGCCGCATGATGCAGGGGGGACGGTCGTGAGCGCCACCGCCTTACCCCGCAGCGCTCTGGTCATGGCCGGCGGCACTGGCGGCCACATCTTCCCGGGACTAGCGGTTGCGCAGGCATTGCGCACTGCCGGATGGAATGTACGTTGGCTGGGCGCGCCGGACAGCATGGAGTCGCGCATCGTGCCCGTGCACGGCTTCGCCATGGACTTGATTGACTTTCAAGGTGTGCGCGGCAAAGGCAAACTGGCCCTGCTGGCAGCGCCTTGGCGGCTGTTGCGCGCCTGTGGCCAAAGCCTGGCACTGCTGCGCCGCATTCGCCCGTCTGTGGTGGTGGGCCTGGGCGGCTACATCAGCCTGCCCGCCGGTTTAACTGCGGCGTTATTGCGCATTCCACTGATCTTGCATGAGCAAAACGCCATCGCAGGTTTGTCTAACAGGCTACTGGCACGGCTGGCACGGCACATATTCAGCGCCTACCCCAACGCCCTGCCAAAGGCGCGTTGGGTGGGAAATCCCCTGCGCGCTGAATTTCTTCAACAAGCCGCGCCCGCGCAGCGGTTTGCCGGCCGCAGCGGCCCGCTGCGTCTGCTGGTGGTGGGCGGCAGCCTGGGCGCGCGAGCGCTCAACACTGTGGTGCCGCAAGCATTGGCTTTAATCGATGCGGCACAACGCCCCATCGTCATACACCAAAGCGGCGAGAAACAAATCGACGAGCTGCGCAGCAACTACGCGGCTGCCGGGGTGGAGGCTACGCTGACGCCATTTATCGACAACACGGCCCAAGCCTTTGCCGATGCCGACCTGGTGCTGTGCCGGGCCGGCGCCAGCACGGTCACCGAAATCGCTGCGGTCGGTGCGGCAGCTGTGTTCGTACCCTTCCCGTTT